>NZ_DAHXOI010000001.1:0-300000 GCF_027364955.1 Ferrimicrobium sp.
TCAATGCTGCGTCGGCCATGCTCACATGATAGCACAGACTCCGTGACTGTTCAAGTTATTATTGCTTGACTCCTTAGACCGCCTCTACCAGCTCTGCATAGCGCCGTAAAGCCGCATCCTCACACGCTTGGGAGTGCAAGAGATAGCGTTCGAAGAGCAATCCCACCACCATCGTTCGTTTGGCTCGATCGCCGTTGGGGAGCAAGAGGTCGAGAAGGTGGCCAAACTGCTCAGCGCCTCGCTCCCTGGCGTCGACCATACAGATCATGAGGGCCGTAATCCATAGTGCCGCTGATGGTCGATCAAAGATGGAGAGCCTCCACATCAGATCACGAGAGGGATCTGCCAGTTCGGTCTCTACCTCCAACGGGATATAGGTCACCTCCTGGAGCAGATCCGCCTTCGAGCTAAAGTAGTGATAGATCAGCGCAGGGTCCACACCAGCGGCTTTTGCAACACTACGAATCGTTAGACTGCTGGCGCCGTCGTTGACGAGAACATCCATAGCTGCTCGCAGAATCTGCTCTCTGCGTTCGCGCCAGGTTTCTTGAACATTTCCCATGATCTGATCCACCTTTGCAAGTTGCAAGAAGGTATCGGAGCGATTTGTCGATTCTAAACTTTCTCGCGCGTGCGCGTGATCCTCAGGTATTGCTAACAGAGGTCAATAAGACGAGATAATGGACAAATTGCGATCGGGAAATACTCTCGTCGGCGAGCACAGTTAGCTCAGCTGGAGACTGTTCGGAGGCGATGGCAAGTCCACACGTCGGCGTGTCGAACTCTTGGAGTGCCTTCATGGCCGGGATATCTCCCACATCATCACCGGCGTACAGCACAGCGGAGTGACCTCCAGCCAGTCGACGCAGTACCGTTCCTTTGTCGGAGTGATCACCAACGCTGACCTCTACCACAGATTTTCCAAAGTCGAGGGTAACGTCGTACTCGCGTTGTTGCCGACGGCTCCAGTCCAGGACCTCAGATGCTCGATCGGGAGCGCGACGATAATGAAGCGCGAGCGAACTTGGCTTTTCCTCCACCAAAATGGCGGTGGGCAACTCTTGGCGAGCCCGTCTGACGAGCGCCTCAAGCAGGGTTTGATCCGTTGGTTCCAGCGTCTCTGGACGGCCATAGTTACCGATGAGATCGACCTTAATACCGACGAATTGCTCCTGAAGATAGTCAGTTGGGCGACCGGAGAGAATGATGACGTTTGTTTGTCTGCTCAGTTTCACTAGCGGTTGGCGGAGCTGGACATCAAGGCGGGCTTGGCCAGGCGTTGACACGATGGGGGCAAGCGTTCCATCGAAGTCGAAGACAAGAAGGGCCGTCGTGGGGTGTTGGAGATAGACCTGGCGAAACTCAGCGAAGAGCACGGTTGATGGTCTCCAACCACCTTGTCCACGTATTCTGGCTGGTCCATGATCTGACAGGGTCAAGATCGCCACCCCCGAGCGCCCGGTCGAGTGCCCCTGCTGTCTCAGCGATGTCGAGCGGGTTGATGAGTTCAAGCCATTGGCCAACGTGCTCGGCGGCGCCAGCTTCGGTAGAGAGCACAATTTGTGCGGTCGGCTTGGCGACGAGAGCAGCTTCAAAGACGACGAGGTTCAGGCCGTCGCGCAGCGGGTTGACCAAGAGGGCATCAAAGAGCTGGTAACTCGCAAGGCTTCTGGCGGGATGGTCGGAGAGGTCGAGGTGAATAGGGTTCCAGCCTTCATGGAACCAGCGTTCATTGACCTCCTTGACGAGCGTCTCGAGTTCAACGGTCAGACGGCGATACTTGGGAATGGTACTTCGCGATGGGTAGGCAAAGAGGAGGGCTCTGAAATTTCCGCGTGCCTTCGGGTTCTGGCGCAGCATGCTATCGATGGCATAGACGCCCCGCAGGAGGTTCTTCGACGGTTCAATTCGGTCGACTCTCAGGATTGTGGGGAGCCCCATGGCAAGTGGTTCGAGCCGATCACGCTCGCGGGCGACCGCTTCGTCGGAGACTGAGTTTATCATGCCAAGTGTGTCGGCTGGGAGGGGAGCCACTACCGTTGGGGGCAGTCGAGACCCACGGTGGCCGAAGGAATCGATAAAAAATTGTTCCCAATGATGAGCGTGGAGGCCGATGACGTTAGCGGCAGCGAAGTTACGGAGCAGTTCGTCGCGGACGATTGACGGGATAAGGTCGGATTCAGCCGCCGTGCAGATCGGCGTATGAAAGAACAGAACGATCGAACCACCGAATCCGCGATCACGCAAGAGTTGGGGCATCAGCATCAGGTGGTAATCGTTGATAATGATTGTGGTAGCGCTCAGGTCAAGTTTCGATACTGCGTCAGCCATCTGGTCATTGAAACGACGATACTGATCGTAGGCGTCGAAAAAGGCCTGGTCAAAGATTGGCTCGAAGCTGAGGTCAAAGAGCCCATGGAAAAGATACCAGAAGTATTCGTTGGCGATCACTTGATAGGCGACTCTGTGGTCTTGCGCGTTGACGGGTGCAGGACAGAAACCTGGTTGGATCGCCTCATAGCGATGCTCGCGCGCTGCGGTTACTTCGGCTTCGGAGGAGATAGGGAATAACCATCGAATTTCGTCGTGCCCCGGTTGGTCCATCAGCCCAAGCAAGCCACTTGCGAGTCCTCCTCCTGAGCGGATAAGGGTATGGCCGTCGGCGCCGACCTGCATCGGTCCTCTATTGGTGACAAAAAGATATCGTGACTTTTGCTGCATAATGGGTGTCGTGCTTTAGTGTAGTGTCATGTGGTAAGGCGGGATGCGTGAAGGTTCTAGCCGCTTTTGACAGCTTGAAGGGTACCGCGTCGGCACAGGAGGCCTCCCATGCCTTTGCGCGTGCGCTAAGGGCTGACGAGGTAAGAGAGTGTCCCCTCTCTGATGGGGGCGATGGCTTCCTTGAAGTCCTTGCCCACCGATGGGAACAGGTGGCGACTGTCGATGCTCTTGGTCGTCCATGTCGTGCCCGTCTTGGTTATCGTGCTCTCGATAAGGGCAACGTTGAGGTGATCCTTGAGACGGCGGAGGCCATCGGATTAACGCGTATCGGTGGTGCTGCGAACAATGATCCGATACGTGCAGACTCGACCGGCGTAGCGATCCTGCTCGAAGAGACGTTACGAAGATCAGAGCCACACCGCATTGTGGTTGGTTGTGGCGGTTCTGCGGTTACCGATGGTGGACTTGGTTTTATCCGAAGGGTACGACAGCGTCGTCTTGCAGTTGATACCAGTTTGCTGAGGGTAGCACTCGACGTGCAGACTCGTTTTAGCGATGCGGCCGTCATTTTTGCTCCCCAGAAGGGAGCGAGTGCGGAAGCGGTACGACTGCTCACCATGAGGCTTGGCGCGGCACGAAACTGGTACCAGCGTTGGTACGGGATCGATCTTGACCATTTTGTTGGGACTGGCGCGGCGGGAGGCTTGTCGGGGGCCCTGTTGGCGATCGGAGCCGAGCTCACCTCTGGGTTTGATGAGGTGGCCGATCGAGTCCAATTGGCGCGCCATATCGGCGATGCTGATCTTGTCGTTACTGGTGAGGGTCGGCTCGATGACACGTCGCTTGGTGGGAAGGTGGTGGGCGGTGTTCTCAGGCTTGCTGAGAGTCAAGGCACGCCAGTTTGGGTGATTGTCGGCTCTGCTGCACCCGAGACAGTGCAGGCCGTGCGCCAGCGAGGGCACCGGGTATCGGTGTTGAGTGAGCTTTTTGGTCTAGATGTGGCGTTAGCCAACCCGCTCGAGCTGCTTACTCAGCTAGCCACGGCAGCAAGGGACGAGGCTGGATCGGGCTAGAGGAGTTGCGTGATCAGAGATTCCGGGATCGGCTCCTGCGGATCTATCTGGAGCCGCTCGACGCGCTCGAGGAGCGCCCGGATGACCTGCCGAGATTGAATGCCGAGCGACGAGAGCGGTTGGTGGGGGTGATCTTTGATGCCAAATGGGATTTCGGCGATGGCGCTGCGCCCATAACGCTGCGCGAGTTCCAACAGAATGGCGATGTCGACACCGTAGTCATCCGGAAGATCTAGGGAGATCGCGTCGTCACGATAGAACGCCATCTCACCGCTGAGTGGAGACTGTAAGTCGGCACAGGAAGGGAAGAAAACCTCTAGCAGTGGCTTTGCAGTGAGTTCCGTCACCCGTCCACTGTCATCAGCAGAGTTGCCGTAGGCCGCTTTCGCCAGCCGCAACTGCCGTTGGCTTGTGAGCGTCCAAACAAGACGACTCAACTGTGCATGCTGCAGCGAGCCTAAGTCCGCATCACAGGTCACGACAATGTCGGCCGTGGACCGTTCCCAACCCACCCGCAGCGCTTTACCCTTGCCGGGCCTCCCGTCGCGAATAGCGACAACACGTACCTGTGGGAACTGATGGGCTACCTCTTGGGTCGCGTCAGCGGAACCATCGTCTACAACGATGATCTCGTCAAAAAGAGCAGGCTGATCAGAGGTGACGATATCGAGCACATGCGGGAGTCGTGGAGCTTCATTGCGAGCTGGTATGACGAGCGCCACGGTGTTCCTTGGGCTCAGGGAGTTTTTGACGACCACGACGTATCATCCTAGAAGTTTGCGTGGCCCTATGCGCAGACGGTCTGAGTACTGGCTCGCCGAGGTCCAAGTTTGCGGGCTTTGCTGCAGGCGCAACGCGGATCGGAATGAGGAAGCTAGACAAGGGATGGTGAGTCCTCTGCGGCTGATGCACCGGGTGAACGGAATTTTGAGGGGCAGAGCGTGCGTGAATGGCGTGCAGCCTGGCTAGGATTGTTAGCACTCTCATATGTAGAGTGCTAGTTTCGGTAAACACACTAGTTTCGGTAAACACAATGGAGGAAAGTGGCTATGGCTAAGCTGATTCTGTTCGATGATGAGGCTCGACGCAAGCTCGAGTCAGGGATGAACCAGCTCGCTGACGCGGTGCGGGTAACCCTCGGACCCAAGGGACGTAATGTGGTGCTCGATAAGAAATGGGGAGCACCTACCATCACCAACGATGGAGTGTCGATCGCTAAGGAGATCGAGCTCGAGGATCCATTTGAGCGACTTGGTGCTGAACTTGTGAAGGAAGTCGCCAAGAAGACTGATGATGTCGCAGGTGACGGCACCACGACGGCGACGGTTTTGGCGTGGACGATGGTCCGCGAAGGCCTTCGAAACGTCACCGCTGGGGCAAACCCCATGTTGTTGAAGACGGGCATTGAACTCGCAGTAGAAGAGGCTGTTCTCTCGCTGAAGAATCTTGCTCGCGAGACAGAATCACGGGAGCAGATTGCCCAGGTTGCCTCTATCTCTGCGGCCGATCCTGAGGTCGGTCAGATGATCTCCGAGGCCATTGAACGCGTCGGTAAGGACGGGGTCATCACGGTCGAAGAGTCGCAGACCTTTGGGATGGAGATCGATCTGGTCGAAGGAATGCGTTTCGATAAGGGTTACATCTCTCCATACTTCTCCACCGATCCGGAATCGATGACGGCGGTGCTTGAGGATCCTTACATCTTGTTCTACAGCTCCAAGATTTCTGCGATTCGTGATGTCTTGCCGGTGCTCGAGAAGATCATGCAGGCGGGCAAGCCACTGTTGATCATCGCCGAAGACGTTGATGGCGAAGCTCTCGCCACGCTTGTGGTCAACAAGATTCGCGGAACGTTCCGCTCCGTTGCGGTCAAGGCTCCTGGGTTTGGCGATCGACGCAAGGCCATGATGCAGGATATGGCTATCCTCACCGGTGGCCAAGTGATCTCTGAAGAGGTGGGTCTAAAGCTTGAAAACACGACGCTTGACCTACTTGGTCGGGCGCGACGAGTGGAGATCTCGAAAGATGAGACCACCATCATTGAAGGCGCTGGCGATGAGACCGAGATCAAGGGTCGTGTCGCACAGATCAAAAACGAGATCGAGACCACAGACTCAGACTACGATCGCGAGAAACTGCAAGAGCGCCTCGCCAAGTTGAGCGGTGGAGTTGCCATCATCAAGGTGGGCGCGGCGACGGAGGTGGAGCTCAAGGAGAAGAAGCACCGTATCGAGGACGCAGTCTCGACCACGAAAGCAGCTATTGAGGAGGGTGTCGTTCCTGGTGGCGGCGTTGCACTCCTGCGTGCACAGGAGGCAGTCGCTCAGTTGGCCGATAAGCAACTCGATGCAGATGTGGCTACTGGCGTCCGTCTAGTCGCGAAGTCCCTTGAGGGTCCACTGCGCCAGATTGCCACGAATGCTGGTATGGAAGGCGGTGTCGTCGTCGAGAAGGTGCGTTCGCTTAAGAATGGTTCCGACGGCCTGAACGCGGCCACCGGCATCTATGAGGATCTGTTTGCTGCTGGAGTGATTGACGCAGTCAAGGTGACTCGCTCGGCGCTGCAAAATGCGGCATCGATTGCGGCGCTGTTCCTCACGACAGAGGCTGCGATCGTCGATAAGCCAGAAGAGAAGTCGGCGGCGATGCCACCTGGAGGCATGGAGGACTTCTAGTCACGGGTTCTTTACGGCAATGGGCGGCACGCTATGTGTCGCCCATTGCCGTTTTCTGCCCTGTCGTAGTAGGGTTGGCCGGCGAGCGATTGTTGCTACCGCCGGTGGGGTTCCTAAGGTAGAGGTAGCGGATTTGCCCCGCAGGTGTGGTAGCCGGGCGGTGCAGGGTTGGACGCACAAGGAGAAGATAGCATGGTAAGAGATGAGGAAATGATGCAGCCAGAGGAGCCCAACCAAGGAGCGGATGAACTGGAGATTCCGTGTTCGGAGGTTACCGAGGGACTCAACGTGTTGCATCTCTTTGGGGACGCAACCAAGGATTTCGATCCGGAACTTGCGACAGCGAGGGTCAAGCAGGCCATTGAGCGTGGGACCCAGGTATTGACGGTTGCCACATTAGGTCATCGTTGTGAGGTCGCCATCATGGCACTCGATCGTGATCTTCTCGGGCTACGACGTCTTCAGTTGGATTTACGACGTGCTGGCCTGGTCTTTAGTGATTCATTCTTCTCCATCACTGAAGTCTCCGAGTATGCACGTAATATCACCGAGGAGCGTAAGCGACCCCGTCTTTATCCGAAGTTGCCACCCAAAGGTAAGGATGCGTGGTGTTTCTACCCAATGGCTAAGCGTCGTAACGTTAGTCAAAATTGGTATGCACTTGGCTTCGATGAGCGCGAGCACCTCATGGGAGAACACGGTGCGTCGGGGCGAAAATTCGCCGGTCGTGTCACCCAGTTGGTTACCGGTGCGACTGGTGTGAGTGATTGGGAGTGGGGCGTGACGCTATTTGCTCGCCATCCAGATGATTTGAAGGATGTGGTCTATACGATGCGCTACGACGAGGCGTCGGCAGTATACGCAGAGTTCGGCCCGTTCTACGTAGGAGTCCTCCAAGATCCTGAGGTAGTCTTCTCCTCCCTCTTCGCTGATAATTAGTCCTTGGGGACACTCGAAAGCGCTGGAAGGAGGATAGAGAGCATGGCGGTGGATGTAGACACGTCCCTGATCGATGATAAAATCAGCGAAGTTCGACGCTGGTTTTTGGGTGTCGGCAACGTGGTGGTGGCCCTCTCTGGTGGGGTCGATTCTGCTGTCCTTGCGGCGATGGCGAACAGGGCGCTCGGTGATCACGCTCTGGCGGTGACGGCCGTTTCTCCGTCGTTATCGCAAGAAGAACTCGAAGGCGTTCGAGGCTTTGTGCAGCGAGAGTCGTTGAACTTCATGGAGGTTCACACTGACGAGATTCAAGACCCGAACTATGTCCAGAATGCACCAGACCGATGCTACGTCTGCAAAAGTCATCTTTTTGAGGAGCTTTTGCCCATTGCGCTTCATCGGAAGGCGACGATTGTCGTTGGGACCAACCTTGACGATCTGGGTGACTACCGTCCGGGCTTGCGAGCTGCGGATGAGTTTGGAGTTGCTTCGCCCTTTGTGGAGTGTGGGGTAGACAAGTCGATGATCCGGTCGATAGCTCGCTCGTTAGGGCTCGGGGAGCTTGCGGATAAGCCAGCTTCGGCCTGTCTAGCCTCACGCATTCCCTATGGGGTCCCCGTCACGATCCAGCGATTGAGTGCTGTCGAGCGCCTTGAGCGATTTCTTCATCGCCTTGGCCTCTCGGTCGTACGAGTACGCCACCATGGCGACATCGCGAGAATCGAGCTACCTCCGGAGATGTTCCAGCGGATGCTGGCTAACCGTGAGCAAATTGTCGCTGAAGCCGAGCGACTCGGATTCGTCTATAGTACGCTCGATTTAGGAGGATTCCGGAGCGGTTCGTTGAACCGGGTGCTCAAGGGGGCAAGCGGCGATGAAGGTGATCGTCAAACTTTGGTATGAAGGTGCGCTCATCGGTGAGCCTATTATCGCGAAACTGGCAGGGAACTACGGTGTGACTGCCAATATCAAGCGTGCAAACGTCGAAGACGACCTCGGATGGATTCTTTGCACGTTGGAGGGCGATGGGAACTCAGTGGCTGCTGCGACTGATTGGCTGATATCCATTGGAGTAGAGGTGGAGATGGTTGAGGGGGACAATGACACTCAGTGAACCGGTGACCCAAGAGGAGTTTGGGAGAATTTCAGCAGCATTCCTCGATGGTCTCACGATGGCGTTGCCGGCGTACTTTGCGAGAGTCGAGGCAGAGCTGGTTCGCGAGGGAGAGGTCGATCTCGACTGGCTCACGGAGCTACAGAGTCAAGTTGAGTCGGAGTTGGCGCTACTCCTTGGGGCGCCAGCGGAGACGCAGCGAGAGCCTCCGGTGGGGCTGATTCGCCGCCGGATGGTGGAAGGGCTGGCCGAAAACGGTTGTGCTGCGAGCATGCCAGCCCTGCAGCGGCGTGGCCTCCTGCCTGCTAGTGCCGTGGATATCGATTCGGATCTGTCCGCGCTGCACCTCGCCTGGGGCGTAGCCAAGGCCCGCAGGTTGCGCTCCCTGACTGAAGAACCGACGCGCGGCTAATTATCCTTGCGTTTTGGGATCTCCCAGCCAATTTTGGTCACTCGCGTGCGTGCCTCATAGAAGAGGCAATCAGGTGGACAGGCGAACGGAAGATCAAGGTTGGCTTTGAGCCTGCACCTTTGAATGCGCTCTCCTGAGGGGAGTGTTTGTAGAACGTAGTGTTTGCAGGTCTCTTGAATGGCCACCCCTGTAGCGTACCAGTCCTAGGCTTATGGTGAGCGAAGGAATAGGTTGAGTGGGTGAAATAGACCAAGGTAGTCAGAGGGCGACAGATGACCCTCGAGAGTCAGCATCGGCGAATGAGCTGGCGCAGTGGATCTTGTCGCTGGCCGCCATTGCCCAGACGGGGCTAGCATTCAGTGATTCCCTCTATGAGCGTGAGCGTTATGACGAAATCCTCAAGGTCGTCGGCCGAATGCAACAGGTGGGTCTCTCCCGAAACGCCGGAGTTGATGTGTCGGTTTTGACGGAGGGGGGGCCGCGGGGGGTTCCAGGCTATGTGACGCCAAAGACCGCGGTTGGCGCCATCGTGCTCGATTCATCGCAGCGCATGCTCCTCGTTCGCCGAGCGGATAGTGGAGTCTGGCTCTACCCCACAGGTTGGGCCGATGTTGGATACTCTCCTGCTGAAGTAGTTGTGAAGGAAGTCGAAGAAGAGACGGGGATTCGTTGCACGCCGACGCGTCTCCTCGCGGTTCTTGATGGCATGCGACTGGGGTTCACCCGAGTGGCGATGTATAGCTCAATCTTCCTCTGTCGAGCTGACGGTGGCGAACTGCGACCGCACCCGCTCGAAACATCGGGAGCGGACTGGTTTGCGATCGATCGACTGCCACCTCGTCTCGAAGCGTTACTGGCGCTACCATGGTTGAGTTGGATCCGAGACGGCGAGGAGCCACCACTCACTACGTACTTTGACCCCGTACGGGCTGATCGCGTCTGAGTTCTACTGAGTCTGAGTCCCACTGTGTCGAGAGGTCGGTTGCACCTTCTTTGGTTACTCTCCTTGCTGTCTGCGAAGAAAGCGTTCCGCTTCAATGGCGATGGTATCGATCGATGATCGTACGTTGAGTTCCTGTTCGTAGTTGGACTCCAGCGACGAGATATAGGCGACGAGATCAGGGTCCCGAGAGACGAAGTCCTTCACCTCTTGATCGGTGTCGCCGAGGTCTTCTCGGAGCTCTCGGAAGTCCTCTTCCATGCCGAGGAGGATCTCGAGTTGGCGCAGGAGAGCTAGTGCCGAGCGCTGCGCCGGAAACTGGCTGAGATAGTGTGGCACTTCGACCCAGAGGGAGACGATCTCCGTGCCATAGCTCACTGAGGCTGACTGGAGCACACTGAGAAAACCAGTGGGCCCCTCGTAGCGAGGACTGTCGAGTTGGAGCAGGTCAGCGACGTCCGGTGTACTTGCATAACCAAAGAGCCGTGGTGGTTTCGTGTGCGGTGCAGGTGCAAGGAGCGAACCGAGGGTAATGACACGGTCAACAGCCAAGAGGTTAGCTACTGCAAGCAGCTCTGCTGATGCGGTCTTCCATCGAAACTGTGGCTCGGGTCCGAAGAGGAAGAAGACCGGTCCATAGCGCTTCGTGGTCGCCTCACCGATGACAAGCGTGCTCCAGCGGAGTTCAGAGATACCGTGGTGGTCGATGGTTACCATGGGTCGGACCATGGAAAAGTCATAGAACTTCTCTGGATCGAGATACGCAAGATCAACGAGTCCAAGAGCCGTGCCGATCTGATTGTAGGCAATTGTTGCGGCATCACCCGCATCGGTCCACCCAGAAAGCGCCGCGATGAGCGTCGCGGGCTTTCGGCGTTGGCCAACCCGCCTATGCCAGACGATATCTCTCATCGTATCTATGCTAGTTGCCAAAGGTGAAAACTGAAGGTAAACGAGAGGAGTTTTGATGATGGCTGTGGACGAGTGGCAAGTCGTACAACCGAAAGAGGGAAACTTCGAGCTTGTCCAGGCAATCAATCTGCTCCTACCACAACTCTCGCAGCGGGCCGCTCCGCTCACACCTGAAAGGCTCGACCAAGTCCTCGCCGCGCCTTCGTCGCATCTCTTCGTTGCCGTCAACCGGCAGGGTCAGATCGGCGCCATGTTGACCCTGGTTGTTTTCCCGATATTGACCGGCCAACGAGCTTGGGTGGAGGATGTCGTGGTAGATACCTCCCTGCGAGGCAAAGGGCTGGGTCGGTTGTTGACCCAACGAGCCCTACAAGTCGCGGAGGAACTCGGGGTGGCGACCGTCGACCTGACGTCAAGGGCCAGCAGAGTCGCTGCTCATGGTCTGTATGAGTCGGTTGGGTTTGTAGTTCGCGACACAAGTGTGTACCGTTTTGTAGTGGAGGCGAGTTAAAAGCCACGAGACAAGAAGAGGAGAAAATGGCTGATTCAATTACGATTACAGACAACCGCACGGGCGAGGCGTTCGAGGTCCCGATCGTTGACGGGACAGTGTCCGCGGAACAGTGGAACAAGCATTTGCCTGGTATCTGGTTCCTTGATCCGGCTCTCGCGACGACAGCGATGTCTGAGAGCAGTATTTCGTATCTTGATGGGGAGGCCGGGATCCTCCGCTATCGCGGTTATCCGATCGAACAACTCGCCGAGAAGTCGACCTATCTTGAGGTTGCCTATCTCCTCTTGAATGGCGAACTGCCGACCGCCCAGCAGCTGTCGGTTTGGGTCGACGAGGTTACCCACCACACCTTCATCCATGAGAACGTGCGCAAGCGTTTTCTTGAGGGTTTCCACTACGATGCTCATCCGATGGGCATCCTGGTCTCAGCGGTTGCAGCGCTCTCTACCTTCTACCTCGACGCCAAGGAGATCTTCGACCCCGAGGCTCGTCATCGCCAGATCGTACGATTGATTGCGAAGATGCCGACGTTAGCGGCTGCTGCCTATCGCTTCTCCCAGGGCATGCCCTTTGTCTATCCTGATAATGCGTTGAGCTTCCCTGAGAACTTCCTTTCCATGATGTGGAAGATTGCTGAGCCCCGGTACGAGGCAGATCCCAGGCTGATTCGAGCGGTCGATGTTCTCTTCATTCTCCACGCTGATCACGAACAGAACTGTTCAACAACGGCGATGCGTGTGGTTGGCTCGGCCCATTCCGATCCCTACTCCTCAGCCGCCGCTGCCTGTGCGGCTCTTTATGGACCGCGTCACGGCGGTGCGAACGAGGCGGTAGTAAAGATGCTGACTGAGATCGGCAGTATTGAGAATGTTCCAGATTTTGTTCGCACGGTCAAGGAGGGACACGGACGGCTGCAGGGTTTTGGTCATCGGGTCTATAAAAATTATGATCCCCGTGCGAAGATCATTAAGAACGTTGCCTATGACGTATTTGATGTGACCGGCAAGAATCCACTCCTCGATATCGCCTTGAAATTGGAGGAGGTGGCGCTCTCGGATGAGTACTTCATCTCGCGTAAGCTCTATCCCAATGTCGATTTCTACTCCGGCCTGATCTATCAGGCTATGGGCTTCCCTGTGGACATGTTCCCTGTGTTATTCGCAATCCCTCGCATGTCCGGCTGGCTTGCACACTGGCAGGAGTTGCTCGATCAGGACGCCAAGATCGCCCGACCCCGTCAGCGCTATATCGGTGCCGACAAGCGCGACTTCGTGCCGATTGCAGATCGATAGAGAGTCACTGACAGCTTGCTGCTCGCTAGCGAAGCAGTAGAGCAGCAAGCTGTCACGGCCTCACTCTGATGAGGCCCTCCTGGGCGACCGACAGGAGCAGTCGGCCTGCACGATCATACATCCTCCCTTGAGCTAAGCCTCGGGAGTGTTGGGTGGTTGGGCTGCTCATGTCATAGAGAAACCAGTCATCGGCTCTGGCATTGCGGTGAAACCACATCGCATGATCCAGGCTTGCGGCAAAGATTCTCTGGTCCATCCAAGACAGCTGATGGGGGAGCAGCGTGCTGTCGAGCAGGGTCATGTCTGAGGCATAGGCAAACAGACAGGCGTGGAGTAGGGGAGAGTCTGGAAGTTGACCGTCGGCTCGCAGCCAGATCATCTGCTGTGGTTTCCGGGGTTGTGGCAGTTTCGCCATGGTGGGTGGCAAGACATAGCGAATATCGAAGGGCCGTGGCCGGTCATACCACTCTCCCATCAGCTCGGCCCATGGTGCCATCGTCTCTTCGAAATCAGGGAGGCTGAGTGGGTCAGGCACTTGGGGCGCCTCGATTTGGTGCTCGAGCCCATCCTCCTCGATTTGGAACGACGCGGAGAGGTTGAAGATGGGCTTGCCGTGTTGGATCGCAAGGACGCGGCGTGTGCTGAAGCTCTTTCCGTCGCGGATGCGCTCTACCTCATAGAGGAGAGGAATGTTTGGGTCTCCGGGTCGGATGAAATAGGCGTGAAGGCTGTGCACGGCTCGATCGCTGGCAACCGTTCTCCCGGCGGCCACGAGTGCTTGTCCGGCAACTTGGCCACCGAAGACTCGTTGACGGTCCTCTCGGGGGCTTTGCCCTCGAAAGATGTTGACTTCGATTGACTCGAGATCGAGCAGGGTGATGAGATCATCAAGGGCTTTTGACACCATTCTCCTATCTGTGCCCTCTGTCAAGGGCTATGGTTATCAACCGCTGCAACACGACTAGGATTGTCCCGTGCAGTCTCTCTATCGCACATTCTATGGCTGGTTGGTCGCTAAGGTCGGTCTCAAAGCCATTAAGTATGCGCTTGCCTCAGTGGTCTCGGTGGTTGTCACCGAAGTCGTCCTTTTTTTGGTCTTCGGTGTGTTTCGGCTCTTCTCCGCGGAGGTGTCTAATATCGTGGCTACTGCCGTTGCGGCCGTGCCTTCGTACTACCTCAACCGGAATTGGGCGTGGGGTAAGTCTGGCAAGTCACATTTTCTTCGCGAGATCGTTCCCTTTTGGACGCTTGCGTTTATCGGGCTCGCCCTCTCTCTCGTGACGGTTGGTTTAGCGCAGTCGTTTGCACAGACCCATCACCTCTCGCACCTCGCCGATGCCCTTTTTGTGAACTTTGCATCGCTGTTGGCATTCGGCGTAGTCTGGGTCGGCAAGTTTTTCATCTTCAATATCTGGCTCTTTGTAGAGACAGCAACCAGTGAGGTAGAGCCACTATGAACCAACTACGAGAGGAAGCGAGCCGGTTCCTCGACCGCGATGCAATGGAGGCGGCGACACAGCTGCAGGGTCGTCTCACGAAGCCGGCCGGATCACTGGGTCGTTTGGAGGATCTGGGTGTGCAGCTAGCTGGTATCAGTGGGGCCTGCCCTCCTCGTGTCCCCAGCAGACCGATGGTCGTGGTCGCGGCTGGTGATCATGGCGTATTGGTTGAAGGAGTGTCTCCGTGGCCACAGGAGGTCACGACACAGATGATCCACAACTTTCTTGCCGGTGGTGCTGCAATCAACGTGCTTGCCGATGAAGTTGGTGCCCAGGTCGTCGTCGTTGACTGTGGGGTCCATGCGGAGTTTGCGCCAGCACCGATGTTCTACAGTGTCAAGCGAGCGCAGGTCACGGGTAACATCCACGTCGAACCAGCGATGACAGAAGCGGTTGCCGCTGCCCTCATCGAGGAGGGCAGACACTTCGCCGCCCAGCAGGCATCGCAAGGCATCGATCTCTTTGTAACAGGAGATATGGGGATAGGTAACACCACGCCATCAGCGGCGCTGATCGCAACCGTCTGTAGCGTGAGTGCCGTCGATGTGACAGGCCGTGGCACTGGAGTGGATGATCACACGCTTGCAAAAAAGACGGCCATCGTCACCCAGGTCGTTGATTCGTACTATGGTGATCGATCGAACGCCGTGCAACTTCTCGCACGCATGGGTGGATTCGAACATGCCTTTCTAGCCGGGCTGATCCTCGGTGCAGCGGAGGCACGCGTTCCGGTTATCCTCGATGGCGTTATCGCCATCGCTGCTGCATTGATGGCTGCAGCGGAGGACCAAGCAGTCGTTGGCTGCCTTATCGCCGGGCATCGTTCGGTTGAGCCAGGCGCCTCGGTTGGGTTGGCACATCTTGGGCTGGAGCCTTTGCTTGACCTTCATCTGCGCTTGGGGGAGGGAACGGGGGCCGCGCTGGCAGTTCCAATGGTCCGAGCAGCCGCCCGGGTGCTCGCTGAAATGGCTACCTTCGACGCCGCAGGCGTAACGGAAAAAGGTTAGCGAACCAGTAGTCGCGGCCAGGCAACCGCGAATAGCTGGTGTCTACGCTGACACCAGCTGTTGTGCGCGTGACCTGGCGGTGGCGATACACGTTGGGATCCCTGAGCCGTTGATGTAGGCACCAGTGACGCCAATATCCCCATGGAACCGATCGAATAGATCGGCATCCAACTTCGCGACCAACTGGGCATGGTAGGGGCGAAAATGAGGGAAGGAACGGTTCCAACGGACGATACGGTTCCACGCCGTGGGTAACTGATGGGCTAGCATTTGATTCACCTCAAGGGTCAGTGCCTCCAGCAGTTCGGTATCCTCCATACGTAGGTGGCGGCGATCATAGAGTGAACCGGTTGATATCCGTAGAAGGGTTCCAGCCTGAGCAGTCCAACCTGGCCACTTGTTCGAGGCAATTGACACCGCAGTGGTGAGAAGGCCGAGGTTGCGCGCTACTAAGATGCCACTGACCTCGAGAAGGCGTGACGGCAGCGCCTCCTTGGAGTAGCTGATGAGCATGGAAACTGATGAGTAGTGAATGGCACTCAACAGGCTGCGCCCATCACCGAAGAGGGGACCGAGTAGTGAAGCACTTTGGTAGGCGGGCAAGGCGAGGAGCAGTCGTTGGCTTGGGTAGGACACCGCCGGAGTCGTGATAAGCACATCGGATGGGCCACGCCGTTCGATCGACTGTACCGGGGCACTGGTGACGATCGTACACCCTCCAGCTAGCAACGCGTCCTGCAGCTGGTCGATGAGTACCGACAACCCCCCTGATGGTGCTCCAAAGGCTGGTGTGGTCGCTGCTCCCGAGGACGGTGCAGGCGGAGGCGCATGCAAAATGCTTGGTGCGCTGGTTTGAGCGCTCAATCCGTAGATGGTGTTGGCGTTGATACCTCCGACGAGGGGCTCAACGTTTGCGTCTGCCCATCGACGTCCATAACGGTTCGCGACGATGGCACCCAGGTCATCGCTGAAACCAGAAGGCCACAGCGAGGGTACTAGCGCTCCGATAGCGGCTCGTAGACGAGCCGAGGGTGGTACCAGGTGATTGGCGATCGCTTGTTGCGCTCGCAGCGGAGTGCCCAGATTGAGACCTGCTGGAATGGGCTCGGTCCCTGTGGACGTATACAGGAGGGCTTTGCTGGTTGCTGGGGCGATCTCGGAGAGGACCAAGTGATCGAGGAGTTCGTTCGCCGATGGGTTTCGACGTAGATAGGAGTCCGGCCCCAGCTCTACCTGAACCCTATCGATGGTGGTCGTCTGTAACTTACCGCCAAGTCGCTCTTCTTGCTCAAAGACCGTTACTTCGTGACCGTGTTGCATGAGCTCCCAGGCGGCTCCAAGCCCGCTGATGCCACCGCCAACGATGGCGACCTTCATCGGTTGGCTCCGGCCGCTCGGTCGGTTGTGTCTGGCAGACTAGGCGCACCACGTAGGCTTGCTCCACGCTGGTGGACAAGTTCCACGATGGCGGCCAGGGTGTCTGGGTTCGTCTCAGGCAAGACTCCATGGCCAAGATTAAAGATATACCCCTTGGCCTTCGCGGAAGCAGTCAGCACATTTTCGGTTGCCGCCAAGACCGTCTCCGTGGGCGCGAGGAGGATCGAAGGATCAAGGTTGCCCTGCAAGGCCACCTGTGAGCCCAATCGCGTCGCTGCGTTCCCAAGGTCGATGCGCCAGTCGAGGCCTAACGCTGGAAAGCCGAGATCGGCAAGGTCCTCCAGCAGACCTGCGGTTTCGACCCCGAAATAGATCACTGGTACCCCCAGTCGCGCGGACGCATCTGCGAGGCGTTGGAGATGCGGGCGCACCCACGTCCGAAACATCCACGGGCTCAGCGTTCCGATCCATGAATCGAAGATTTGCACCACACTTGCCCCATGGTCAACCTGGACGGTCAGGGTAGCAATGGCGATATCTACCAGGCGTGAGGCGAGTTCATGGAAGACCTCAGGTTCTTGGAGCATCAGTGTCTTGATGATGGCGTGTGTTCGTGATGGACGACCCTCGACGAGGTAGCTAGCGATGGTGAACGGGCCACCACAGAATCCGATCAACGGAACAGTGAGTTCCTGGACACAGAGCGCGACGGCTGCCGCCATTGGGGCAAGATCGATCGAGGGGTCAACCGCTCTGAGCCGCTGGACGTCGCGCATCGACCTCATGGGTTCTTCGATGACTGGTCCCACCCCAGCGACGATGTCAATCCCGACCCCAAGGTTCGTCAGTGGGGCCATGATGTCTGAGTACAGTATTGCGGCATCAACTTGGTAACGTCGCACTGGCTGCAGCGTGATCTCTGCAGCCAACTCTGGAGACTGCAGCACTTTGAGGATCGATTCTACCCCGCGCACCTTCCGATACTCTGGCAACGAACGGCCAGCTTGGCGCATAAACCAGACGGGCGTTCGTTCTGTTGGCTCCTGGTGGAGTGCTTTGAGGAGCACGGAGGAACTGAGGTCGGTGGTGGGTGTATTCATAGAGCTACTCATCGAGTCTACCGGCGCGACACCTGAAGGGTCAGCTATCGATGTGGAGGGACGCCCACGATTGCTCTTGTGAACCTATGCCTGGGGACCGGGTAGAGTGGATGGTCGGGATAGGCAAGACGTGTGCGAAGGTCACCAATGGCGATAGGTGTAGTTTGGGATATGTAATTGGGTGGCGAATGGCCATCTTGAATTTGGTTGAATTCGATGACGCCTGACCAACAGGAGCACGCAATCGGTGCGGAGCTTGACGCTTTTGAGCTCGAGCGTGCCTATGTCGAACGGGCGTACCGGACACTCGATGAGCTCAAGTCAAGGATCCAAGGATCTATGCATCAGGCCCTGGAGCTCCCCAGAGGGGGGACCCCCCAGGCGCGCCTTGAACGCGATGTGACGATCGAGACCTCCCTCACCCGCCTTGGACGGCTGGAGGTGGGTGCACACCCACTCCTCTTCGGGCGAATCGACCTCAACGATGCCGAGGGTTTAACGTCCTACCACATTGGACGCATTTCTCTCTCCGACGATACCGGTGACCCACTGGTGGTTGACTGGCGAGCACCAGTCGCCGAAGCATTTTATCGAGCGACTGCACTGCATCCGATGGGGTTGCAACGACGATGGCATCTCGCGATTGCACAGCGAAGCCTCGTCGGTCTGGAGTGTGAGGATCTGGTCGCCTCGGATCGAGGCGACCAGGAAGATGCGTTGGTCGGACGAGCATCGCTCTACTCTGCCCTTGAGCGCCCACGCACACTCGAGATGGCCAACATCGTCGAGACGATTCAGGCCGATCAAGATGAGCTGATTCGAAGGCCGCTGAATCGGACCATTGTGATCGAGGGATCGCCAGGAACTGGCAAGACGGCGGTGGCGCTGCACCGAGCAGCCTATCTCGTCTACACGTACCGATGGAGGCTAGAGCGCCAAGGTGTGCTAGTGCTCGGCCCCTCCG
Organism: Ferrimicrobium sp.; assembly: GCF_027364955.1. Lineage (NCBI taxonomy): Bacteria > Bacillati > Actinomycetota > Acidimicrobiia > Acidimicrobiales > Acidimicrobiaceae > Ferrimicrobium > Ferrimicrobium sp. The sequence goes on from NZ_DAHXOI010000001.1 coordinate 18,540, forward strand.
AGTCGTTTGTTCGTTACGTTCGTGCCGTCCTGCCTTCCTTGGGTGAGAGTGGCGTGGAGGTGCGATCCATCGCTGGGTTACGCGAACCGCGCATGAACTCGACTCCCACCCGTGACGCTTTCGTTGCGCGGTTGAAGGGTGATCCTCGCATGGCTCGTGTTCTGCGACAGGCGGTCAAGGACCGCGAGCGGCCACTAAAGCAGACCGCGAGCATACCCTTTGGGTCCAGAATTCTTATGGTGTCACCGGAACTCACACAGCGAGCGATCCTGGCTGGAACTGCGGCCAAGGGGCGTCATAACCAGCGGCGCAAAGCGGTTGAGGCCTACCTTGCGAGGGAACTGGCCATCGAATTTCTTCGTGGTGGACAACTCTCCATGAGTCCTGCTGATTTAAGCGAGAATGTCATCAACCTCTTCGACGATGACCTCGATCTTCCGTTGCGACTTCCCGAGGACACCGAGGAGGACATCATTGGTGATGTGGTCCTCCAGCTCCGCAGAGTAGAGCACTTTCAACGGATCGTTGAGCGGATTTGGCCGGCACTCAAGGCGGAGGAGCTTCTTTTTGATCTCTTTACCCATCGACCATTGTTGCAGCTCGCCGCGAGATCGATCCTTCGTGAGGATGAGGTGGCTGCCTTGTCACTACCACCCGATCTGGCTTTGACCGAGGTGCACTGGACCGACGAAGACATCATGCTTCTCGACGAGATTGACACGCTCGTTGGGGTACCTCAAGCCAAGATATTCGGTCATGTTATAGTTGATGAGGCTCAAGACATATCGCCTATGGCTGCGAGAGTGATCCGTCGACGCACTTCTAAGGACTCTCTTACGGTGCTCGGTGATCTTGCACAGGCGGTTGGCCCCTATCGCGGGAGATCGTGGCGGGAGGTGATGGGGCCTTTTGGGGTATCTGATTTTGAGCTCATACGACTCCCGATGAACTACCGTTCTCCACGGCTGCTTGCCAGGGTTGCTGACCGTCTTCGACGTCGTATACTGGGCGATCAGGCACTTCAGGAGGTCCCGGTCCGGGCGCTTGTCGGGACACTTGCGACCACTGTGATCGATCGCTCCAGCCTCGTTCAGCACCTCGAGGACCAGGTGCGTGTGTGGTTGGCCGAGGCCGAGGGTACGGTCGCGCTCGTCGTTCCAGATGAGGTCCCGGAGTTGCTCCAATTGATTTGCAATTGCAAAGTCGATGTCGCTAGAGTGTTCGTAGCTAGTGTGTCCGGGGTCAAAGGGATGGAGTTCGATTCAGTAGCGCTTGTTGGGTTCGACATACCGGAGGAGGGCGATCTTCTTCGGCGTTCGATGTATGTGGCTCTCACTCGCGCGACTCGTTCTGTCTCGATGGTTTTCCTCAACTCGATCCCTGGATGGGTCGAGTCCATGCTTGTGTGATGGAACGATAGGGTAGCGTCGGGATTGGTCTGACAGGGTTGGTCTGACAGGGTTGGTCGGACAAAGGAGTGCTGGGAGTGATGGGTAACAATGGCTGAGACGACTGTCGCAGCGCCGACGAGACGAGAACCGATCCGATTCTCAAAGCCATCCATACTCGGGTTAGGTACCATTGTCTGGCTTGGCTCAGAGCTGATGTTTTTCAGCGGTCTGTTTGCCGCCTATTTCACCATCCGTGCCCATGATGGTTCGCCTTGGCCACCAGCGGGAACCCACCTCGACACTGTGCAGGCGGGCATCTTCACCGCTATCTTGGTGATGTCGAGTGTGACGATGCAGAAGGCAGTTTTTGAGGCAGAACACGATCGCCCTAGGAGCGCGATGTGGTGGATCGTCCTGACCTTCATCATGGGAGGATCGTTCATTGCCAACCAAGCAGTTGAGTGGTCGACGTTGAAGTTTGGTCCGCAGACCAATGCCTATGGCTCATTGTTCTATGTCATGTCGGGAGTCCATGGTCTTCACGTGATTCTTGGTTTGGTGGCCATGTTGTTTCTTCTTTTTCGGCTCAAGGGCATCAAGGGTGGTTCCCGTCACTTACCAGGCTTGCAGGCACTGTCCTACTACTGGCACTTTGTTGACATTGTGTGGGTTGCGCTCTATGCCTGTCTGTTCCTGGTGCACTGAGTGCGCGGTATTTGAGGTGGTTGATGATGAGGGGTTGGTGTGGTGAACGATCACAAGATGCGTAAGAGCAAGAGGCGTTCTCAGCTCACGTGGGCTGTGGGTTCTGCGGTATCGGGTGCGGCGGTACTTGCGCTCGCTACTGTTGCGTTGTATCCCCATCAGGGGCATACCCAGGCGTTGACGAGTGCCAAGGTGGCGTCGCACGCCAAAGTTGGGGCCAAACCAGTGGCGCACGGCGCCTCTTCGCAGCAGCCGATCGTCTACAAGAATCCACCTAGAAGCCTGATTCCACAGGGTAGGGAGCTCTTTGCAGAGGATTGCCAGACCTGTCATGGTCCCGACGCTGAGGGTTCAGTGCGAGCTCCCAACCTACAAGGGCTTGGGGCCGCAACCGTCGATTTTTGGGTAGCGACCGGGCGCATGCCACTGGCAGATCCGACGGAGGAGGCCGAGATCAAGCCGCCGCGGTTGTCGCATGAGCAGCAGTTAGCGGTGTCGGCCTATGTCGCGTCGCTTGCCCCAGGGGGACCTGCGATCCCGTCCCCGAATCTCGGATTGGCGAACCTGTCAAAGGGAGAGTCACTCTTTGCGGAGAACTGCGCGGCGTGTCATACCATCACGGGAGCTGGTGATGCGCTGGCAAACAATATCTATGCACCTTCGCTATGGGCTGCAACGCCAACGGAAGTCGCCGAGGCCATACGCACGGGACCTGGTGATATGCCTCGGTTCGGTCCGGGCACCTTCTCGAACCAGGAGGTTGATGACATCGTTCGCTATGTCAACTACATCCAACACCCCGATGATCGTGGTGGCTTGGCACTTGGCGGTGTTGGTCCAGTGGCTGAAGGTTTTGTAGCCATCCTCATTGGATTGGGTTCGTTGATGGTAGCGGGTTATTGGATTGGAGGACGGGCGCAATGAGCGATACCCAACTCTTTGAGGGTGCCGGAGACCAGGAGATTCGGCGTCCTTTGATGGAGAAGGTGGTGGCGATTAGTTTTATCGTCTCCGTCATCGGGACCATTGGCCTTGGCGTGACCTATTGGGTCGGCGGCCAACCGCAGGTCGAAGGTGGGTTCCTCTTCCTCGCGCTCGGCGGCATTGGTGTCGGCATTGTCTCTTGGGGTAAGTATCTCGTCCCGCAGGGGCCCTACGTACAAGAGCGCCATGAGATGAAGAGCGCGCCCGAAGATCTGGATGCGATGCACGCATCGTTGTCACGAGGGCTGGGGCAAGTAGGTCGGAGAAAATTCCTGCTGCGCCTCCTCGGGGGAGCGGTGGGCGTCTTTGGTATTATCAACCTATTCCCTTTCCTTCGCTCGCTCGGACCGGTTCCCGGGAAGTCGCTCTTTGTGACTAACTGGAAGCACGGTTCGGAGCTTGTGACTGCTGATGGTCGAACGGTCTTAGCGAGTGATCTCGAGGTCGGTGGCGTGATGACCGTTTTCCCCAAGGGTTTCGAGGGTGAACCGTCAAACGCGATCGATCAGGTCATTTTGGTGCGGGCAGCTGATTACGACTTAGTGACTCGGCCGGGGAGAGAGACATGGGGGCCCCAGGGATACCTGGCATTCTCAAAGGTCTGTACTCATGCTGGCTGTCCGGTGGGACTATACCAAGAGCTAACCCAGCAACTCCTCTGCCCCTGTCACCAGAGCCTGTTCGACGTCCTCACTGGCGCGACAAATGTGTTTGGCCCGGCTCCGCGACCATTGCCGCAATTACCGCTCTATGTCGGCTCTGACGGTGTGTTGCGATCGCAGTCTGGCTTTGATGAACCGATTGGTCCTGGATTTTGGGAGCGTGGAGCGTGAGTACGCTAGAAGAAAGAGCGGTTGGGGCCGCTGACTTTGCTGATGAGCGCTTAGGGGTCGCGAAATTTGCACGCAGCTCGTTCAACAAGATCTTTCCTGATCATTGGTCGTTCATGTTGGGCGAGATCGCGATGTATTCCTTTGTTATCCTGATCTTTACTGGAGTATTCCTTACCCTGTTCTATGTGCCATCCCAGCATCTGATCACCTATCACGGATCCTACGCACCGCTACGCGGTCAGAAGATGTCAGAGGCCTATGCTTCGACACTGAATATCTCCTTCAACGTGCGTGCGGGTCTGGTCATGCGCCAGATCCACCACTGGGCAGCGGATGTCTTCATCGCCGCGATTGTGGTCCATCTGCTGAGGATCTTCTTTACCGGTTCTTACCGCAAGCCGCGCGAGCTGAACTGGATTATTGGGAGTTCTTTACTGATCCTCGCTATCGTGAATGGGTTTATCGGGTATTCACTACCGGATGACTTGATCTCTGGTACGGGTATTCGTATCGCGTTTTCTATTATTCTCTCGATCCCCGTGATCGGGAGCTATCTGGCCTTCTTTGTCTTCGGTTCGAACTTCCCAGGGACCTCCATCATTCCGAGGTTCTTCATTATTCACGTTTTGATCCTGCCTGCCATTATCGCAGCTCTGATTGGGGCGCATCTCGCCATTATGTGGCACCAGAAGCACACCCAGTACCCTGGGCGAGGACGAACGAACCGCAATGTCGTTGGTATCCCATTCTGGCCCGCCTACGCGCTCCAAGCCGGTGGTTTTTTCTTCATTACCTCAGCCGTGATCGCCGCGCTCGGTGGCTTTGTCCAGATCAACCCCATCTGGCTCTATGGGCCATATATTCCCTACAAGGTCTCTTACGCGGTACAGCCGGACTGGTACATGGGTTGGCTCGATGGCGCGTTGCGCTTGATGCCGAGTTGGGAGGCGGTCTTTGGGCCAACCTACGGGGGGCATATGATCCCGAATGTCTTCTTCCCAGCGGTCCTGCTCCCGGGAGTCACCTTTGGTTTGTTGTTTGCATGGCCGTGGATTGAGAAGAGATTCACCAAGGATGATCGTGAGCACAACATCTGTGATCGTCCAAGAGAACATCCCGTACGGACCTCGGTTGGTGTTGGTATCTTGATGTTCTACATCGTGTTGTTCTTAGCGAGCGCTACTGATGTTCTGGCGAACACCTTCCAGACTTCACTGAATTTGGTACTGTGGACTCTACGCATCATGCTCTTTGTGCTCCCGTTGGTAGCTGGTCTCGTCACCTACCTCCTGCTGCGAGAGATGGCGGCGATCCCGACGATTGGTGATCCCAAGATTCCTGTAGAGATTCGGCGTGATTTCGATGGATCGTTTACCTTGGCTGAACTGAGTATCCACGGAGAGGAGGAGGAGATCCGAGAACTGCCTGAAGAGGTCGCTTACCGTAGCTTGGTGGGTGGCAACGGTCATTCGATGAGTTCTCAGGATGCAGCCCCAGGGGATAGCTCGGCGGAGGCGTCTGGGATCGAAGATGACCATGGTGTCTTCGAGGTTCCGAGGGATTGAGGTGAAGTGTGGATAGGACTAATCAGCAGGGATTGATGCAACGTGTTTTCCACGGTCGTCTTCTACAAGGTGGCAGTGTGTCAAGAGTGATGAGGCGGCTTGCACCGCTCGTAGGCGTCCTGGGTGCAGGGCTGACGTTGTCCGCGTGCAACCTCCCAAGCTTTGGTGCCTTCAAGGGCAACACGGTGCAAGGGAATAGCACCTATCATCTCTTTCAAGGTTTCTTTGTGGCTTCGATCTTTGTGGGTGGCATCACCTTCATTCTCTTGGCATTAGCGATTATTCGTTTTCGTCGCAAGGGAGAATCGATTATCCCTAAACAGATTCATGGCAACACCAAGCTTGAGGTGTTTTATACAGTCGTTCCTGTGCTCATTGTGGCCGTGCTCTACTTTTTCACGGTTCGCGTTGAGAACAAGGTGGATACGGTTGCTCGTAACCCGAATCTGCGCGTCGATGTGACCGGGTTTCAATGGGGTTGGAAGTTCTACTACCCAAAGTATGGGGTGACGACCATCACCAAGGGTGTCGACCTGTATCCAACGCTCGAGTTGCCGGTCGGCGAGACCGCTACGTTCCGGTTGGTCTCCAACGATGTGGTCCATGGGTTTTATATGCCTGAGTTTGATTTCTCAAGGTATGCACTCCCGGGCGTCACCAACTATTTCGACTTCACACCTCAACACACGGCGAACTTCCTTGGGCGCTGTTCTCAGTTCTGCGGTCTGTACCATGCCGATATGTTGTTCTATGTTCATGTGGTCTCCCCGAGTCAGTTCCAGTCGTGGATCCATGCTCACCAGGGAGCTTGAGATGAGTTATTACTGCGAGATAAAGGTTAAGGTGGAACAATGACGATTCTTCAGGAGCCGCAGGTTCAAACTGGAGCTGTTCTGCACGAGCAGAAGGTTCCAGGTGGGTTCTATAAGTGGATCACGTCCGTTGATCACAAGGTCATCGGCAAGAACTACATGTATACGGCGTTGACCTTTATGTTCATCGCTGGTGCGATGGCTCTGTTGATACGCACCCAACTCTTTAATCCGAATGGTCATGTAGTCTCACTGCAGACCTACAACGAGCTGTTTACGATCCATGGGTCGATGATGCTGTACCTGTTTGCAGGGCCTTTTGCCTTCGGTGGATTCGCAAACTTCATCGTTCCTCTCCAGATTGGGGCGCCAGATATGGCGTTCCCGCGGCTGAACAACCTCTCGTATTGGCTCTTCCTCCTAGGTGGCGTCACGATGTTGTTTGGCTTCTTCACCGCATCGGGCGCGGCGGCTTTTGGATGGGTCGCCTATGCGCCGCTCTCGACGGCGCCATACTCTCCTGGTCCTGGTCCCGATCTCTGGATCGTCTCGATCGCGATGGTCGGTTTCTCGGGTATCTTTACGGCTGTCAACTTGGTGACCACCATCTTCTACCTGCGTGCACCGGGTATGACGATGTTCCGTATGCCGTTGTTTACTTGGAGCATGCTTGTCACCGGAGTGCTTATCTTGATCGCCTTCCCGGTGTTGACCGCGGCTTTGGTACTGCTGTATGCGGATCGACACTTTGGAGCGCATTTCTTTAGTGTTGCAGGGGGTGGAGTACCGGTTATGTGGCAGAATCTGTTCTGGTTCTTTGGCCACCCGGAAGTCTATATTCTTGCGCTTCCCTTCTTCGGCATCGTATCCGAATTGATTCCCGTTTTCTCCCGTAAGCCCATCTTCGGTTACAAAGGGATGATCTTCTCGATCCTGGCTATAGCTGGTCTCTCCACTGGCGTTTGGGCGCACCACATGTTCACTACCGGTACCGTGTTGTTACCGTTCTTCTCCGCGATGTCGCTTCTGATTGCAGTTCCAACTGGCATCAAGATTTTCAGTTGGATCGCCACCATGTGGGGTGGGCAGATCAAGTTCAACACCTCAATGTTGTTCGCGGTCGGTTTCATCTTTGCCTTCGTGATGGGCGGGATCACTGGAGTGATGTTGGCATCGCCGCCGATTGACTTCTACACCCATGATACGTATTTTGTTGTTGCGCACTTCCATCAGGTGTTGATCGCGACCACGGTGTTTGCCGGTTTCGCTGGCATTTATTACTGGTACCCCAAGCTGACCGGCCGGTTTATGCATGAGGGGCTCGGCAAGTGGAACTTCTGGGTGACCTTCATCGGATTCTGGATAACGTTCATGCCGCAGTATTTACTCGGGCTACGTGGTATGCCGCGTCGTATCGCTATCTACTCTCCCACTGATGGCTTCACCTTCCTGAATCGGATGTCGACGGTAGGGTCATACATGATGGGGATTGGTATGTTCCTGTTCTTACTGAACTTCATCGTTTCCTGGCGCCGCCCCCGCCCTGCCGGAGATAACCCTTGGGATGGCTTTACGCTGGAGTGGGCGACAAGCTCTCCGCCGCCCCCGCACAACTTCCACTCTCTTCCTCCCATTCGGTCGGCTCGTCCGACGTGGGATATGAATCATCCCGATCACGCTGATGCAGTTCCAGTCCTTACAGGAGGTGACGAAAGTGCGGAATGAGTCGCGAGTCTATCTCGGTATTGGTAGCTTCTTTGTTGTTGTTCTGATCATCTATTTCCTATGGAGCCATGAATCAACTGGTTCTGTGCTGCTCTTGGCGAGTGCCGGTCTCGGTCTGATGCCTGGTCTTTATTTGGGCTGGTGGTCCCGTAGGATGCAGCCACGACTTGAGGATACCGAGGTTGAACCAAAGGATATCACTGGGGTGATCGGTCAGTTTCCCGAGAACACGATTTTCCCGTTTACGCTCGGGGTTGGTGTCTGGCTGGTTGGGTTGGCCTTCGTCTTCGGGCTGTGGTTCGCCATCATCGGCATGGGTTTTGTCTTCGGTGCTGCAATCGGGGCGACACAGGAGTCCAAACGGGCGTCCTACTCCGAAGTGGAGAATGTGCACCATTCCTGAGGCTCTGTTGCTCCTTCCTGGGCGACTGGTTTCATGAACGCTCGTCTTTGCCAGGATCGGGTTCACTCTGCCGCTCCTGCCTCAGATAGGCAATAGCGCAACTCTGTGGTAGCGTCGTGCTAGGTGGCGGCTCGGGCTAGTGCGCCGGGGTCCGGTTGCTTAGCCGTTGGCCACGGTCAATGGCGAGATGGAGTCAGGCCTCTATATTCCCTGCGTCAATCTCGGTAGTTGGGGCGCAATTCACGCGATTGGTGGCGCTGTTGCGGGAGTTGTGCCGTTCCCTCACCGCTAGGGGCTACCGTAGGTGCACGACATGTCGTCGTGAGGGACGTGTAACGTAGCACGAACCCGTCGAATTGGTGGCCTGCGCTACGCGTGAGTTTGTTGGAAGGCACTGGCGTGTCATGCTTCGGGTCGCCACGGGGCTGTGACGGGTGCCGAGGTCATCGTGGGCTCTTGGAAGAGGCCGACGAAGGTACGATTGTCGGGTAGTGGTCGTGTAGATGAAAACCACGAAGGAGAAATACTCGGTTGCAGTTGCGGGAGTCCAAGACTGCCATGATTGAGTGGGTTGTCTCCCATGGCACTCAGGATCGGTAGGACGTCGGCGCCTCCAGGGATGCTCGGTGCGTTACCGCCCGTGCGGTATCGCTGCATCCCCGGGACTCCGGTGTGTTCACAGCGGGAGAGGATTGGATAACGTTCCGGTGTGGAGCGAGCTATTCTGGGTTGTTGCTCTCGTCGGGCTTTGTTGCCTCGGCACGTGGCTGCTCGTCGGGCTTGTCCGCAGTGGAGCGGGCGCCTTCGTCGACGCCTTTCTTGAACTCAGAGGTCGCTGACCCAATCGAACGAGCGAGACCGGGAAGCCGCTTACCTCCAAAGATGAGGAGGAGCACGACGACGACAACAATGAGGTCGGTAGGACTGAATATATCTGCTAGTAACATGGTACTCCTTCGGTACTTCTCCATTAACTTAGCACGAGAGGTTAGGAAAAGTGAACTTTCTCGTCTCCCGGCTATTATCTGTTCCTTCGTTGCTGGCGCTGGTTCTGGTTTTCGCCTTTCCCGCATTGGAAGCCTCTATTTTCTTGGGTTTCATCTTCCCTGGTGAGACCGCTGTCGTGTTTGGGGGCGTCTTAGCTGCTGAGGGTCGATTCCCGGTATGGCTCGTAGGCGGGATTGCGGCTGCGGGTGCAATTATTGGTGATTCGGTTGGCTATTGGGTAGGTGCTCGGTACGGGCCACGGGTGATGAAGAAGATTCCACGCCGACTCTTAAAGCCGGAGTCGCTTGACAAGGCTATTGATCTGTTGCGTCGACGGGGGGGGCTTGGCGTGTTTGTTGGCCGGTTTACGACGGTGCTTCGCGTGTTGATTCCAGGAGCTGCGGGGATTGCCGAGATGCGCTACCGGCGGTTCCTTGTCTTTAATGCGCTCGGCGGCATCTGTTGGGCTGGCCTCTACACAGGGCTCGGTTATGTCGCAGGAGCGAACTATGCATCCGTTCTCAAGGATGCAAGCCTAACGAGTGAGATTGTGTTGGCGCTAGTGGTCGTCTTGTTCTTCGGTGTCGGGTTATACCGACACTTTGGTCCGTCCCTGCGTAAGCCAAAGCCGGCTACAGAGGATTGATATGTGCCGTTTTGGGAGTGTGAGAGTGGTTGGAAACCTCAGATCTCCCTCCTACGACGAAGTCGCTCGGTGAGGAAGGGGATGGTGAGTGTCCTCGTGGCGTGCAGCTGGGCGATTGGCGATACCCGTAGGCCGCGAAAGGCAATCTTGACGAGGAGCGATAGGTCACGTTGCAACAGCGCAGCGACCAACATCCGTTGGACGTGCCAGGCGATGATGCGTTCGCGGTCGGTAGGGTCAAGGAGCGCCATGGCGTCAGTGGTGTGGATCATCCGTTCCAGAGTTGCCCAGAAGCGATGTAGGTCCTTAGAGACGCCGTCAGGTGAATCACGGTAGAGAACGAATTCCTGTTCAAGAACGGCCAAGGTGCCCTTCTTGGCACAGGCAATCCAGAACGCCCAGTCTTCGACGGTATCGAGTTTGGAGTCAAACCCGCCGACCTCGGCTGCGAGCTGGCTGCGCATGAGGACTGTTGATGTTTGGAATTGATTCATCAAGGTGAGGTCTCGGTAGCTCAACCAACGAAGCGACCAGTCCTGGCGCGGTATGGGAGACGTCCGCGACCAGCGAGTGGCGACGAGGTCGAGCTGTGGGTGTTGCTCCAGAAGCCTGATCTGGCGCTCCAGCTTCGTCGGATGCCAGACGTCATCGTCGTCGAGGAATGCGATAACGTCGCCATTGACATGAGCTAAACCCGCGTTACGCGCCGCGGAAACGCCCTGGTTACGCTGCTCGATGATCGTTGCTGCAGGGATGACGCTGCGCGCAATCGCTACGGAATCATCGGTGGAGCCATCATCGACGATGATGATCTCATGCGGTGGGGTTGACTGTGCTGTTACGCTCTCCAGAGCAGCGGCAAGGGTGGTGCGGGCGTTGTAGCAGGTGACGATGACTGAGATTTGCATTGACTCCCAGGATTCTGTTGATGGTTGCGGCTGCTAGCCTAGCATCTCATGAGTGACGGCTTTTCGGCGAGACGATCTTATTGCCTGGACTAGCGGAGCTCGCTGGGCTGTTGCCCTCGGCGCAGCTGATTGGCGAATCGGTGTTGTTGACGGATCTGACGCTTGACTCGCGGGCGGTTCGCCCTGGGTCGCTATTCTGCGCAACACGGGGCAGCCGTTATGACGGGCATATCTTCATCGATGATGCTATCGAGGCCGGTGCGGCGGCGGTGATGGTCGCGCATCCAGTCAACGTGAAGGTTCCCCAACTCATCGTCCCATCGGTGCGTCACGCGATCGGCCGTGTTGCGAGTTATTTTTTCGGTGAGCCGTCGAAGTCCCTAGAGGTGATTGGCATCACGGGCACCAACGGGAAGACGACCACCTCGTACCTGATCGAGTCGGTGTTGAATGGGACCGACCGCAGCGTTGGTCTCATCGGAACGATCGAATCGAGATTTGCCGGGCTCAATCGGCCGAGCATCTATACGACACCGGAGGCCCCTGACCTGCACCGTCTCTTGGCCGACATGCTCCACGATGGAACGCAGTCCGTCGTCATGGAGGTCTCGTCGCATGGTATCGACCAGCATCGAATTGATTCGATGCGTTTTGAGGTGGCCGTGTTCACGAATCTGTCGCCCGAACATCTCGACTATCACGGCACGATGGAGCAGTACTATTACACCAAGGCGCGCCTGTTCGTGCCGGCCCTTACCAATGTCGCTGTCATCGGTACGGATACCGAGTGGGGGCGTCGGCTAGCCAGTCAAGTGGCGGTTGAACATGTGACCTACGGGCCGGGACCAAGCAATGATTTTGTCGTCTCAGATATTGAGCTCCTTCCGATTGGCACTCGTTTTCTCCTCCGCCACCATGGACAGACAACCCAGCTGACGGTACCAATTCTTGGCGCACACAATGCGTACAACGCAGCAGCGGCAGCAGCAGTGGGCTTTATCCTGGGGGTGGACCAAGACGTTGTCTATGCGGGCATAGAGAATTGTCATGCGGTGGCTGGCCGTTTTGAGTCGATCACGATGGGGCAGGATTTTCAGGTCGTGGTGGACTACGCGCATACCCCAGATGCGATCCGATCGCTTATCGAGACGGTCAGGCTTCAGTCCTCGGTCGGCAAAGTCATCTTGGTGGCAGGGGCTCGCGGACGACGCGATCGACTCAAGCGCCCAGAGCTCGGCCGCGCTGCGGCGACGAGCGATCTTGCGATCCTGACGGCAGATAACCCAGGTGATGAAGAGCCTGCTGAGATTGTCGCTCAGTTATTGGCTGGCACCCTCGACGTCGCCACCTCTCGTATTGTGGTCGAACTAGATAGGCGTAGGGCGATCGAGCTCGCTATTGACGAGGCTGAACCGGGAGACACGGTGCTCATTGTGGGTAGAGGGCATGAACAGAGCTTGAGAGTTGGACCTGCGGTTGTCTATCTAGACGATCGCGAGGTTGCGCGGTCGGCGTTGATCGCCCGCAGTAGCCGCTGAGACCTACACCCTCTTCCGGTAGATATTGACCGAAAGCGGAATCATGATGATCAAGAGGCCGATGCACCAGATGATCGCGGTGATGGTCAAATCACCGGTGGTGGACTGGGCTGCACGGGCTGCGACCGGGCCGTCCATGAGGCTCCTTGCGGCATTGACCGCCACGCTCAGCGGTTGGTGATTGGCAAAGCCACGCAGCCATGAAGGCATACTCTCCACGGGCACGAAGGCAGATGAGGCGAAGGTCAGTGGGAAGAGCAAGGGGAAGGCCATCACCTGCGCGGTTTCACTGTTAGGCGCGGCCAGACCGATCAAAGCAAAGAACCACGAAAGCGCATAGGCAAAGAGGAGAGCGATGCCGATTCCCGCGAAAAACTCCCCGACGTTGGTTCCGATGCGAAAGCCGACTAAGAAACCGACGATCACCATGATGACGATCACCACCAGGTTGCGGATGAGATCGGCGATGGTTCTTCCCGCCAAAACCGCTGAGCGTGTCATGGGAAGGGCATGGAAGCGTTCAATGAGCCCTTTCTGGAGGTCCTCGGCCAAGCCGACGCCGGTCTGGACAGAGCCAAAGGCGATCGTCTGGATGAAGATCCCTGGCATCAGATAGTTGACGTAGCTCAGACCAAGCTTGGAGGTCTCTGACCCGATGGCACCTCCGAAGACGTAGCGGAAGAGCAGTACGAACATCACTGGTTGGATCGTGGAGAAGACCAACGACTGGGGTATGCGGACATAGTTCAGGAGATTGCGCTTGGTGATCGTGAGGGCATCAGCCACCATCCAATAGAGACGAGAGCGGTGCGGACTGGTCGTAAGTTCTGCGAGTGCCATGGGCCTATCCTTCCATTGTCGCTGGTTGTTCGGTGAGCGCGAGAAAGACATCGTCGAGGCTCGGTTCGCGAAGGTTGATTCTGGTTGGGTTGATCTTTTCGTTGAGCAGACGCTCAAGCACCAGTGCGGTGGTCGCTGCGCCATCAGCCACAGGAATCTCTAAGCGATTCTCAACCTGTTGTACGGCCGCTGAGGCCAGCGGGTTGACGGCCGCCTTGGCTTTGTCAGTGACCTCTTCGTCCTTGAAGGAAAGTTCCAGCACCGTTGCTCCAAAGTTCGCTTTGAGCTGATCTGGCGTGCCCTCGGCGATCACGAGACCATGATCGACGACAGCGATCCGCGATGCCAGTCGATCCGCCTCCTCAAGGTATTGCGTGGTCAGCAGTACGGTCGTTCCATTCACCAGGAGTTTTTCGATGATCTCCCAAAGGTCGTTACGACTTTTGGGATCGAGGCCGGTGGTAGGTTCATCGAGGAACAAGACCGGAGGCTGTGCGACGAGGGCCGCAGCGAGGTCAAGGCGCCGTCGCATCCCTCCTGAGTAAGTACTGAGCACACGTTTGGCTGCGTACTCAAGGCCAAAGTCATGGAGGAGCTCAGCGGAACGGTCCCTTGCAACTTGTTTCGGGAGGTGGTTGAGCCGACTAATCATGAAGAGATTCTCTTCACCCGTTAGCCGTTCGTCGACTGCCGCAGCCTGACCCGCAAGACCGAGGTGTTCACGGACCTGTTGGGGGGATTTGGTGACGTCGATGCCCATAATGGTCGCCTGGCCATTGTCGGGAGGGATGATGGTGGTGAGAATCCTGACGATGGTCGTCTTCCCAGCCCCGTTAGGGCCGAGTAGACCAAAAACGGTTCCAGCCTCCACCTGAAAGCTCACATCCTCCAGAGCGGTAACGCCTCCTTTGAACGTTTTGCGCAGGTTGCGCACCTCGATGGCTAGGGTCATCTCACCTCCGATGGACTCGATCAAATATCGTGTTGTTTGGGGACTCGGCCGACGAAGACGTCGTTGTTCCGTGCTCGCTGTCCTCAGGCTAGTTGTTTCTCTACAGATCTTCCTATCTCAACATAGGAATAATGCCTGATTAATCCCGACAGCAGGGGATAAGTTCGTGTCAGGCCCCATGCTTGCAGCAGACCCTGAGGCCGAGGTTGTCCTGGCCTCAAACAGTTAGCAGGAGCGTCAGGTACCTCACTGGCTTACTTTACCGTCCCTGGGCGGCCGTCTTTGCCCTACTGTTCTTTGGTGGGCTCGTCAGAGCCGGGTCTCTCGGCGTATCGAGACATGGACCGAGCGCCCCCGGTAGGATTCGAACCTACGCACCCGGCTCCGGAGGCCGATGCTCTATCCCCTGAGCTACGGGGGCTCAATCAGGCGAACACGAGTCTAGCGTTCTCTCAGGTCCAAGACGCCGAGTGCATTGTCTGCGCTGGTAGCGCTGATATGCTTTGCTCAAAGCTCTTCGTTGCCCGGCGATAGCTGTATTCGATACGTGAAGGAGTGGACAGTGGCGATTGCAGACCGGCTGTTAACGTTGGTGCATACCACTGCACAGGATAGTTTTGCGACACTTCAGGCTGATCCTACACCGTTGCAGGCGGTTGCGATTGATGAACCAGCGATCCCTGATCATGGCGATTATGCGACAAATGCAGCGATGGTGCTCGCAAAGACACTGGGAGCGCCGCCTCGGATCATCGCTGAGCAGCTCGCCGAGCGACTTCGTGCCGATGCAATGGTGGATCGGGTGACCGTCGCTGGTCCTGGCTTCTTGAACTTTTGGATCGCTCCCGAGGCGTTGGGCCGAGAGATTACGGCACTGCTTGACGAAAAGGTTGAGTACTTTCGCCCTGATCTAGGCCACGGCGTCACCGCCCAGGTCGAGTTCGTGTCGGCGAACCCTACTGGTCCGCTCCATGTTGGCAATGGTTGGCTTGCGACCTACGGTGATGCGCTGAGTCGGCTGCTCGAATTTGTGAACTATCGGGTGACTCGAGAGTACTACGTGAACGATACCGGGGGGCAGATTCGACAGCTTGGTGCCTCTATCATTGCGGTCCGGCGTGGAGACGAGGTACCTGAAGGTGGATATCAGGGCGCGTATATCTCTGATCTGGCGCTGCGTTATCAGGGCGCAGATGATGTGGTGGAGGCTGGTAGCTGGGCTGTCCCGATCATCCTGGAATTGGTCCGAGCAACGCTTGGTTCACTCGGCATCGAGATGGATAGTTGGTTTTCGCAGGCTTCGATCGAGGAGTCGGGGGATGTCGCCGAGGTGGTGGCCAAGTTGGATGCCCAAGGAGCGACCTATGAGCGTGACGGCGCGCTCTGGTTCGCCTCTGAGCGCTTTGGTGATAGCCGTGACCGGGTGATGCGCAAGTCTAACGGAGACTTCACCTACCTTGCCGGAGATATCGCCTATCACTACAACAAGCTTGTAGTCCGATCGTTTGCGCTGGTGATCGACGTTCTGGGGGCCGATCATCATGGTCAAGTTGCCTCCATGATGGCTGCGGTGCGCGCGCTCGGCATCGATGAACATCGGTTGGAGATCAAACTTGGTCAGATGGTATCCCTGCTCGAACAGGGCCAAGCGGTGAAGTTCTCCAAGCGCGCTGGAACGGCGATTCCACTCGACTGGCTGATCCAAGAGTTGGGCCGTGATGCAACGCGGCTGCTGATCCTCTCTAGCTCCATCGATCGCGCCTCGCAGATCGACTTGGTGCAGGCAAAAGCGCAGTCGATGGAGAACCCGGTCTATTACATACAGTACGCCTATGCCCGCATCTCGGCATTGCTGCGCAACGTGGTGAGTCGTGGTGTGAACATTGAAACCAGTTCGCCTGAAGCACTGGCTGGTCTAAGCCATCCTCGTGAGGTAGCCCTGATGAAGGATCTGTTGCGGTTGGAATCGGTGATCACACGTGCTGCACACGAGCGGGCTCCCCATAAGATCGTCGGCTGGCTCATGCAGGCGGCCGCTGATTTTCATGGGTTCTACCATGACTGTCCAGTACTCACGGCTGAGCCTGCCGTGCGCGACGCTCGACTGACCTTGGCAACAGCCACACAACTCGCGTTAGGGGTTGCGCTTGAACTGCTCGGGGTAACGCCCCTTGAGGAGATGTGAGTTGGCTGACCTAGGGGTCCTTCCTGAACATCTCGCCCCTCTAAGTGCCACCGTCGATGGTGTTGGTGAGCTCCTGGTGGGTGGCCTCGCGGTGAGCGAGCTCGCGGGCCGTTTTGGAACCCCGCTGTTCATCTATGATGAGGGGCATCTCCGGAGCCGGATGCGAGAGGCAGTCAGCGGGTTTGGTCGAGGACAAGTCATCTACGCTTCCAAGGCATTCCCGACGATTGCCATGGCAAGGATCGTAGATGAAGAACGGTTGTGGTGGGATGCAGCGTCGCTTGGAGAGATGAAAGCTGGTCTGCTTGGTGGAGTGAGGCCATCGCGTATGGTGCTCCATGGGAATAACAAGTCGATGGAGGAGTTACGGTCGGCGGTCGAGGTGGGGGTCGGCAGAGTGGTGGTCGATTCATTCGATGAAATCGACCGGCTTGAACGTCTGGCGGGAGATGCGATCTATGTGTGGCTTCGGGTGACCCCTGGTATTGAGGCGCACACGCATGCCTATGTACGTACGGGGCAACAGGACTCCAAGTTTGGTTTCAATCTTGCCAATGGGGACGCTCAACGCGCGATTACGCGGATGAAGACGAGTTCACGTTTCGTGCTGTCTGGCCTCCACTGTCACATCGGTTCTCAGGTTTTTGCGCTGGACTCCTTCCGCGATGCGGTGGCGATCATGGTGGAGCTTGTAGAAGAGAACGATGTTGAGGAGTTGTGCATCGGTGGTGGGTTCGGAGTAGGCTATCTGCGAGATGAGCTGGTCCCCTCGCTTGGCGATTGGACACATTGGCTCCGAGAAACCTTCGATGCACATGGCATTGACCCTGAGCGAACCTTTGTTGAACCAGGTCGCGCAATCGCTGCTGCAGCCGCGGTTACCGTCTACACCGTTGGAGTCATCAAAACGATACCGGGAGTACGTACGTATGTGGCAGTCGATGGAGGTATGAGCGACAATCCGCGTCCCGTCCTCTACGGGAGTGGTTACGAAGCCTATGTTCCCTCTCGCTTATTTGCTGCGCATGATACGACGGTGGCCCTTGTCGGTAAACATTGTGAGTCGGGAGATGTGCTCGTACGAGAGGCCTGTCTCCCGTCGGATCTACGCGTCGGCGAACTCGTCATGACACCTGTCACTGGCGCCTATGGTTGGGCGATGGGATCGAACTATAACAAGCTTCCACGACCGGCTGTTGTTGGAGTGCACCAGGGGCAAGCGCGATTGATGGTCCGGAGGGAGACCGTTGATGATCTCTTTCGTTTGGAGTTGGGTCTATGAAAATCGGTCTCTTGGGGTGCGGAACGGTGGGCAGCGCGCTTGTTTCATTGCTCGACCAGGAGGGAGATCGCCTCGCCTACCTATTGGGTGAACCTCTGGAAGTCGGGCGCATTCTGGTTCGTAATCCGGACAAGGCACGGAGTGGGCCGATACCAGCTGGCTTGTTGACAACCCAGTTGGCGGAGGTGATCGACGATGATGAGATCGAGGTGGTGGTCGAGCTCATAGGGCCTGGTGAGTTTGCTCTCTCCGCGATTCGGGCCGCGCTTGGGGCAAAGAAGTCGGTGGTGACGGCCAACAAGGAGATTCTGAGTACTCACTTTCCTGAACTCGAACTCGCTGCGCAGGCCGTGCATCGGGATATCTTCTTCGAGGCGGCGGTGGCAGGGGGCATCCCGCTCATTCGTGCCTTGCGGGTCTCGCTTTTTGGTGAGCGGCTTTCAAGGATTGTGGGGATCGTGAACGGAACGACCAACTACATCCTGACTCGGATGCAGGAGGAGCACCTCAGCCTCGAGGCGGCGCTGGTGGAGGCTCAGCAGCTCGGGTATGCTGAAGCAGATCCTTCGGGAGATCTGTCCGGCAGGGATGCAGCCTCCAAACTTGCTATCATTGCCAGCATCGCCTTTGGGGGCCATGTTGACGTAGGGGACGTGACGGTGGATGGAATCTGGGGAGTCACCCCATCGGATTTTGACTTCGCGGAGCGCAGCGGAGGGGTCATCAAACTCCTTGCACAGGCAGAGCGAGACATCACCACCTCGGATGCCCCCGTACGTGTCGAAGTATTTCCAGCGATCGTGATGTCGACCCACCCATTGGCCAGTGTTCGCGGCTCCTTCAACGCGGTCTTTGTGGAAGGGTCGGCGGTTGGTCAGCTTATGTTCTCTGGCCCTGGAGCAGGTGGGCTGCCGACGGCATCAGCCGTCTTGGCCGACGTCATCGACGCAGTGAAGAACCTTCGAAATGCCACGCGAGCACCCATGCGGATCGCTGAGGGTACCCGCTTTGTCGAGGATTCGGCTATCGAGGCAGTCTTTGCGCTCTCGATGGAGGTGGTGGACGCTCCTGGGGTCCTCGCACAGGTGAGCGAGGTGTTTGGCCAGCATGGCGTCTCGATCGCGCGCATGGAGCAGGACGAACTCGGTGGCGAGCTAGCGCATCTGGTATTCCTTACCCACCGGACCCGTCTCTCTGCCATGAAGGCAACGATGGCGGCGCTAGCAGGACTCGATGTGATCGAGCGGTTGCACCAGATTTTGCGCGTCTTGGAATGAGGAGTGAAGGTATGAAAAAGGAGACCTGGCCAGGAGTGATCGAGCGGTATCGTGCATTTTTACCTGTTGATGCGACGACGCCAGTCGTGAGTCTTGGTGAGGGAGGAACACCCTTACGGTACGCTCCGCGACTGTCGCGTCGGGTGGGAGCGGATGTCTATCTCAAGCTGGAAGGATTTAATCCCACTGGCTCCTTTAAGGATCGCGGCATGACCATGGCGGTTTCTCAGGCGCTCGCACAGGGGAGCCGCACTATCATCTGCGCCTCTACTGGCAATACCTCAGCGAGCGCGGCGGCCTATGCAGCTGCTGCGGGGATAGATGCGGTGGTGTTGATACCCTCGGGTCATATCGCTCTTGGCAAGCTGGCACAGGCGCTTGTCTATGGAGCACAGGTGATTCAGATCGATGGTAATTTTGATGAGGGCCTCCGCCTCGTTCGTGCTCTTGGAGAGTCTCATCCGTTGACGATTGTCAATTCCATCAACCCCTATCGACTCCAAGGACAAAAGACGGGAGCCTTTGAGGTGATTGATGAACTTGGGTTTGCCCCTGATGCTCAGTTCATTCCTGTTGGCAATGCCGGCAACATCAGCGCGTATTGGCTTGGCTATCGGGAGTTTTACGAGGCGGGCTACGCGCAGCAGCTCCCGAAGATGTTTGGTGTTCAAGCAGCTGGCGCTGCACCCATCGTCAACGGCGCGGTCGTGCCACAGCCCGAAACGGTTGCGACTGCCATCCGAATCGGCAACCCTGCCAGTTGGTCGCTAGCGTTAGAAGCGCGCGATGAATCCGGCGGAGCAATTACGGCGGTGACCGACGAAGAGATCCTTCAGGCATATATACTCTTAGCGAGAGATGAGGCAGTATTCTGTGAACCAGCCTCAGCAGCCTCAGTAGCTGGACTTCTCAAAACCCCGGTTATTCCTGGTTCGTCAATTGTTTGTGTGCTGACCGGGAATGGGTTAAAGGATCCAGACACTGCGGTATCCCAAGTGCAAGTACCAAAGGTAGTGGGTACGTCAATGAAAGAAGTGGCAGAGGCGATTGGTCTGTGATTTTTGAGATCAGGATTTGATGGATACCTCGTCACTCAATTCGCCAAGTTCCTTGGCAAAGAAGGGAAAGAACTGATGGACGTATCGTCTGGTGCACTTGAATCGCTTGATAAAGAGACACTGATGGGGCTTGCTCGCCAGCTCGATCTTAAGGTCTCTGCTCGGCTGAGAAAGGCAGAGCTGATCTCGATGATCGAAGGTCGTGGAACCGGAGGCGGATCCGCCACTGGGGAGCCTGTTGGGGAACACGGTAGCCCGGCGGAGCAACGAGGCGTCGCCTCGTCTGCTCAGACACACCAACGCGATAGCACGAACGGATCCAGCACGAACGGATCCAGCACGAACGGATCCAGCACGAACGGATCCAGCACGAACGGGTCGGCTCCCGATGGGACGTCCCGCCAGGAGGCTTCGCAAGCGAGGGCCAGCAGTCATAATCGTCCTACCAATGGGACGAGCGAGTCGAAGCGCGCTGAGGGTACCCGCGGTGGTCTTGCGACACTGATTCCGCCCATTACGGTGAATCCTACCGAGCGCACGAATGCGCCACAGGTGGATGAATCACCGAGTCCCTCCCAGCAACCCCGCGGAGAAGATGGGGCTTCGCGTCGCTCTCGACGCAATCGGCGAGGCAAGGATCGAACGGACCGTCCGGAGGGTTCGGAGAGATCAGATAGCCAGCAAGCGGTAGAGCTGGTGACCGTCTCTGGTGTGCTGGATCTGCGTGATGATGGCTATGGCTTTCTTCGCACAAAGGGCTATCTCTCCTCAAAAGATGATGTCTACGTCCCTGCATCATTGGCGCGGAGGATGAGTCTGCGGCGTGGCGACATCGTCGTTGGTGGAGCCCGGCCTGCTGGATCGACGGAGAAGTATCCTGCACTATCGAGGGTGGATACCGTTACGGGTCTCGATCCAGAAACTGCGAAGGCACGTCGTCGGTTCGAGGATCTCACTCCGCTCTTCCCGAATGAGCGGCTCACGCTTGAGACCAGTGCCGACCCGACCAATATCACACCAAGGATCATTGATCTCATCGCGCCGATAGGCAAGGGGCAACGTGGGTTGATCGTCTCACCTCCGAAAGCCGGCAAGACGACCATCATGAAGGAGATCGCGAATGCGATCGAACGGAACAATCCAGATGTCGCGCTCATTGTGCTGCTCGTGGATGAGCGACCTGAAGAGGTTACTGACTTCCGCCGTTCGGTCAAGGGTGAGGTGATTGCCTCGACCTTTGATCGTCCTGCAGAGGAGCACACCCAGGTGGCCGAGCTCACGATCGAGCGCGCGAAACGTATGGTTGAGATGGGCAAAGATGTGGTGGTCATCCTCGATGGCATCACTCGTTTGGCTCGCGCCTATAACCTTGCCCAGCCCGCCAGCGGCAGAATTATGTCTGGTGGTATTGACTCAGGAGCACTGTATCCACCAAAGAAGTTCTTTGGCGCGGCGCGCAACATCGAGGAGGGGGGATCGCTCACCATCCTCGCGACCGCTTTGGTTGAGAACGGATCGAAAATGGATGAGGTGATCTTTGAGGAGGTCAAGGGAACCGGTAACATGGAGTTGAAGCTTGACCGCCGACTTTCAGAGCGTCGGCTCTATCCTGCTGTTGACGTCAACGGCTCCTCTACCCGCCACGAGGAGTTACTCTTTTCGCGTGATCATCTGAACCAGATCTGGAAGCTCCGGAGGGTCTTGAATGCGATCACCCAAGATGGGACGGCCGCAGCAGGACTCGAGTTGTTGCTCGATAAGGTTCGTAGTACACGATCGAATAGCGAGTTCCTCGCGGAGATAGCCCGCAGCTCGGGAATGCAATAAGGGGATCAGGCGTTAACGGCCACAGGGGATCGTACGCTATGCTGATGGGCGGAGTTCGCGGTAGTAGTCTGTTCGCCTTTGTGTGAACTCGGAGTTCGTGGCGCGCTGTCACCAATGGTTGGCAAGCGAGTCTGAGACTCCGGAGACCGAATGGATGCTTTGGCGCTTCCGTTGCGGTGCGAGAGCGGGCGTTCAGTCCGAATCAATCGGCGATACCGGTGTTGCTGGCGGTGTGGATGATGTCAGTGGCGGGGTCTTGGCGATGCTGAAGATCCGGCCAACGAGACGGCTCGCGGGCGTGCGTGTTGTTTCGGTTCCGGATGAGAGGGCGTCCTTTTGGGGTCGCCATGGGAAGAATAGGACAGAGGAAATTATGAAGAGTGATATTCATCCAGAGTACGTGGTGGCTACCGTGCATTGTTCGTGCGGAAACACCTTTGTGACTCGTTCGACCAAGGCTGACCTACACATTGAGTTGTGCAACGAGTGCCATCCGTTCTACACGGGCCGGCAGAAGTTGGTGGACACCGGAGGCCGTGTCGAGCGCTTCCAACGCCGCTATGGTGACCGTTCCAAGAATCGAGCACAATAGCTCGAGGCTCGTGGCTTGGATGCAACTGAGTTAACACCTGCGTCAGTTGTCGCTCGGACGTATGGCCCGTTCGCGACGGTGTGGGAGGTGGGGGATTCCTGGTGGATCGGTCTCACCTCTGACGCCGTCGTCGTTTGGCCAGTGCCAGCTGCTGGTTTCTCAGTGCCTTCGGCGAAGACAGTACTTGGTCAGGTGATCAAAGCTCGTCGACGCTATCCGGAGTATCCCTGTAAGGTTGTTCTCCCGACTCACGTTGGCAATCGCGATGATCACCTTTTGGTGGCGGTTGAGGACTTTAACTCGGTGTTTGCGAGGGCCACCCCTGACGTTGAGGTGTTGGAGCTGCATCGGGATGTCTTCTCGCGGCTCTGTCCGCCGTCTCCCCTGGCGGCAGTCGCCCCTGGCACACTCCCGGTTCGATTGCAAGCGTTGGCCCAGCAGGTCTTTGGGCGAGCGGCGCAACCCGAATATGCGTGGTATCAAGGTTCTGTCTTTGCGGAGTATCGAGGGATTCCAGTACTCGGGATGGCGGGCGAGTCCCTCGTTGTGGGTATTGATCCGCGCGACCAGGCGATGGCCAAGGAGGCACTGATGACGCCAGAGTCGCTGGAGGCATTCGCCCGAGAGGTTCTCTTGACGCTGCTGGGGTCACGCGAGCGCCGCCAAGGTCGATTCGATTTTTCCCGGGTCGCATTGGGCCGTCTCCTGCGATCACGTTTCCGAGTGGAGCACCCTGAGGTCATGCCCATCGAGTTCGGTACGGTTGGACAGGCCAGGTCGCGTGCCTACGCGAAAACGGGCCAGGATTTCTGCGGATTTGGTAGTGCGGTTGACCTATGGCTCGTCGTGGAGACGGCTGCTCTCTGGCGGCTGGCTGGTCAAGCGAGACAGGTCACCTACGTACTTGATGGAGAACCAATGAAGGCGTTCGTGGAGTTGGCTAGGCTAGTAGGAGTTCCCTATTCGATCGAGGTCAAGGAGCTAACCGGTGGCTGATAGGCGTCTGGAAAAGTTCGAGCTCGAGTATCAGCGCAGCATCGAGGAGATGTCTGATCCGAAGCTGTTTCAGGATCAGCATCGAGCTCGCGAGGTCGCACGGCGTCACAAGGCGCTCGAGGCGATCGTCGCGACCCTGCGTGAGGTCGACAAGCTGCAGGAGGATTTTGCGGCAGCCACTGAGTTCTACCAGGCGGCCCCCCTCGACGAGCGGCCCCTTTGGGGGGATGAGATAGCCTCCCTCGAAACGGCTCTCGCCATAAAGACAGAGGAGCTTGAGATCCTCCTGTTGCCACAGGACCCAAACGATGGTCGTAATGTGATCCTTGAGATTCGTGGGGCTGAAGGTGGGGAAGAGGCGAACCTTTTTGCTAAAGATTTGACGGAGATGTATCAGCGTTTTGGTGACCGGATGGGGTGGCGCGTCGAGATGCTGGCTGCAGATCCGTCTGAGCTTGGCGGCTATAACTTTGCTTCGCTGTTGGTCAAAGGGGATGATGCGTGGCGTCGCTTGAAGCATGAAGCGGGCCCCCATCGGGTCCAACGGGTGCCAGTTACCGAGACCCAAGGAAGAGTGCATACCTCTTCCGCAACGGTAACGGTATTGCCTGAGGCTGACGAGGTTGAGGTCCAGATCGATCCCAATGATCTCCGGATCGACGTCTATCGATCGACAGGCCCAGGAGGACAGTCGGTCAACACCACGGACTCGGCGGTGAGGATTACCCATATACCTACCGGGATCGTTGTGGCGATGCAAGATGAGAAGAGTCAGATACAGAACCGTGCCAAGGCGTTGCAGGTGTTGCGAGCGCGACTACTTAAGGCGGAACAGGACCGCGTGAACGAGGAGCTTTCGCGCACGAGGAAGTCCCAGGTTGGCGGTGGCGGACGCTCTGAGAAGATTCGCACCTACAACTTCAAGGAGAACAGGGTCACTGATCATCGGATCAAACTGACGCTGCATCGTCTTGACCAGATTTTGATGGGCGACCTTCTTGAAATCTCTGATGCGCTGATCCAGGACGAGCGCGCCGCACAGCTACTTGATCAGGATGATGGTCGCTGATTTTACGTGCGAGGCTGTCACCGCCTTCGCACCTTCTCCCGCCTCCCCTACCCGGGTGCAACAGCGCTGGTTGGACCAAGCAGCCAGGGAGGTCGCGGCACGTACCGGGCAGCCTGCGGTTGCCGTGCTTGCCGAGTATCGGTCACGTTTAGATCAGGGTGAGCCACTCCAATACGTGCTGGGAAGCTGGCAATTTCGATGGCTGAACTTGGAGGTGGACCGTCGGGCACTTATCCCTCGTCCAGAGACGGAACTGCTGGTTGACCTTGTCGTCGCAGAAGTAGATAAAATGGGATCGGGAAGGGTTTTAGAGCTGGGTACTGGCACCGGGGCTATTGCGGCATCCCTTGCCCAGGAGTTTCCGATGCTCCAAGTCGTGGCGACCGACTTTTCTAGGGGTGCCCTGGCGCTGGCCGCTGCGAATCTTCGCCAGCTGGAACTCGACCAAAGCGTAGAGCTCCGTTTCGGTTGCTGGTGGGAGGCGGTGGAACCCCAAGAGCGTTTCGACGTTATCTGTTCGAACCCGCCGTATGTGACTGATGATGAATGGCTTGGACTGGACCCGGTTGTCCGTGACTGGGAGCCAAGAGAAGCGCTGGTAGCTGGAACTTCTGGTCTAGAGTGTTACGAAGTCATTTTCGCGCATGCAGCTTGTCATCTGGAGCAAGGACACGGCGCAGTTGTCGTAGAGATCGGCGCTGATCAGGGCGCTGAGGTAGTTGCCATTGCTCGCAACGCCTCCTTTGGCGCCGTTATCAAACAGGATTTGGTTGGTAGAGATCGTTTTGTGGTGGCTCGGCGATGATGCACCAGCCGTCACCGATGCTGGTCTATAACCTGCGAACGGGCCGTATCGTTGAACGCGACGAATCCGCTGCTATCGAGTGGGTGCGGTCGGAACTCCGCGATGGACAATGTGTCATCGCTCCAACCGATACCGTCATCGGTCTCCTCGCCGACGCTCGTAACCCCCTGGCAGTCGCGAATATTGCACGCATTAAGGGACGCACGAGCGCGACTCCCGCACCGGTATTGATCGATAGCGTTGCGATGGCGGTGCGATTGGCTACACCGTCGATGATGGGGCCATTGTCGCGGATTGCCGATCTCTGGCCAGGGCCGCTTTCGGTGATCGTCGATATCGATGATCCACTCGGAGAGGCTGTGAACCCGACAGTTGGAACGGCAGCACTTCGGGTTCCAGCGGTACCATGGCTCCGTGCACTCTGTCGGGACATGCCGCTCGCTGCTTCTTCGGCCAACCGACATGGCGTGGCTACCGAAACTAGCGTCAAGGGGGCCATCGCTGCATTGACGGCTGGATCCTACGATGCCCCCCTTACCCTAGCGATCGATCCATTAGGGGATGGTGCGGCCGGGACCATCGCATCGACCGTCGTTGACCTCACCTGCCAGCCTCCAACGATCGTCCGACAGGGGGCATTAGCCTATGAGGTCGTTGCCGAGCGACTCCCCGGGCTTACAACTCCTATGAGCTAGTCCCGGTTGTCATGGGCTCATCCCGTAGGCTTTCAAGGTGGGCTTCCCCTACACTCAGTGGTATCGATTCCATGCAGTCGTGGGTCGACGATTCGAAAGGGGGTGCCCTGTTGCGTTCTACTGAGTTGCTCTGGAGCCAAGATCCTGAAGTAGCGCGACTTCTGAGCGAGGAAGAGGAACGACAGCGAACGACGCTGCAGCTGATCGCCTCTGAAAACTTCACCTCTCGAGCGGTGATGGAGGCGACGGGAAGCGTGTTGACCAACAAATACGCCGAGGGTTATCCTGGTCGTCGGTATTACGGGGGTAATCAGGTCGTTGATCAGGTTGAGGACCTCGCTCGTAAGCGGTGCAAACAGCTCTTTGGGGCTCCCTATGCCAACGTCCAACCACACGCCGGTGCAAACGCGAATGCGGCAGCCTACTTAGCACTGCTTGCACCGCGAGATCGGGTACTTGCCATGAGGCTCGACCAGGGTGGACACCTTACCCATGGTTCGCCAGTAAATTTCTCCGGCCAGATCTATGATTTCATCTCCTATGGAGTACGTGAATCGGATCCGAATCGGGAGTGGTTGGACCTCGACCAGATGCGTCAACTCGCCCTCGAGCAACGACCAAAGTTGATTGTGGTGGGGGCTACCGCCTACTCAAGGATCATAGAGGTCGATCCGATCCGCGAAATTGCCGACGAGGTCGGGGCCTTGGTTCTCTTTGATGCTGCTCACGTGGCTGGGTTGATCGCCGGAGGGGTCTATCCCAACCCACTCTTCACTCGATCCGGGGCACGGGGTGCCGATGTCGTGACTTTTACGACACACAAAACCTTGCGCGGTCCTCGAGGAGCCGCAATCGTTGCCCACGAGGACCTTGGTAAAGCGCTTGACAAAGCGGTCTTTCCAGGACTGCAGGGAGGCCCCCTCGAGCATGCGATAGCCGCAAAAGCCGTCGCTTTTGCAGAGGCGCTCGACCCTTCCTTTCGGGAGTATGCCGAGCGCGTTGTGGAGAACGCTCGCGTGCTCGCTGATGCACTGAGTTCTGAGGGATTTCGCATCGTTTCGGGAGGTACCGATGTCCACTTGGCCTTGGTAGATCTACGAGACTTCGATCCAGAACTCGATGGACGTACCGCGCAAGATCGGCTGGATCGTGCGGGGATCACCTGCAACAGAAACCAGATCCCCTTCGATCCTCGCTCACCCTTTGTCACCAGCGGACTGCGTCTTGGTACCGCTGCAATGACGACGACGGGTATGCGCACCGATCAGATGAAGACGGTGGCTGCGCTGATCTCGCGGGTGCTGCGCACTGACGATGAGCAGACCCCTCTGGAGGTGCGGCACGAGATAGCTGAACTCTGTCGAGCCTTCCCTCCGCCGCTCGAGAGGTAATGTGCAATACGTCCTGGTAGCGTTCGTCGCAGCTATCGTTACGTTTCTGGTGGTGCCGATCGTTCGACGAATCGCATTCCGGACCGGTCAAGTCGTACAGCCTGGCGGTCGTATGGCTCACCTCAAGCCGACACCGACCCTTGGGGGAATCGGTATGTTGGTGGGATTTGGGGCGGCGATGGGGTTCGGCAGTCTGCTGCATGCCTTTCGTCCCGTCTTCACTGACTCCTCCGAACCGATGGGGGTGCTCCTCGCTGCGATCGCCATCACGGGTATCGGTGTGATCGACGATGTGTGGAATCTGTCTGCTCCCGCCAAGGTCGCGGGACAGGTGTTGTCGGCATCATTGCTTTGGGTCTTTGGCGTGACGATGTTCTGGTTCAAGGTTCCCTTCGCTGGTATCGTTGTCCTTTCGAACTCATTGACACCGTTGTTGACGGCGATTTGGGTGATCGCCATGGAGAACGCCATCAACCTTATCGATGGCCTTGATGGCCTCGCCTCTGGTATCGTCGCGATCGCATCGCTCGCCTTTGGTCTCTATTCATTGCGACTTGAGGCGTTGGGGCAGCTGCCGAGCTCCTCCATCGGACCACTGATCGCGTTTGCGATACTTGGAGTCTGCGTCGGGTTTTTGCCCCACAACTGGAACCCAGCCAAGATATTCATGGGTGACACCGGCGCCATGTTGCTCGGGCTCCTCTTGGCTGCCAGCACCTCGGTCGTAGGGGGCCGGACCGCCAACGTCTCCGACCAGACGTTCTTTTTCTTTGCACCATTGGTTATTCCTTTTGTGATATTAGGAGTCCCAATGGCGGACTTAGTGTTTTCTGTACTTCGTCGCACTGCCCATCATGTGAGCTTTGCGACGCCCGACAAAAAGCACCTTCACCACCGCCTCATGGAGATGGGGCATGGGCCGCGCCGCTCGGTGGCGATCCTCTGGGCATGGACAGCCATTTTGTCGGCCTTTGCGCTGCTCCCTACGTATGTTGGTGGCCTCGGATTCGAACTCCCCATTGCTGTTGCGGCGGTTGGGGTGCTACTGTATACGCTGTTCCATCCTGATTTGAAGGGAACGCATTCGCGGAGCGGGAGGGCGCTGCAAGTGATTCGTCGAAGGGATAGCGGGATCAGGCGGTGAGTTATTCTGGTTTGCGTTCCGGATGGCAGTTGGTTGGTCTGTAGCTGGTAGAGTAACTAAGGTTTGGTTCGGAAGAGGTTCGATCGTGGACAGCCCGTCAGTGGCCCGAGGTATGGTAGCGAGTTTTAGCGAGGCAATTGCCAAAATGATTGAGTCCTTCGGGACCATGGTGCTTTCGCTCGTTGTCGCCGTCGTGGTTGGTCAGTGGACGCACTCCTGGGCGTGGGGTGTAGGAATAGCCGTTTTTGGAGTTGTGGGGTCAATTTTGTCGATGTATTACCGCTCGAAGGCGGAGATCGACAGCACTCCTGTGCCAGTCAAGACGCGGCGTCCCGAGAGAGGTGGTGTTTCGCGTTTGCTCGAGTCAGATCTTGAACTCTCTGACGACGTTCGTCAGGCCGATGCGTGGCTGAGGAGGGACGAGTAGCGTGTCTAGCACACCTATTCAGCCTGAGGTGAGTATCGCCAAAGGCTTTCTCATCCGGCTGCTCATCGTCGCCCCAGTGGCGGTTGCCATTTCGTGGGCTCTTGCCGGTG
Source organism: Ferrimicrobium sp. (assembly GCF_027364955.1). Lineage (NCBI taxonomy): Bacteria > Bacillati > Actinomycetota > Acidimicrobiia > Acidimicrobiales > Acidimicrobiaceae > Ferrimicrobium > Ferrimicrobium sp. Next base: position 47,687 of record NZ_DAHXOI010000001.1, read on the forward strand.
ATCGAGGTTTGTGGTCCGCGTTGTATGGTCTCGCGTTAGTCGCCGTCAACTTCGCCATTATGATCGCGTTCTTCCGTGAGGGTGCCAAATTTGGTATGACGGGTTTGATGGCCGCTGCTTTTCTCGCACTGCTCATCGGGCTCGGAGTGCTCACGGCGGCGATCATTCCGGTTGCGCATGCGCACTGGATGGATCTTATCGTCTTCGGCCTTGTGGTGATTCTCGGCCACCTCGCTGCGGTGATTATCGAGGCGCGCCGGGTCTCTGGGCGTTTGGGCGATGATGGTCTTGCTCCCTGGAGATTGGTCAGATGATTTTTGCGGGCATTAACTTTCCGCCCATAGCGGAGCTGCTGAACTGGAAGCCGATCGCCTTTGGTGGCACGGCGCTCATGTTCAACAAGATCGCCGTCCTCACACTGCTCTCGGCGGCAATTACCCTTGCGCTGTTCTTTGTCGCTGGACGGCGCCAGAAGCTCGTTCCCCGTGGCATCCAGAACATCATGGAGTCATCGATCGACTTTATCACCAACTCCGTCGTGATCGACGTGATGGGTCAAGAGGGGCTAGCGTGGGTGCCGTGGCTCACCGGACTGTTCTTCTTCATCCTGTTCAACAACCTCTTTGAAGTCATTCCCTTTATACAGATGCCGGCGACCGCACGAACGAGCGTCACGATCCCTCTTGCGCTCATCGTCTATGTCACCTTTATTGTGGTAGGCGTCAAAAAGCAAGGCTTTGGTCGCTATTTCAAATCAGCGCTTGTCCCGAGTGGAGTGCCGGTAGCACTGCTGATACTCCTTGTCCCCATCGAGTTACTCTCTACCTTCATCGTCCGCCCCTTTGCTCTCGCCGTCCGATTGTTTGGCAATATGCTCGCTGGCCACCTCCTGTTGGTGACGTTTGCGGTGATCTCGGAGGCGCTGTTCGTTCGCAGCATTGGCCTGATTGTGTTGCCGTTACCAGCGGCTACCCTGGTGGTGTTGACAGGCTACGAGATCTTCGTCGGTTTTCTGCAGGCCTTTATCTTTACCATCTTGACCGCCGTCTACTTAGGCGAATCTTTGGGAGGTGGGCACTAAGGAGTTGGTCTGAAGTTCGCCGTGAGCGCTGAAGCTCATCAAGGAGTTGGTATCGAATGTTGAAATGGAGAGGAAAGCAAGTTATATGCATAGCATGATGGCGACAATTATCGCGGTTGCGGCAAATGTCAACTTACGGAAGGGTCTCGCAGAGCTTGGATCGGGTTTAGCCTACGGTCTCGCTGCGCTAGGACCTGGAATCGGTATTGGAATTATCTTTGGTCAGGCGATCTCGGCGATCGCACGGCAACCGGAGACCGCTGGACCGGTTCGGTCGTTGGCCTTCCTGGGTTTCGCGCTCGCTGAAGCACTCGCTCTGATCGGGTTCGTTGTCTTCGTCCTCTTGAAGTACACCGGTTAAGGAATCGTTTCGTGCTTTTCGGAGTAGTTACGCAGTCGCCGAACCCAATTTTGCCCTCGACAGGGGAGATTATCTGGTCGGTCATCTCCTTCGGCCTCTTGTTGGTCATATTGGTGAAGTATGCCTTCCCTCCAGTGGCCTCCATGATGGCCAAGCGCAGTGACAAGATCAGAGACGATCTTGAGGCCGCTGAGTCGGCGCGTCGGGACGCCGAACGTCTCGCAGAGGAGCGCCGCGCTGAGCTTGGTCGCGCACGCGAAGAGGGCCAGCGCATCATCGAGGATGCGCGAGCTACCGGTGAGGCGCTGCGCCAAGAAGCAGCGGCTGAGGCACAACGTGAGGCCCAGATGGTACGTGAACAGGCTCAGCTGCAGGTAGCGGCTGAGCGATCCCGGCTGATCCTTGAGCTTCGGGGTGAATTGGCTGGCATGGCGATCGAACTGTCCACTCGGATACTCGCGCATGAACTCGCCTCGAGTGAGGTAGATCCCCTGGTGGAGTCCTTCCTCGCGGAGGCGGATTCGGAGTAGACATGAGAGAGCGAACCCGTGGATTCGCCATCGCCACTCGTGATCTTGGGATCAGGAGTGATGAGTTGGCACGCATAACACAAGAGATAGCGGCGGTCGCGGCGCTCGTGACCGACTCCGTCGAATTGACCGATGTACTGATCGACCGTGGCCTCCGTTCTGATGTCCGACGATCAGTGTTGGTTGAGCTCTTGAGCGATCGTGTGGACGTGCGGGTCGCTGCGCTCGCTGGCTATGTGGTGGAGACCGAGTTGGCGGGGGATATTCCCGAAATTCTGGCGGGTCTTGAAGCTGTGCTGCAAAGCACTTACGTCCTTGGTGACGGAATCGAGACGGTGACTGGTGCGCGCGCGCGAGGATATGCACACGCGATCATGGGCGATCTCGATCGAGATGCTCTGTTGCTCATGCTGGATGAACTCATCAGCGTGACACAGTTGTTGGCCGGAGACGTTGCGTTGCGAAGGGTGCTGTCAGGTCTTGGCGGCGATCCAGAGCAGCGTATTCACATTGTTGAGGACCTCTTTGGAGGGCGAGTCTCACCGGCGGCGTTGTCGGTTATTCGCGCGGTCGTTGCTGTGAGCAACCCGCGCTCCCTAGCGGAGTCGCTCGAGAGGATCATTGGTGACTGCTCCAGGCTGATCGAGAGCCAGATTGCCCGAGTGACACTCGCTCGTCAAGCCAATGATATCTACCGTTCGCGGATTGCGTCAACGCTCGAGCATCGTATTGGGCGCGAGCTGATCGTCGAGTGGAGAGTCGATGAAACACTCATCGGTGGCATGGTCGCCGTCATTGGCGATCGGGTCTACGACGTGAGTGTTGCCAGAGAACTACAGAGGGCCCAGCAGTTGCTTGCCGGGCGATAACAAGGAGAGACGATGGCGGTAGAGTTGAAAATTGATAAGTCGGAGATCGCTGATGTCATCCGGCGGCGACTACAGGAGTACGCGACGACGACCGCAGGCGAAGAGGTCGGCCGAGTGCTGGAGTTCGGTGACGGGATCGCCTCGGTCTCGGGACTCCCCTCGGTGGCGGTGAATGAAGTGCTGCGCTTTGCCAACGGGACGGTTGGCCTCGCGCTCAACCTCGAAGAGGATACGATCGGCGTGGTTGTCCTCGGCGAGGAGTCCGGTATCTCCGAAGGCCAGTTAGTGAAGTCGACGGGCGAGATCCTGTCAGTTCCGGTGGGCGATGCACTTCTCGGTAGAGTTGTCGATCCGCTCGGTCGACCGATCGACGGGCTTGGTCCTATCGACTCCACAATACAGCGTCGCCTTGAGGTGCAGGCGCCAGGTATTGTCCAGCGCAAGCCGGTTGGAGAACCGCTACAGACTGGAATCAAGGCTATCGATGCCATGACTCCGATTGGACGTGGTCAGCGTGAATTGATCATTGGAGACCGCAAAACTGGTAAGACGACGGTGGCGCTCGACACGATTATCAACCAGCGTGGCCAGGGTGTGAAGTGTATCTACGTGGCTATTGGGCAGAAAGGTACCTCTATCGCGGCAGTTGTTGACACGTTGCGTGAACATGGGGCGCTTGAGTATACGGTGATCGTGGCAGCGGCTGCATCTGAGGCTGCGCCGTTCAAGTATCTTGCACCGTATGCAGGCTGTGCGATGGGCCAGCATTGGATGGAGAATGGGGAGCACGCCCTGATCGTCTATGACGATCTTTCGAAGCAGGCTGACGCCTATCGGCAGCTCTCGTTGCTTCTTCGTCGTCCACCGGGACGTGAAGCGTATCCTGGTGACATTTTTTATCTTCATTCTCGGCTTCTTGAGCGCGCGGCGAAGCTGAGCGACGCGCTTGGTGGGGGCTCGCTGACGGCGTTACCGATCATTGAGACCAAGGCAGGGGATATCTCGGCCTACATCCCTACCAACGTGATCTCGATCACGGATGGTCAAGTATTTCTCGACTCTGACCTGTTTAACTCTGGTCTTCGTCCGGCGATCAACGTCGGGACGTCGGTGTCACGAGTTGGCGGTGCCGCGCAAACCAAGGCGATGAAAGAGGTGTCTGGAAGCCTACGATTGGATCTTGCCCAGTTCCGTGAACTCGAGGCCTTTGCCACTTTTGGCTCTGAACTGGATAAGTATGCGCAGGCACAGCTCGATCGTGGTTATCGACTGACTGAGCTGTTGAAACAAAATCAAGGAGCTCCTCTCTCCGTTGCCGAGCAGGTAGTGAGCATCTTTGCGGGTACCAACGGTCTTCTTGACGCGCTGCCGGTGAGTGATGTGTCGAAGTTCTTGGCTGAGATGATTGGGTTCTTGAAGGCTCGACACCCTGATTTCATTGACGGGATTAATGCCAATGGTAAGATGCCGGACAAGCAGGCGTTGACGGATGCAATCACCACCTTCGCGGGTGGGTTCGCCACCTCAGTAAAGGTTTAGGGTCTCGTGCCAGGTGGGAAGGAACGGGCTCTTCGGGGTCGAATTCGGAGTGTTAACTCGACGAAGAAGATTACGAAAGCCATGGAACTCATTGCGGCCTCGCGTATCGTAAAGGCTGTTGGGCGTATCGGTGGGGCTCGGACCTATTTCAGGGAGATCTCAGAGCTGACGCGGGAGTTGCTGGTGACGCTTCCAAGTTATCGCCCGCCGTTGACGCGTACGGGCATTGCAGGCACCACGACGGTCTTGATCCTTGTCACCTCGGACAGGGGGCTCTGTGGAGGCTACAACAGCGCGGTCATCAGAGCTTACGAAGAGCAGGTGCGCCAGATCGAGGGACCGATTGAATTGATCGGTATTGGGCGAAGGATTGAAAACTATCTCCAATTCCGGGGGATTGCGAGTGCCGTGCAGATCAATGGGGTCACACACTTGCCTACGCTCGACCAGGCGTACTCGATCATCGGACCGATCATGAAGCGAGTCGACGCTGGAGAAGTAGGACGTGTCGTTGTCGTATCGAACCGGTTCTACTCACTCGGAGTGCAGCGACTGGAGGAGACCACGTTGGTCCCCATTGACCCAGCCACGTTCAATGAGGGTTCCACCGGGGAGGTTGCCCACTTTGATTTCGAGGCTGAGCCGACCTTGGAGAACGTGATCGATACGACGCTACATCAACTGGTGGTGGCCGAATTCTTTGGACTCCTACTTGAGGCCTCTGCTGCAGAGCATGCAGCCCGACAACGAGCGATGAAGAACGCGACAGACAACGCAACGGAGCTGGTTCGTAACTTGACCCGGGCCATGAACCGAGTCCGGCAAGACGCGATCACGACGGAGATTACCGAGATAGTAGGTGGCGCTGAGGCACTCGCACAGGGTGACCGAGCCATGAGTGGAGATGAGAGGTAACAATGGAGATGGATACTAAGCCGACTGAGACTGGATCGACGGAGACGGGGTCTCCCGACACCTCTTCTTCTCAGGGAAAGGCGCTTGGTCGTGTGGTGTCGATTGCGGGGCCGGTGGTCGACGTAGAGTTCCCTCCTGAATCTATCCCTGAGGTGAATATGGCGGTCTCGATGGAGGCCGAGATCGATGGCCAAACCGTCGTCATCATGGCTGAGGTGGCGAGTCAGCTCGGCGATGGCCGAGTTCGCTGCATCTGTCTCAAGCCGACGGATGGTCTACGTCGTGGAGCTGAGGTCACTGACTTGGGCCATGGGATTAAGGTTCCGGTTGGTTCCGGTGTCTTAGGGCATGTGTTCAACGTCATCGGCGAGTCATTGAACGCGACGGAGCTGGTCGACATCGAAGACGTGTGGGAGATCCACCGGGATCCACCACCTTTTGATGACCTTGAGCCAAAGGCGCAGATGTTCGAGACCGGCATCAAGGTGATCGATCTGTTGGAACCCTATGTGCAGGGCGGTAAGGTTGGCCTCTTCGGCGGAGCCGGGGTTGGCAAGACCGTGTTGATCATGGAGATGATCAACCGAGTGGCACAGCAGCACGGTGGAGTCTCGGTCTTTGCGGGTGTTGGTGAACGGACTCGAGAGGGTACCGATCTGCTCCTGGAGATGGAGGAGTCCGGGGTGATTGAGAAGGCGGCCTTGGTCTATGGCCAGATGGATGAGCCGCCGGGAGTTCGCCTCCGCGTCGCTCTCTCGGCCTTGACGATGGCAGAGTATTTTCGCGATGTCAAAGATCAGGATGTACTGCTCTTTATCGATAACATCTTCCGTTTCGTTCAGGCAGGTTCCGAGGTTTCGGCTTTGTTGGGTCGACTCCCGTCGGCAGTTGGCTACCAGCCCACACTCGCCGATGAGATGGGCGCGCTGCAGGAGCGTATTACCTCCACGAAGCGGCGCTCCATTACCTCGTTGCAGGCCGTGTACGTACCGGCTGACGACTATACCGATCCCGCACCGTTTACGACCTTTACCTTCCTGGATGCTACGACAGAGCTCTCTCGTCAGATCGCGTCGCTGGGCATCTACCCCGCGGTGGATCCACTCGCCTCGACCTCGAATATTCTCGCGCCCCATATCGTTGGTGAGCGTCACTACCAGGTTGCCCGGAACGTCCAACAGATTCTGCAGCGCTACAAGGAGCTTCAGGACATCATCGCCATCCTTGGGCTCGATGAACTCTCCGAGGAGGACAAGGTGACGGTCTCGCGGGCACGTCGCATCCAGCGGTTCCTTTCGCAACCCTTCTTTGTGGCCGAGATCTTCACCGGGGCAAAGGGCAAGTATGTGCCGATCAATGAGACGATCGAGTCGTTTGAGGCGATCGTACGAGGGGACCTCGATGGCGTTCCTGAGCAGGCGTTCTTGAATTCCGGTGGCATCGAGGATGTTCTCGCGAGAGCCAAGGAGATGGATGCATAGTGGCGAACGAGACCTTCAATCTGGTGATCGCTAACCCGGAGTTAGTGCTCTTTGACGAGGAGGTTGAAAGCCTCACCCTTCGTTCGGCACTCGGGGATGCTGCCTTCCTTGCGCATCATGCCCCCTTCGTCGGAGAGGTGGAGGTGTGTCTGGGCACGGTGGTGAGGAGTCAGGGCGATTCCTTCCAGATTGTGATTGATGGCGGACTGGTTCGAGCCGGCGGTAATCGTGTGGTGGTTTTGGCCAATGACGCCCAGTTGGCTAGCGACGTTGAACAGGAGTCTCTTCGGCGCAGAAGGCAGCGCTACGAGGAGCGGTTAGAGGAGCTTGATGATGCGATCGCGGAGGCTGAACTGCGGTCTCTCGAGCTTCGGGGGAGTCTGATCGACTAGGTGACGCCGCGAGTTCGGTGCTGTGTGGCGGTAACATTTGCTGATCCAATCGAGACGGAACTCAACGTTGTCAGAAGGCTTCTCGGATCAAGGTCGACTGATTGGATCCCTCCTCATATCACCCTTGCTCCACCAGTGGATTGCACTCCGATGGAGGCGTGGTTGTGGGTGGGCAGGATCGGTGCCTTGAGCACACAGGTGGCACCTGTCGATCTCGAGTTGAGCGGCTTTGACATCTTCGCGAATCGCCGGATCACGGGACATCTCCCGGTCGTGGTTGGCCGAGGGGCCCTTAGGCAGTGGCATGATCGTTTGGTGGCTCAGCCGGATGAACGCCCCTACCTCCCCCATGTGACGGTCGTAGAGGACCTTGATCTTGATGCGAGTTCCGTCCTCCGGGAGCGGTTGGCGCGTTACACCTTGGCGGTTCAGGCGAGTGAAGTAACCCTGCTGGTCGCCGATGCACGAGGGCAAAGGAGACGTTGGCGACCATTCCTACGGGCCCTCGTAGGCTTTGGTGGTCTGCGACGTCGCGCACATCGATCAGTTGTGGCAGTCGTATCACAATCGAGTCCATTGTCGCACCCCCAATCTGCGCCCTCGATAAGTTGTTGGTTGCTGAATGTCTCGGGAGAGCTGCTCGGTTGGGGCGAGGCAATAGGTGGTCCAAGTGGAGTTTGGATACTCAATGACCCGGTGCTACTCGATGGTGACCTCATTGGGTGTGGTTTCGACGAACTGATCGTCGAGGAGCTGATGGAGTACCTGCGACCTGCCACCATTGTCGGGCAGTCGTCGACCAACATCCTTGATGCCTTTGGAGCCAGGTCGATGAGTCCGGAGGCAGCACGGTTGTTAGGCCTCGATCAGTTGAGTCTCGACCACCCCGGTTTGGCCATGGCCGATTCGCAGGTGTTGGCTGGCTCTTACGCCATCAGATGGAAGTTTTTAAGCTTCTCCACGCGATGAACAGCCTCGATCGTTCTCACGGTTTTGCTTCGCGAGCGCATCACGATGGAGTGCGTAATCGCCTGATCGCGATGCGTGCGAACGCCCCGCAGTAGTTCGGAGTCCGTGATTCCGGTGGCGGCAAAGAAGCAGTCCTGGGAGTTGACGAGGTCTGAGGTGTGGAGAATCTTATCGAGATCGTAGCCGGCGTCGATAGCGCGTTGCTTCTCAGTCTCGTCACGTGGCCACAGCCGTGCTTGAATAGCTCCGTCAACGCACTGGAGGCTAGCGGCGGCGATCACCGCTTCGGGACTGCCGCCAATGCCCAGGAGCATATCGATGTTGGACGATGGTAGGGCGGTGAGGAGGGCCGCAGCGACATCACCATCACCGATCAGAAAGATCCTGGCGCCGGCTGCACGGACCTCCTCGATGAGCTCTCCATGGCGAGGTCGATCCAGAATAGCGACGGTAATGTCCGCAGTCTGACAGTGTCGGGCTTTCGCTAGTTCTACGACGTTTTCTCGTGGGGTGAGATCGAGTGAGACGGCTCCTACCCCTTCCGGTCCCGTAGCGAGCTTGTCCATGTAGACGATCGGACCAGGAAAGAACATCGATCCTGTGCCAGCGATCGCGATCACACTCATTGCGCCGCTGCGTCCCATCGCCGTTGGGGTGGTACCTTCGATGGGATCGACGGCGATATCGACTTTGGGGCCGGTGCCATCACCAACATGCTCACCATTAAAGAGCATTGGTGCGTTGTCCTTCTCTCCTTCGCCGATGATGACGGTTCCGTCCATCGCAACCACATCGAGGACACTGCGCATGGCGTTCACGGCTGCGCCGTCCGCTGACTCCTTTTGCCCACGTCCCACCCATTGGGTCGAGGCGAGGGCCGCTGCCTCTGTGACTCGGACAATTTCGAGTGCGAGGTTGCGATCAGGTGGCGTATTATCGATCATCTAGAGTATGGTAGCACAAGGTGGTCTGCGTGGGGGCAATGCCAAGTCCCGGGCCTATGTACCACTCGTATTGTTCTTATGTCCACGGTGCGCAAAAAGACTAGACTGAGCGCATATGACACGTTTTGATGAGTGGGTGGCGAGCTATGGCCGCGCTCCGAAGAGGCAGGATCGTTTCGAGACACTTTCAGGCATCGAACTTGCTCCGGTCTATACCAGTCAAGGCCCTCTTGATGCTGCAACCACGACTACGGGGTCACAGGCTGTACTCGCGGAGCATGAGGAGCTACCCGGTAGCTACCCCTATACCAGGGGGATCTACGCCAGTGGTTACCGGACCAAGCTATGGACCATGAGGATGTTTGCGGGGTTTTCGTCGGCTCAGGAGACCAACGAACGCTTTCGCGAGCTGCTGGCCGCTGGTGGTACCGGCTTGTCGGTGGCGTTTGATCTCCCGACCCTGATGGGACGGGACTCAGATGACCCAAAGTCGCTTGGTGAGGTTGGCAAGTGTGGTGTCGCTATCGACACCTATGATGACATGGAGACGCTCTTTACTGGCATTCGACTCGGTGATATCACCACCTCGATGACGATCAACTCGCCAGCTGCCTTTATCTTGGCCTCTTTTGTAGCAGTAGCTGAGGCGAGTGGCGTGTCGAGGGATAAGCTCGGTGGAACGTTGCAGAATGATATTCTCAAGGAGTATCAGGCCCAGAAAGAGTACTACTTTCCGCCACGGCCCTCGATGCGTCTCGTGCGTGACACCATGACTTTTGCCGCTGCCGAGATGCCCAAGTGGCATCCCCTCTCGGTCTCTGGTTATCATATCCGCGAGGCAGGGTCCACGGCGGCCGAGGAGTTGGCCTTTACGATCGCCAATGGCTTTGCCTATGTGGAGACGGGTTTAGCCGCCGGGCTCAAGATTGATGATTTCGCGCCACAACTGTCGTTCTTTTTTAACGCGCACATTGATTTCTTCGAAGAGATCGCTAAGTATCGGGCAGCACGTCGTATCTGGGCGCGCTGGATGCGCGAGCATTACCATGCAGAGGATCCCCGATCTTGGCTACTTCGATTTCATACCCAGACTGCTGGCGTCTCTTTGACTGCCCAGCAACCTGAGCTCAATATCGTTCGCACGGCGATTGAGGCGTTAGCGGGAACACTTGGAGGCACGCAGAGCCTTCACACCAACTCGATGGATGAGGTGCTCTCGTTGCCTACGCAAAAGGCGGCCCGGATCGCACTTCGCACCCAGCAGATCTTGGCCTATGAGACCGGCGTGACGAACGTGGTCGACCCATTGGGTGGATCTTATTTCGTCGAAGAGTTAACCCGAGAGATGGAGCGACAGGCCGAGGAGATTTTTGCCGAGATTGCTGAGTTGGGTGATGGGTCCATGCTCGAGGGCGCGCTACTTGGCATTGATACGTTCTATCACGTGAACCGGATCGCTGACTCCGCGTATGAGCTTGAAAAAAAGATCTCTGCTGGAGATCGCATTGTGGTCGGCGTGAATAACTTCGTCCTTGAGAACGAGGAGCCCATCGATACCTTGGTGATCGGTCCAGAGGTAGAGAGACTCCAGGTACAGCGGCTCCACGATGTCCGCCAGCGGCGAGACTCTGATGAGGTCGCTCGCGCGCTTGCCGAATTGCAGGCCAATGCACGAGACCCTGAGGTGAACCTGATGGAGCCGTTGATCCGTGCGTCACGGGCGCGGGTCTCGGTTGGAGAGGTCATGGAGGCGCTCGCCGAAGTCTTTGGTTATTACGAGGAGCCTGGCATCTAAGCCATCCCTCGCTCTTTGTTCACGGCTGAGCATGGGTCGGTACCGAGCGGGAGAGGTTGTGTGGGAGAGGCTGTGGTCGAGCGCGAGCCTGCCAGAATCGATTACTCTCGCGTCGCCATGTCTTCGAGCAGAAGATAGCTCCTTTAGCTAGGGAATTCGATCTGGTTACGTGATAATCGGAACGGATTCCATAGCAATGCTGCTGGTGCTTGCTGGCTACATCCGCGTACTGAGCCTTGACGGTCCGACCGATAGGAGTGTCAGATCATCATGCGGACTCGTCGTTGAGCGCGAGATGCGACTATCGAGCATGCAACCGATTCGGCAGAGCGCCGGCGGGTGCACCAGTTCAGTGTGAGGGTGGTTAGCCCTTTGGAATGAAGGCATCGACAACGGCTAATGCGCGTCGTACCGTAGCCTTGGCGTCGATCACCTTGTCGGCAATATCCTGGGTGGCGCTCAACATGGTGAACAAAAGCACGGCTGTGCTCTCCGGGTCGGTGAGCTTGAGTAGCTTGAGCGGTTCGACCAAGGGACGCGACAACTCGAGATAGTACTCCTTGACCTTGCTGGCAATCTCAGGAGTGCGATCTCGGTTCTCAAGGTTCCGAAGCACCTCATGGGCGAGACGCGCATCCGATGCCGTGACGACCTTGGCAAAACCAGTGATCTGCTCACGCGGCTCACGGTGCCGTTTCATCGCAGCGACGAGTTGTTCTTGGTATCCTGGCAAAACATCCTCTGCGAGTTCAAGCGCCAGATGGTTTTCCGATGGAAAGTACAGATAGACACTGTTGCGCCTCAAGCCGGCTCGAGGTCCTACGGCCTCGAAGTTTACCGACCTGATGGTTGGATTAAGCAACGACTCCTTGGCGGCATCAAGCAGCGCCTGTCGTCGTTGAGCGTGATGTTCCTTAACTGTGGGGGCCATGATCTTGGGCATTGATCAAAGTATATAGCTGTTTTGCTTCCGTCTACCCGAATATCAAATTTCTCTGTCAGAGTCTCGAACTACAGTTCGCTTATGATACAAATGCGAACCGCCCCCATGGTGGCCGATCGATCTCGAGCCTATGAACGCCCACGTCAAGTGCTATTGCGGTTGTTGATCTTGACGATCGTTGTGCTTGCGGTAATGGTGGTTCTCACCCGGGTTGTTGGTCCACTAGTCGATAGTTCGCATGCCTCTTCCGAGGTTTTCGTCGTTCGTCGAGGTGATACGCTGGTTTCAATCGCTGAGCGAGTAGATCCGAATATGAATCCGTATCCAATCGTGGCACAGATGGAGGTACAGACACACGGTACTTTCCTCGTGCCCGGAGAACGAATCGTCGTCCCTATAGCAGCACCATAATGACCTTAGGCGAAGTACCTGTTGGGTTGGGAGGTATCGTTGGGTGCCATGGCCGCCAGGCTGTGACACGGTTCGAAGGGCGCTCTCGGTGTTGTTCTCGCTAGTCGGTCGTTAGGATGAGTTTTCCGAATTTCCCAGGTTGGCGGAAACGTTCATAGGCGGTTTCCCCCTCGGCGAGATCGAACTGGTGCTCGACGATAATCCGATACGCGCCGGTGGCAAGGTGTCCGAGAAGGTGGTGCTCGACGTCGGCTGCAAGCAGTGACTTCTGCTCCCAGCTGCGTGCACGAAGTGTTGATGCACGTAGCGTCCCACGCTTGCTCATCAAGAGGCGGAGATCGATCTCTGGTTTGGCCGAGCTACCGACGCCGATCATGACAATCCTGCCCCCAAGGGCAAGCGATTCGAGGTTGGTTGGAAGATTCTCGCCGGAGACGAGTTCGATGATGACGTCATAGGGCCCGAAGTCGACGATCTCGTCGGGAGTCACGCTCGTGTGGCAGCCCAGCGAGAAGACTTGTGCGTCGCTCTCGTGACTGCGCACCACGGCGGTGACATGAGCGCCGAGCAATGCACCAATCTGTACCGCTGCGTTGCCGACTCCGCCGAGGGCACCATGCACTAGCAGTCGATCGCCGATACTGAGGTGCACCTGACGTATCAACGCGTCGAAGGCGGTGAATGCTGCCTCTGGGTAGCCACCGGCGATTTTGGGATCGATGCCGTCCGGGACCGGAATGCATGCGCTTGCTGGTATGGTCAGGAAGTCGGCGTGAGCTCCCCCTCCGGTGATCCCCATCACGAGTTGACCAGGTTGTCGTGTGGTGACCGTGGAGCCGACCTCTACGACTTCTCCGGCGAATTCCAGCCCAAGCCGTTCAGGGTCAAAGCCTGCTGGGGGAGGGTAGTGGCCGCGCGCTTGGAGCAGATCGGCAGCATTGATACCAGCACTTCTTACCCGCACGAGGACTTCGTGAGGGTCAGGTTGTGGTGTTGGCACCTCTGCTACCCTAACGGATCCGTTCTTTGCAATGAGTGCGCGCATCGCTTCTCCCTCTGTTGGTGCATCATCGGCGATCACCGTCAAAACTAAGCCTAGTGTCGGTGAACAACGGGTGGGGAGCACGCTGTTCGAGCGGGTGTCAAGTGGATTTTGGAGACCTACTCCGGTAGCGTGGTGGATGCAACAGCTGTTCTAACCAGGGAGGTACTGATGACGGAAGAGATGCGAATCGAACACGACTCGATGGGCGAGGTTGAGGTCCCAGCTGCTGCGCTATGGGGCGCGCAGACGCAACGTGCTGTCAACAATTTTCCGATTTCGGGACAGCGGCTCCCAATGTCGCTCATCAGAGGTCTTGTTTGGATCAAGTGGGCTGCTGCGAGCACCAACGTAGATTTAGGTATCCTTGACTCCGCGATTGGGGACGCCATCGTCAAGGCCTGCCAGGAGGTGCTCGAAGGCGATCACGACGATCAGTTTCCTATCGATATTTACCAGACGGGATCTGGAACCTCGTCGAATATGAATGTGAACGAGGTGATCGCCCGCCTTGCTAGTGGTCACTTGGGTGCGCCAGTGTTACCCAACGATCATGTCAACGCATCGCAGTCGTCCAACGATGTCTTCCCAACGGCGATGCACCTGGGAATCCTCCTTGAACTCTCGGGATCGCTGCTTCCTTCGCTTCATCGACTCGCCGATGGCCTTGATGCGAAGGCATCGGAGTTCTCCGAAGTGGTGAAATCGGGCCGTACCCATCTCATGGATGCAACCCCGATCACGCTTGGCCAGGAGTTCTCTGGTTACGCAGCGGCGGTTCGCAAGGGGATCGGTCGCATCGAGCTTGCGAGAGATGATGTTGGCGAAGTTCCTCTAGGAGGAACCGCCGTTGGCACCGGACTCAATGCGCCCCCAGGATTTGCGGGGGGTGTGCTGGCGCGGCTGCAGGACCGGCTTGGGGTACCTATCCGAGAGGCAACGAATCACTTCGAGGCCCATGGTGCACGAGATGCTGTTGTCTTCCTCTCCGGCGCACTCAAGACGTTGGCGATGGCCTACTACAAACTAGCCAATGACCTCCGATGGATGTCATCAGGACCACGCTGCGGCCTCGGCGAGATCCATTTGCCTGATCTCCAACCTGGTTCATCGATTATGCCTGGCAAGGTGAATCCGGTGGTGCCCGAAGCGATGGGTCAAGTCGTCGCCAAGGTCATCGGCAACGATGCGACGATCGCCTTTGGGGGAGCGGCCGGAAACTTCGAACTCAACGTCATGCAGCCAATTATCGGAGTCGCTATCTTGGATTCGATTCACATTATGAGTACTATTGCGGAATCGATGCTCACCAAATGTATTCTTGGCATCGAGGCCAATGTCGAGCGCTGTCGCATGTATGCACTCTCCTCGCCGTCAATCGGAACTTCCTTGAACCCCTATATCGGATATGAACAGGCGGCAAAGGTGATTAAGGAAGCGCTCGCGAGCGACAAAGACTTGCGAACCGTGGTGCTTGAGAAGGGTCTCCTCTCCGAAGCAGAGGTCGATGTCGCACTTGACGTCATGGCAATGACTAAAGGAGGTATTGTCCGCTAGTGCTCGGAGTCGCTATGGGACAATAGCGCGACCATGTGATGTGTATCTACAGCGTCGGTAGCCATGTGTTGGAGTGGCCACGGCTGCGGTTTGTCCAACCGCAGCCGTGACACCCGGGTTTAGCGAAGATATCAGGCGACTCGTTTGAGGTCGCTGCGCTCGAGTTGGACAGCTTGATCTTCAATTTTGCGATGTAACCCAGCGAAGAACCCTACGATCGCATCAAAGAAGAAGGCGATCCCACCAAGCGCCAGACCGGTGATGGTGACGCCTACCCAGTCGGCTCGTAGATGGCCGATGGCGAATCCAGTCCATAGATTGAGGTTGGCGATCCAAGCGAGTGCGACTCCCAAAATGAGTTGCACAAGTGGTTTGAGTTCTCGGGTGTGCCCATAGGCGCGCTCCCCAAGGAGACTCAACCCGTAGATACCAAGGCCGAACAGGATGACAAGCCCAAAGAAGTGCATTTGATCCTCCTTTCAACTTCTGTTGGTTCGTAGGCGTCAACACGCGGACCGCAAGGTTGTATGCCAGCCACATTTCAGGTATTTTTTAGCTTGTGGCTTCGGTCATAGTACTGGGAGGGTGTGCCTAAACGAACAACGCGGGTGGTGTGCGAATGCGTCTGGCTGGAATCTCGTACCTAGGCACGGCATAGGCGGCCTAAAGGCACACACTCCGTTCCCTGACCCTTGGAGGTGTATGGGCGGGAGACGACGGCTGTCGGCCGAAGGAAGGCTGTGAGTTCGTCATGTGAGAGGGCAAGAATGAACAAGCGCGAGAGTTGGTGCCAAAATCGCCGCTGGAGCGAGAGGTCGAGCAAGACGAACAGCCGCTCGTAGACTCTTTGGTATGGCACTTTTGGAGCACTTTCGGTACCTGGCACGCTACGCGATGTTCGATGATCCCGATATCGTGACCGAGTTTGGCTATCTTCTGGCGGAAGGAGCAGACGACCCCGCCGAGCTTAGTCCCGCATTAGTTCAGTTGTTGAAGGGAATGCCTCAAGCGATCGAGATTTGGAGTGTCACGAATGCGCTGCTCGGGGCCGTTGACCTCGCGGGCGCTGCCGCCGAGCTTGGCTGGGCACTGATCACACACGTCAGCGGGTGCGAACTTCATCGATCCCCGATCATGCCGCTCGCGGTCAGCGCGCGGTCCGCGCTTCAGATTGGTGCCCTGCAGGAGTGTCGGACGTGTCGCTTTCGACTGCTCCCTGATGCCTTACTCCACCGATATGCGACGCATTATGGATACCCTGTGGAGGCACTGGGATCCCGTCCGGTCTATGTTGATGGCGTCAGAGTTCTCTCAAAACAGTATGAGTGGCCGAGCCTGGCTCCAATATTGGCCGATCATTAACTGGTCCACCTGGTTAAATTGGTAAGGGTCAGCACAGATTGATAGAATTAGCCCTCGTCTCATCCGAGTCACTACTTGTGTGAGCGCCAAGATGAAGCTATGAAGTCTCTATCTCTGGAGTATCTCTGGAGTATCTCTGGAGTATCTCTGGAGTCGCTTTCTCATCCGGCATAGATCAGGTCAGTAATCGCGGTCCGTTTTGTGGTGGTTCGGACACGATTAGTGAGGCTATATCGCACTATAAGGATGCACTCTTCTGGGCATGAGGAGCACATAGACTTTTTGTCACCCCAAAACGGTATGCAGCGGAGCAAGCTGCAAAAATTATTTGGTGGTGATATTTTCGTGATGAACTGGTGTTTCTTCGCGATTGTGCTGCATACTAATACAATGGATAGCACATTATACGGTAGATCTTGCTAGCATCCTTAGAAGGGGCATAGCAAAATCTAACGTACCTAGGGGGTGCTCATGGCTCAAACAACGGATAGTTCGACGGATAATTCGGGAGAGGCTGGTGGATCTCTTCGCAAGGGAATCTCGCTTCTACCGATGATTATTCTTGGTGTTGGAGGCGCAGTCGGAACGGGGGCCCTCTTTAGCGGTATTGGAATGGCAGCAGTCGCCGGACCCGCAATGATCGTCTCATGGGTGATCGGGTGTGTGATATATACCTTCATCGGTATTACCTATGTGGACATGAGCGTTCGTTTTCCTGAGGCAGGTGGACCTGCACGCTACTCGCTCTACACCCATGGTTGGGTGGCAAATCTGGTGAATTCAGTGGGCAGTCTTGTGTGGTACCTCCTCATCCCGCCGATCGAGGCGATCGCTACTGTTACAGCACTCAGCTACTTCGATTCGGGGCTTTTGAATGCGAAGGGCGATCCCACGCTCTCGGGTGCGCTCGTTGCACTGGTACTCCTCGTGGTCTACATCCCAGTGAACTTCTACGGTGTGAAGATCCTGGCTCGCATCAACAATGCGCTTGGGGGTGTCAAGATCGTACTGTACTTGCTGTTGGCGGTCGGTTTTATCCTTGTCATGGGGAGAGCCTCGAACTTCAGTGCTTTTGGCGGCTTTGCGCCGTACGGGATTGGTCCAATCTTTGCCGCTGTGCCAATCGCGATGTTTGCCTTCGGTGCGATCCGAGTGATTCCTGATTTTGCCGAAGAGGCAAAAGATGGCCGCACCCTGAAGGTAGGAATCATCTACACCTTGATCGTGCAGTTCGTCATCTACGTACTCTTTAGTGTTGCACTGATAGCTGGACTCAGCTGGGGCACCCTCTCTACCAAGGTTGGCGAGTGGACCGCTCTCACCAAAGTGACGGCGAACCCATTTATTGCCCTCACCACCAACCGGGGCGTGGATTGGCTCCTCGTTGTGGCCGTCATCGTTGGCATCCTTGGTCCAGGGGTAGCTGGCTATGTCTACCAGGGCGCGGGATCGCGGGTCCTTCTGGCGATGGCTCGTACCGGTTATGTCCCCAAGCGTTTCAAGGAGATCCACGCACGTCACAAGACGCCAGCGCTTTCCTTGATCGTAGTCGCGTTGATTGGTGCGGCACTTGCCCTGCTTGCGGCGCCAGTTCCGCGCATCATTAGTCTGATCGATGATGCGGTGGTCGGAGGCTATATATCCTTTGGAGCGGTTCCCGCAGCGATGTTGGCAGTGCGTAAACAACGCGGTGAATCATTCAGTGTCGGTTCCACCATTATCGCAGCGTTGGGCTTTGGTGGGGCCTCGCTTGTGGTGTATTGGTCCGGTTGGCCTGCCGTTCCCTATGCGGTGATTCTCATCGCTATTGGCTCTGTGCTGCTTGGATTTGCGCAGAACTTTAAGCAGCTGCTCCATTCGTTGTGGTACATCGTCTGGATTCTTTTCCTGACGGTGATGGCCGCGATTGGAAGTGTCGGGAAGGGCAATGAAATCTCCTTCGATCTCTCTTCGGTGCTGGTAGCGATCGTCTCGGTCTTTGTGATCTTGCCTTGGGCGGTCCACAGCAGGTTATCGGTTGATGAGGTTGAGCAGCTGGAAGCCTCCTAAAACGTCCGGCCTATCCGTACACACTTTGGGCGGCCCACGGTTGGATGCTAAGCTGGGACCAGTCTAAGGTGCACTGGTCGGGCATTTGGCTAGCGCCGAATCGTTCCCTCGGCTAGCGGGTGAGGGTAGTCGGTGGTCCTCTGGTTCTGTCTTGCAAACCGTGCACGCGAAACCAGGTGCGTGGGCGTTGGGGGAGCGTCCATGTCGATTGACCCAGCACGCGTCGCCGGGACGTTTGGGAGATCGAACGAAAGGAGGGTGGGCATGGGAAACCGTCGCTCGTCAATCACCATGACGGATGCTGAGCGCGAAGCCTTTCTGCGTACCGGTCGGACGTTAAACTTGGCGTCGATTGGCCTTGATGGTCGTCCTCATCTAGTCGCGATGTGGTATTGCCTCATCGAGGAGACGATCTGGTGTTGGACGTATGCCAAATCGCAGAAGGCGTTCAATTTGAGGAGGGATCCTCGCGTCACAGGCTTGGTCGAAGCAGGAGAACACTACGAGGAACTCCGAGGTGTGACGCTGTATGCACGCGCTCGTATCACTGAAGATCTGGAACAGATACAACGGGTAGGCGCTAGCCTCTTCGCTCGCTACCAGTCTGGGGACTCGACGGTGACAGAGGAGACATTCTTGGGTTCTGCTCCGAAGCGCATTGCGTTTGCTTTGGTGGTTGAGGAGTTCGTGAGTTGGGACCATCGTAAGCTACACGGTGGGTACTGAAGTGTTGAGAACCGCAGATTCGTACTCTGTAGTATGGTTCGCGGCTATCGTCTGGCGACTTGCTAGGATTTGACCATGGGCGAAATGATTACTTTTCCTAGCAATGGACATGAAGCATCCGGATATCTAGCCATACCGGAGGCAGGTGTTGGACCTGGCGTTATTGTTATCCAGGAGTGGTGGGGTATCAACAGTCATATCAAGGATGTCTGTGATCGCTTCGCGGCGCAGGGATTTCTCGCGCTGGCTCCAGACCTCTACAATGGGCGCGTCGTCGCCGAGCCCGATGAGGCTGCGAAGGCGATGATGGCGTTACAGCTTCAGGATGCCTCCAAACAAATGAAGGGAGCGGTCAAGGAACTCCTGCGGCGCTCAGGGGGCAGTGGCGTAGGCGTCGTCGGGTTTTGCATGGGCGGGGGATTGGCCTATGTGCTTGCGGCGAACCAACCGGAACTGGTGAAGGCTCTGGTCCCCTTCTATGGCGTGATCCCTTGGCCTGACGCGGAGCCCGATTATGCCTTGATTCAGGCCCCGATCCAGGGTCACTATGCCGAGCACGATGATGCGTCGTCTCCCGAGATCGTCCGCCAACTTGAGCAACGCTTGCGATCGATGGGCAAGTCGGTAGAGTTCTTCATCTATCCAGGTACTGAGCATGCCTTCTTTAATGACGATCGACCTGAGGTCTACCATGCACAGTCCGCAATGCAGGCGTGGGACCGAACCACACAGTTTCTGAGGGATACGCTGGACGCCTAAGCCTGTGTCGGGAGCTGTTCCTCTCGCGTACAGCTCGCTAGCTGATGGTATGTCGCTTAGTTATCAACCTTGCGGCTAGGCTGGTGGACTGTGGTGCCCTCTGATTACGTGCGTCGATTGCGAGCACACGTCGGACACGATTGGTTATTATTACCAAGTGCGGTAGCGCTCGTTGAACGCCATTCTGGTGAACTACTCCTTGTTCGGCAGGCTGATATGGCCGATTGGTCGCTCCCGGGCGGTGCGATAGAGCTTGGTGAAACGCCGACGCAGGCAGTCGTCCGTGAGGTCGCCGAGGAGACCGGTTTGGATATTGAAGAGGTCGAACTCGTGACGGTCGTTGGCGGTCCGCGTTACCGGGTGGTCTATGCCAGTGGTGACCAGGTAGAGTACACCTCGGCGATCTATCGCAGTCGATGTCGAGCCGACCAAGAACCCGTTCCCGATGGGGTTGAGCTGGCGGAACTCTGCTGGTGTCCACCAGAACGGCTGGACGAATACTCGATGATTCCCTACGTGCAGAACCTTCTTGTTGATCTTGGCCTGTTGGCGGATACGACAGGACACCGTCAAGGACCAGCAGCTAGCTCCGAGGGTGCATGATCTTCGGGTCCACCTATCGGGGTATATGGTCGCGTCGCGAGGCCCAAGAGGGATGAGGAGGTGAACCACGTGTCTTGACCCAAGTCCCACCATACGAAGGGCATCCAACGCCTCGCGATTGGCGCGAGCACGTTCTTGTTCTCCTTGTTCGACCTGACGACTCGGTTGTTCTGCATTTGGAGTTGCTCCTCTAGGAACATCGAGCATCTCTTGCTGTAGTGATCGATGCAAAACGTTTGCGTTGCTATCTTGTCTGTGGTCCGCTGCGAACGGGTATGAGCGAGCAGAGGAGCGCAATGCCCCATAATGGTCCAAAATGGTCCAAAATGGTCCACTTCACCTCCATCGTTGAACGTTGGTGTGAGCCACTGCCACGCACTCGTGGCACGGGCAGCGACTATCTCCTGGCGCTACGATCGCAACTAACATGGGTCGTTGGAGTGTTGCAAAGGAGGACGTCATGCGGGCCTATCGTATTGAGCACTGTGTGGGCCTCGACGGCAGCCTTGCTGTACAGGGTGCAAAGAACTCGGTGCTCAAGCTCATGGCAGCAACCATTCTGGCCTCTGGCGTGCATGTGCTCGACAATGTGCCGAGGATCACCGATGTGGAAATTATGCGTCGGATTCTTGACTCGCTTGGTGTAACGAGCGCTTGGCGAGGACCTCATCGACTTGAGGTCCGGGTCCCGGAGTCACAGGATCTTTCCAGTCGGCCTGATCACGAACTCGTCAAAAGCATTCGCGCATCGGTCGTGCTGTTGGGGCCGATCCTTGCCCGAACCGGCGAGGTAGTCCTGGCGACACCCGGTGGTGATGATTTTGGCGACCGACCAGTTGATATCCACGAGCTCGCCCTCACGGCATTGGGGGCAGTGGTGGAGGCGGTTGACGGACAGTTAATCGCCAAAGCTGATCATCTTGTCGGCTGCGACCTTGTCCTTGAATTTCCTTCGCACACGGCAACGGACAACGTTTTGATGGCGGCGACCACCGCGAACGGTGTGACGACCATCGACAATGCGGCGAGGGAGCCAGAGGTCATTGATCTGGCAAATGCCCTGATTGAGATGGGTGCCCATATCGAAGGAGTGGGCACTTCTCGTATCGTGATAGAAGGCGTGGAGCGGCTTACCCCGATGCATCATCGTGTCATCGGCGATCGAGTGGTGGCAGCGACGTACCTCACGGCAGTGGGGGCAGTCGGAGGTCGAGTTCGGATCGAGGGTATTGCGCCGTCGAACATGTTGATTCTCCTCCGCAAGCTGGTGAGCGTCGGACTGACTATCGAGGTTGGGGATGAATGGATCGAGGTTGCCGGTGATGGGCATCTTCGGGCGGTAGATATTCAAACCCTTCCATACCCCGGGGTGGCAACGGACTATAAGCCAATGTTGGTGGCGATGCTCTCCATCGCCGATGGCGCCAGCGTGGTGAGCGAGAATCTCTTTGCTGGCAGATTTCGCTACCTGGACGAACTGCGTCGATATGGCGCGAATCTGCGCGCTGAAGGACACCATATTATCATCCGTGGTGTTCCTAGACTCCTCGGAACTGAGGTAACGGCCCATGACATTCGTGCCGGCGCAGCGTTGGTGGTCGCCTCGCTGGCAGCGTGGGGAGAGAGTCAGATCAACGCGGTGGCGCACATCGAACGGGGCTACGATGCGCTTGCTGAGACGCTGGTGACTTTGGGGGCAACGATAGAAACGATAGAGGTATAGGTGGACAATTCCAAGGAGCTCATTGCGAGGGTGCTAGACGATGACGATAAGGGTGCAATCGCGAGGTTGATCTCCATCGTCGAGCGGCCAGCGTCTAGGGAGCGTGAGGAACTTGAGCTATGGCTTGCGGGTCAGGCTGAGACAGGTTTCGTAGTCGGTATGACCGGTGCCCCTGGTAGTGGAAAGTCGACGCTAGTCGATCGTCTCATCAGCCAGATTCGCACGAGCGATGAACGTGTCGCCGTTCTGGCGGTCGATCCTTCATCGCCATTTAGTGGTGGTGCCATACTCGGTGATCGGGTGCGTATGCAGAACCACACCCAGGATGCGGGGGTCTATATCCGATCGTTGGCGACTCGAGGCCACCTCGGCGGTCTCACCGTGGCGGTACCGAGGATCGTTCGTCTCCTCGAAGCGCTGAGGTTTCCTTGGGTGGTGATTGAGACCGTTGGGGTTGGTCAGGTGGAGATTGAGATCACTGGGGAGGCCGATGCGACAGTGGTGGTCATCAACCCAGGCTGGGGCGATTCCATCCAGGCGAATAAGGCTGGGCTCATGGAGATCGCTGATATTTTTGTGATCAACAAGGCGGATCGGGCGGGTGTTCGCGACACGCGTCGGGATCTGGAAAATATGTTGGAGTTGGGTGCTCATGACCGTCGTCCACCGATTGTGGAGACCGTCGCAACGGGAGGGGATGGAGTTGAAGCCCTGTTCGAAGCGTTGGTGCAATTGAAGGTAAGGCTCCAGGAGAGTGGTGAGCTCTCGAACCGTCGCGCGACACGACGCTTGGCAGAGTTTGATCGACTGGTGATGTCAACGCTTCGGAGCACCGTGGAATCCGTAGCAGAACGGACTAATCTGCGTGATCGTGTACGCGAGGGTTCCATGACCCCGGTGACGGCGGCAGCCGAGCTTATCGAGATGATCAAGATATCCTCGAATGAGGAAGAAGGAGGGCGATAATGGAGGAGTTTCTTATTCGGGAGGAGACCGAGGACAATGTCGTCATACTGCGTCTCAACCGGCCAAAGGCGAACGCGCTCTCCAAGGGGCTCCTTGAGGAGTTGTGGACCTATGCCAATGCGATGGCCTTGGATCCGCCGGCCGCGGTGGTGATCACCGGGTCGAAGCGCATCTTCGCGGCTGGTGCCGAAATCGGTGAGTTTGGCGGCATGGCGGTCGGGCGTGAGATGGGGCAGTACTTTCATTGGGCGCTCAATGCGCTCAGCACGCTACCACGAGTGGTGATTGCAGCCATCGAGGGCTATGCCCTTGGTGGTGGGCTCGAGCTCGCACTGTCTTGTGATTTTCGGGTTGCAGGCAGCGGTGCGAAACTCGGACAACCCGAGATCGCTCTTGGCATCATCCCCGGCGGTGGAGGGACGCAGCGTTTGCCACGTCTCATCGGAGCATCGAGGGCAAAGGAGATGATCCTCGGTGGTCAATCGGTCGATGCTGATCGGGCGTTGGCGTGGGGTTTGGTCGACCGTGTCGTCGCTGATGGTCAAGCCGAAGCGGCCGCGGTCGCCTGGGCGACGGAGTTCGCTCGAGGCCCACTCGTGGCGCAGTCGTTTGCAAAGCGAGCCATTGACGCCGGACTCTCTGGCAGCCTAGCTGAAGGTTTAGAGCTCGAGAAGTCC
This sequence comes from Ferrimicrobium sp., assembly GCF_027364955.1. Taxonomy (NCBI): domain Bacteria; kingdom Bacillati; phylum Actinomycetota; class Acidimicrobiia; order Acidimicrobiales; family Acidimicrobiaceae; genus Ferrimicrobium; species Ferrimicrobium sp. The sequence goes on from NZ_DAHXOI010000001.1 coordinate 71,381, forward strand.
TTCTTTGGTCAAGTCTTTGGGACAAGGGATGCAGAGATTGGCATTCAGTCGTTCTTCGAGAATGGGCCCGGCAAGGCCCAATTTGAGGGTCGTTAGGTGCCTGATCCTTCCCGAAGGATCCTTGCTGGTGGGGATGAGCGGACGTGGTTCCAGCGAGCGGTGTTCTATGAGGTCTATATCCGTGGATTCTATGATGCCTCCGGTGATGGTCAAGGCGACGTCCGCGGAGTAACCTCGAAGCTCGATTATCTGGAGTGGTTGGGTATCGACTGCCTATGGTTGTTGCCCTTCTATCCCTCCCCCTGGAAGGATGGGGGTTACGACGTCTCTGATTACTTCAGCGTTCATCCCGCCTACGGCAACGTGACCGATATCGAAGAACTCTTGAACCAAGCGCATCTCCGGGGTATCAGGGTGATCGCTGATCTCGTCCTCAATCACACCAGTGACCAACATCCCTGGTTTGTGGAGTCCAAGGCGTCTCGCGATAATCAGATGGCTGACTGGTATGTCTGGGCTGACGATGATACCGGTTATCAGTCGGCACCAGTGATCTTCGTGGATTCGCAGAGCTCAAATTGGACCTACTGTCCGGAGCGTGATCAGTACTATTGGCATCGCTTCTTCGCGCATCAGCCTGATCTGAACTACGAGAACCCCCAAGTCCAGGAGGCGATGCTCCAAGTCGTCCGCTACTGGTTGGGACTGGGGTTTGATGGATTCCGGCTCGATGCCGCCGCATATCTCTTTCAGCAGGAGGGGACACGATGTGAGAACCTGCCCGAGACACACGCCTTCCTCAAGCGGATTCGGGCCCTTGTTGACACGGAGTTTCCAGAGGCAGTGCTACTCGCCGAGGTGAATCAGTCTCCAGCTGAGGTGGTGAGCTATTTCGGTGCTGGTGATGAGTGTCATATGTGCTACGACTTCCCGTTGATGCCTCGACTGTTTTTGAGCGTGAAGACTGAGAGTGCGCTCCCCACCGCGGAGGCGTTGCGGCAGACCCCCGCCATCCCTGAAGGTTGTCAATGGGGTATTTTTCTCCGTAACCATGATGAGTTAACACTGGAGATGGTGACGGAACAGGAGCGCGAGTTCCTGTACAGTGCCTTTGCAAGCGACCCCATCTCCCGTCGGAATGTAGGGATAGGTCGTCGTCTTGCCCCACTGATCGACAATGATCGTCGGGTGGCCGAGCTATTGCAAGCGCTGATTCTTTCGCTCCCTGGGTCACCCATTCTTTACTATGGTGACGAGATTTTGATGGGCGACAACATCTACCTCGGTGATCGGGACTCGGTTCGCACCCCGATGCAGTGGTCGCCAGATCGTAACGGGGGTTTCTCACGTGCTGATCCTGCGCGCCTGTACTCCGGGCTCATCATCGACCCGGTCTATGGGTACCAGGTGGTCAACGTCGAATCACAGATGAATAACCCCTCTTCGTTCCTGCGATGGACACGGGAGATGTTGTCGGTCCGACATCGAGAGTCGGTCCTTGGCGATGGTGACTTTCGACTCCTGTCGGTTGACAATGATGCCATCCTGGCTTTTGCACGATTTGTCGCGAGAGAGGAACGGGTGGTGCTCTGCGTCTTTAACTTCGCTTCGAAGGTCCAGCCAGTCACGGTCGATCTTCGGGACTGGGATGGTCGTGTCCCTGTTGAGTTGCTTGGCATGACACCCTTTCCGGCTATCGATGCCAGCGGTGCGTATGGGTTGACGCTCGCTCCCTATGGCTTTCTTTGGTTTGAGCTCTGCGTGGCGTAAGCCGCCTTGCGGCGACAGCAAGCGGCTTGGGGGGACCCCCAAGGAGGGGCCTGAAGAGGGTACGCGGTGATGGGCTTCACGTGCGTTGTGGCGGAAAGGCTTGACCATCGAGTGATCTCTGGTGGTGAGAGCGACTAGCTTATGTCCATCGCGTAAGATGGAGCCATGTCACTTCGCTCTCGTTCGTTGTTACGTCGTTCGTGTCTCTCTGTTCCTGGATCAAGTGAGCGCTTTATCGCTAAAGCCCGCGAGATCGAGGCTGATATGACTTTCTTGGATCTTGAGGACTCGGTAGCTCCATCGGAAAAGCTCACTGCGCGTTCCAACATCGCTCGGGCGATCGCTGCTGGAGGATGGGATGAGCGGGTGCTGTGCGTGCGCGTCAATGCGTGGGATACGGCGCTGACGTTCCGAGACATCCTGGAGGTGGTGGGGGGCTCAGGAGAGCGCCTCGACGAGATTATGCTTCCCAAGGTACAAAATGCCGCCCAGGTTGTCGCCACTGACCTCCTGTTGACCCAGATTGAGGCAGAGGCCGGTTTGCCACGCGGTCATGTGGGGCTAGAGGTTCAGATCGAGACAACTACCGGACTTATCAATGTGGAGGAGATCTGTTTGGCATCGCCACGGATCGAAACCGTTGTCTTTGGCCCGGCCGATTTTGCGGCCTCGATGGAGATGCCGGTACTCACGGGTGGTGTCGAGGTGCCGGAGTATCCTGGCGATCACTTTCACTATGTTTTCTCCAAGATTTTGATGGCGGCCCGTGCTGCTGGTATCCAAGTGATCGATGGACCCTATCTGAAAATCGCAGATCTTGAGGGATTGCGCAACTATGCGACGCGTTCGGCGATGCTTGGTTACGACGGCAAGTGGGCCATTCATCCGACGCAGGTAGAGGTCCTCAATGACGTCTATCGTCCGACGCAGGAACTCTTTGATAAAGCCTGCGATCTACTTGATGCCTACACCGTCGCAACAAGCGACGACGGACGTGGAGCGGTGATGTTTGGTGATGAGATGATCGATGAGGCGAGTCGAAAGATGGCGATGAAGTTCCGAGCCCGCGGTGAGAAGGCACGGATGGTGAGGACCCCGAAAGGCGAGGTACACACCTAGACCAGCTTGGAGGCGACCTTTGACAACAGGTAGAGGATGACGCCGGAGATCGCGAGCTCGAGGTAGAAGACCGTAACTCCCTGTCCGGTGGCTTTAAGGACGACAGAGGCGATGAGTGCCCAGCTCAGGTGGATGCGGGGCAGGAGATAGGTCGGGATCGCCCAGAAGAGTAAGACCGCAAAAAGAGACATAGCGATCAGCCACTTGCCGATCCTTGCAATCACCGCTGAACGCGCCTTGTGGATGATGAGCGCGAGGAGAAAGAGGACGATCGCGATCTCAGTGGCGATCGGAACGGCCGTCGTAGCGGCGCGAGCGAGGAACCCAAGGTTGGGGAGATCGGCGCCAGGAATCGCGATCCTCAAGTCAGTCTGTTGAACGGAGTTGCCCAGCGAAGTGGAGTACTGTGAAATCCCTGCTGCGATAAACTCGGTAAGCCCGGGACCCCCAATGGTAATCGGAGCATGGTTGGTGCCGAGAAGATGACCGTCAGCTTGACGGATCGCATTGACGAACTCCTGCTTGACCGCAGGTTGGGCGAGCGCTGCGGCGATGATTCCTTGCAGCTCTGCGTGAGAGATGGAGATACCTGATACCCCGGTGATGGGGGCAAGCGAGTTGGTGAGGCCATCGGCCATCGCAGATTGAATGGTCTTGCTGGTACTAAGGGTCTGCGCATCGTTGGCGAGGCGGTTGGGGTTAAAGATTGTCAACAAGGAGAGATGGGCAAGGATGGCGATGGTCCCTGCCAACAGACCGAGGCTGAGCAAGACATTACCGAGCAACCTACGCAGTGCAATCACTCCCTTCTACTATTCGATTCATCAGAGGGTCACCGCGAGAAGTTTCGGCACAACAGTGCGTTTCCTTGATCGGGAAGCATTGAGGCATTTTCACTGATGCCCTTGGCTAGTGTAGTGTGTACGAGACCTAGCGACGCGCGAGACCTTTGGCGATGACCTTTAATGCAAGCGTCTCTTCTGCACCCTCAAAAATGGAGAGCACACGGGCGTCGACAAAATAACGACTGACTGGGTACTCCTCGGCGTAACCCATGCCACCATGTAACTGCATCGCCTCCCTTGTGACCCACTCAGCCGCCCGGCAGGTGTACGCTTTGGCCATTGATGCCTCGAGCGAGCCTTGATGTTGGGCGAGCAGCCGGGCAGTGGCGTAGGTCACCTGGCGGCTGGCCTGCAGGGTCGCGGCCATGCGTGCAAGTTTTGCGCGACTCAGTCGATAATTGACGAGTGGTTGTCCAAAGACTGACCGTGACTGTGCGTACGTGCACGCTGCCCCGTAGGCGGCACCCATGACGCCAACGGCGCGGGCAGCTGTCTGGATTCTCCCATTTTCGAATCCTGCCATCTGAAGGTAGAATCCGCGCCCCTGACCACTTGATTCGCCGATGAGTTGGGAAGCAGGGACGAAGACGTTAGCAAAACTCACCTCAAAAGAGTGCATACCTCGATAGCCAAGAGTGGCGATCGCCCGGCCTTCGATGACCCCACCGTTGGACTCGAAGCGAAAACTCTCACCATCGGCTCGTGCTTTGTCGACGAGAAAGAGTGAGAGTCCTCGATGCCCGAGCCGTCGATCGGGATCGGTGCGCGCAAGCACCGCGAGGACTTCGGCGCGTCCCGCGAAGGTGCACCAGGTCTTGGTGCCGTTGATGCGCCAGCCCCCTTCGGTGGGTGTGGCCGTGGTGGTGATATTGGCGACATCAGAGCCAAAGTCTGGTTCGGTGACGGCAACGGCACCCATGAGTTCGCCGCTCGCGAGAGCGGGTAGAAAACGCTGCTTCTGTTCCTCGGTGCCGCCGGCGAGAATTGCCTTGGCGAGGATCTCGGGACGGGTGATCAATGATCCTCCAGCGCCAAGCGAGGCTCGTGAGAGTTCCTCCGTTGCGATGAGCATGGCGATCAGGTCGTCGGCGGTCTCATTCGACGAGCCACCAAACTCCTCAGGAATCGAGAGACCAAAGGCGCCCATCTGGGCCAGCTGGTCGATGATTGTGTCGGGAATGTCAAGGTTGTCGCGATGGATTTCGTCGGCGAGAGGGGCAATCTTCTCACCTGCCACGCGGCGGAAAGTCTCAGCAACTAGCTCAAGATCGTCGCCCAGGTGGGCAGGTCCTGGGTCCAGGGCGATCGTGTCGATCAACGTATCGGTGACTTGGAATTCGTCGCCGAAGATGACCTGGACGGCCGCTGGATCGATGAGACCTGAGGTCAGCAGGTCTGCAGCAGTCTCGCGAAGAGTCTGCAGGCAAAAGACGGTGGCAACCGCACCCTCTTGGTGGCCATAGTTGGCATACTCGAGCATGGTTGGTATCGCCAGCAGCGCTGATGCGGCGGTAGCGAGTTGGTAGACCTCCACCTGTGCAGACTCGAGTTGGCCCGAGTCCGCCAGTTGAGCGATCTGCTCATGAATGTGCCCGTTGAGGAGGTCAAACGCCGATCGAATATGGCGGAACAGGGTCTCGGTCATCTCTTGATCTTACCGGGCGGACCGCTGGAACCTGGTGCCTGGGATCAGATGATGGCGGCCGTAGCAACGGGTGCTCCGGTCGGTTGAGCCACGCCACTGGCCGGTTCAACGGTAATTGCAAACTCGAAGGCGTGGTGGCCGCCCGTGTGGAAGACGGAGACGGTTGGATGACTACCAAGGAGCCCAAGCGATATCGGTTTCTCATCGACGATCGCCCAGACTTGGTAGGTGGAGTTCGTGGCCAGCGGATGCATCAGGAATGACGTGAGGACGACCTCGCCCGAGCGAAGTGCAACCACGCTGCCAACGGTGTGGCCTTGGGGGTTGTCGAGGGCAAAGCGCTTAGCACCCGGCTGCAGCAGCGCAGCGGTGGCGATGGCCCTCGTGGCGGACGCCGTCACCTGTGTGCTGAGCTCCGTGACTTGGTCGTGGAGGCTATGGATCGCGATGCCAAAGATGAGCGTCAAAGCAGCAGCCACAGCGAGCGCGGTCGATGCAATGATGGTCGGGATCCGCAGTCGCGAGCGTTGGGGAGGGCGAAAGGCAACGACGTCGCCACTTCCGTTGATCTCGTCCTCGATCCTCTCCCAGATGCCAGCAGGCGCTGGGCCGCCCTCGTTGGCAAGCATACCAAGTGTTGATCGGAGGGCGTCCACCTCTCCTCGGCAGGTGATGCAATGGCTCAGATGTGCCTCAACTGTGGCCCGTTCCTCAGGGTCGACTGCGTCAATAATATAGGCACCGAGTAGCTCTGCGGCGTCTTGGTGTTCTGTCTGATCTGCGGGATTGGGTCGTTCCATCATGCCTCCACCGTCTTCCACTGTGCAAGTGCTTCGTTCATGCGTTTGAGCCCCGATCGGATGCGCGTCTTGACGGTACCCTCAGGCTGTTCCAGACGTTGAGCGACCTCGCGATAGGTGAGCCCATGGAAGAAGGCGAGTTCGATAGCTCTGCGTTCGTCTTGGGGGAGGGTCTGGAGCGCCTCGCGCACCGCCTCGCGATCGGCAAGGTCACCGAACTCATGGTCGATATCATAGGAGGTGGCAGCGATGGCCGCGGTGTCGTTCTGCTCACGGCGCTTCCGGGCCTCTTCGGATCGAATGACGTCCACTGATCGACGGTGAGTCTGCATCAATAAAAAGGTACGTAATGTGCCTCGTGCGGAGTCGTAGCGCTCAGGTTCGTTCCAGAGCCGTACAAACAGTTCCTGGGTGACCTCCTCGGCCAGCGCTTGATCGCGGGTGACACGCTTGGCAAGCGCGTGCACCGCACCTCCGTGCCGCCGGAAGATCTCTGCCAAGGCATCTTGGTTGTAGCGCGCTACTGCGACAACAAGTGCGGCATCACTGATTTCGTGTAGTTGTGGTTCTATGACCTTACTTCGGCGCGGACGGCCAGGTTGGATGGAAGCATCATTCATTTGGACTCACTCGATGAGCTTGAGGAGAAAGAGGCTGACATCGTTGGCGCGATCGAGCGTGTCATCAATCGCCTCCTCACCCTCGGTGATCTTGGTGAGGGAGACGGATCGTCTGGCTGTCACGCTGATGGCCCTCTCTGGAGTGGCTGCTGGCGATCCGTAGCTGTCGGTCGCCGCCACCTCGAGAGGGAGCGACATGCCGGTGAGGCCAGCGAGGTTGAGTGCCAAATTCAGCAGGTCGATGGAGCCAGCGGGGAGCGTCCATGTGAGGGTCAACGGGAAGAAGAACTCATCCGGAACCGAGTTCGGCTCGGAGGCGGTGGCGAAGGCATCGTCGAAGGCGAGCAGTACACGAGGATCGACGTCCAAAGCGAGGTGGAGCTCCATCGGGGAGCCGCAACCGGATTCGGGATGGAGATCGACCTCCCACCACTGGCGGAGTGAATAGGTCTCCATGAAGTGGCGTTCGTCATGAACATGAAAGCCGTGATGAATGGCTTGGCCCTTGACTTCTGTGATGAACCCTGCGAGATCGATGGTAGACACGGTTAAAGCCTATGGTCTTCTCGTTGGATCCAATGACAGGTACGCGCTTGACGGCAATGACGGCAGCTCGCGGCTCGGTCTGGTCGAGGTCCACACGGACATTCAGAGCGTTCACGAAGCAATGATGGTAGCTCGCGCTCAATCTGGCCCAGCTCGGCGGAGGAGAGCCAGTGAATCCGTGATTGCGTGAGGTAGAGGATGCCTGCCCGTAGTCCAGGGTGTTCGGCGTGAGCAAGGCTCAGGCCGATCAAATCTCCCTCGGACAGGGTAAAGTCGATGACCGAATCTTCGTCGGAGAGAAAAGGACCCCACTGGAGAGACCAGGAGGAGACCGTCGCTGTTCCGTAGCGTAGCGCTGGAGAGGTCCGCAGATGGGAGGTGAGGAGTTCCTGAGAGTAGCCGACCTGTTGGATCAGTTCCTCAGCCAGCGAGGTCGGTAACCAGTCAAGATCGCTGGTGAGAAGGGTTCGTCCCTCGATCGCACGCTCCAGCAGGAGGCGCCTGAGTCGATCGTTCCTCCCCATTGGCGTCTCTGTCGTCGCTAACAAAAGCGGACAGCGTCGAAAGTCTGTGAGATCCCGACTTGGCAAGGTATGGTGAACGTGTCGCGAGGGGGCGGATAAATCGACGCTTGGGCGGCGATAGCGTGGAGCCTCGGTGCCTGCGACGACTCGGGGGACCGGGGGAGCCAAATCCGTAGGCAGTTGCAGGATCTCGGCGTATTCACCGATCTGGTCGAGTAGTGAGCCCACTCGATCTCGGGAAGCGAGAGCGAGGATCAGGTGGTCGCGAGCCCGTGTAGTGGCGACGTACCAACGTCGACGTTCTTCGAGCAACTCCTCCTCGCGTTGGAGTTCGTTAATCCACGAGAGATGACCAGAGTGTTCGTCTTGGAGCTTGAAGGCGATGCCACGGTGCGGGTCGATGGCGAGCGAAGGTGCTGGGCGAGGGCTTCGATCGAGGTCGATCACGATCGTGATCGGCCATTCCAGACCCTTAGAGGCATGTACTGTCACCAGGGAGATCGAATCCTCTGCCTCGACGGGTGGGCGGGCGATTCGCGCACCATCGCGGATGGCAAAACGCAGGTAGCGGACGATATCGTTGGTGTCAAAACCCTTACTCGCACGCTCGTCGACGAGGTCAAGCAGGGCAATCCAATCGGCACGGCGTCGCTGCGGATGGTTTAAGCCTGCAAGAATCTCGGGGTAGAGAAGGATGTCGCTGGCGAGCGCGAGCTGGTCGCTTGGGGAGAGGTTGGTGGGTGAGAAGGGAAGGCGAGCGATGGGTTCGATCCGCGGGTCATCTCGGAGGTGGCCAAGGAGAAAACGGAACCACGAACTCGATTGCTCCTTTGCTCTGCCCAACTCCGCGAGTTCCACGTCGCTGAACCCAACCATCGGGGAACGCATGAGCGCGAGGCAGGAGAGATCCTCATGAGGGTTCGCACAGAACGAGAGCATCGTCACGACGTCCATCGCCTCCTGGCTAGCGAGGAGCCGACCGCCACCGACGATATTCGCGGGCAGCTGGAGCCGCTGGAGCTCCTCAGCGACTCGGTCCAACATGTCCCAACTGGCGGAGATGATGGCGATGTCGTGGGGCTTGGCCTGGCGAAGGTTACCGGTGGTTGGGTCGGCGATCACAAAGGGCTCTTCGAGTAGATTGAGAATTCGATCACCGATACGTTCGGAGAGAATCCGCCGCCGTTCGGCCATGGTGGCTTCGCTCGTCTCATCAACCACCATGACTTCGACCGGGGGACGCGCGTACTCGGTGGTGCGCATGGGACGGAGTGCCTCATAGCCTGGAATGAGCGTTGCAAAGGTGTCGTTGACGAGCTCTACGAGCGCAGGGACGGTACGGTAGTTCTCGTCGAGCGTTACATGCTCCTGGCTCAGGGCAATCTGTTGTGCAAAGAGCTCCGGGTCCGCGCCCCGGAAGCGATAGAGTGACTGTTTGGCGTCACCGACCGCGGAGAGGGTGGCATGACGACGAAGGCGTTCGAGTAGCTGGTACTGAATCGGACTGATATCTTGTACCTCGTCGACCAGAATGGCTCGCCACCGATTGGCGAGTTCCTCACGGACCAACTCGTTATTAAGCGCTTTGAGCGCATGCGTCTCCAGGTCAGCAAAGTCGACGATACCCTTGGCTACCTTGATCTCGTTGAGCTGGGTCGCCACGATCTCTACAGCTGTACGAACGGCCTCTACGATGACTTGGTTGCGGTCGTCAGTCTCATTCCAACCGATACGGACATAGTCGGGCAATCCCTTGATCTGCTCCTGGAGGACCCTGAGATCCTCTTTGACCAGGTCGTATTCTCCTGGAAGCCAGTTTCTAGCCGAGCCGCCTCGGCGATTCAGCGCCGACAGTACCATCCAGCCTTCACGATCTCCTTCGCGCAACAACCGTAATCCTCGTAGCGCTGTGCGTCTGGTCTGTTCGATGAGGTCGCCTTCGTGCAGAGCCTGGTGCTGGGCTAACGCTGCCTCGAGCTCTGCCCAGGGCCCAGTAGTGATGGCTGCTTGTTGGGCGTCGTGAATGGCCGCTTTGATCGTAGCGATATCCACGGCGCCAGCACTCCGGAAGCGCTCAAGATCCTTGAGACTGGTCGTGACGAAGGACTTTAAGGTGGAGTAATCGATCAGTTCGTAGGTGATCGAAGGGATCCGTTCGAGGAGGTGAGGCAGCTCAAGTGCGAGTAGCTGGCGGTAACTGGTCTCGTCAATGACCTCGAAGTCGAAGTCGAGTTCGGACTCGACCGGAAACTCGGTGCAGAGGTGTTGACAGAGGGAGTCGATGGTACCGATCGGTGCAACCTCGACCTCAAGTACCCTTGGGTCATTGGCACGGTACCGTTCGCGCATTTGACTCAGAATACGATGGCGAAGCTCAGCCGCAGCTCGGACAGTGAAGGTGACTGCGACGATGGAGAGAGGTCGCAGTCCCGCTTCAACATGAGCGAGGTAGCGGGCAGCCATCGTCTGAGTCTTTCCGGTCCCGGCTCCAGCTGAGATCGCGACGTCCCCACCGCTGGTCACCGCTTGGCGTTGACGATCGCTCAGCCCCATGATCGCCTCGGTGGACGCCAGGAGGTGGCGAAATCGTTCTGGTCGATCCGCTTTCGTGAAGCGATACGCCAAAGAGGTTGGAGATTAGCCAGCATTTCGACTCGCGATGCGACAGGTTTGAGCGAAGTCGCAGTAGGTGCAGGCCTTGCGATCGATGTCAGGAGCAACCGCAAAATCTCCACTCCCGAGACGCGTGAGTAAGCGGGCCGCCGCCGCCTTCGCAGGTTCCTCGCCCTTGCTGATCCCTGGTGCCTTGACAAATGTGCCACGTTTGACCAGGCAGTACTTCGCACCGACGACGTGCTTGCCTTGGCCCTCTACTAAATGGGTATAGATAGAGAGCTGTACATCGACGTTGAGACGACCCTCGACATCTTGGATGCCCGTCGGTACTGACCTTGAAAACTTATAATCGATGATCGCGTAGTCGTTGGGTCCGACGTGATCGAGGCGGTCGATTCGACCTTGTACCGGGATCTCATGCCAATAGCCATCGAGTTCGAGTTCGACTTGGGTCCCCAAGGCGCCTTGCGAGAACTCCGGATTTGTGAGCAGCGTCTCGAGTTGCTTGGCGATCTCGGCCCGAATCGGTAACCAGTTCGGTGTGAACTTCGTCAACGTTGTTGGGGCGTGTTGCTCAAGCATCTCCTCAAGGACGTGACGAGATGCTGGGTCGGGTGTCTTGACCAACGTTTCAAGGAGCGTATGCACGAGCTGCCCGAGTGTTCGAGGGTCGGGTTCATTTGTCTCGTTGTCCGGGGGCCGAACCCGGAGGTGGTGTTTGACAAACCATCGGAACGGGCACTGGCCGAGATCTTCGAGCTGGGTTGCTGAGAGTTGCCCGAGGGCAGGCGGACCAACCTTGCCAGAGAAGTCTGAGGATTCGACGTTACGAATACGTGAGCGCTCGATCGCTAGCGCATGGTCGCGTCGGACGCTGATCTCGGACTGGTTGGTGTCAAACGCCACCCGCTCCATGGGGAGTACGCCATAGGGGGGTGGTGCATTTTTGGGTTGTAGTCCAAGTTCCTCGAGGAGCAGACTTGCAAGGGTGCGTTCATTCTCGATCCGCTGGGGTGCGGTGATGATGAGCTCTTCGGTGGCGGCGCGGAACATGCCGATCGCTTGTGCACGCTGCCACTGGACGAGTTCTGCAGTGGTGGGCAGCCCATCGACACGATCGCGCACCGCAAGCGGGAGGAGTGGATTGTTGGAGAGTTCAGGGGGAAGATGGCGGTCGACACTACCCAGGACAAAGACGATTCGGTGCTGGCCGATGGGCTGACCGGTATTGGCTACCGTGATCCCTTCTGTCTGTGCTCCCTCCGCGAGAGCCATGGCGCCAAGACGGTCACGAACAGCGTTGAGGAACTGGGACAAGGTGTCCACCGACGCGGTAGTTGGCGGAGACGGTTGTAGGCGAGCGAAGAGCTCCGCTCTTAGCGTTTGATCCATGGAGTTGATCTGCGCACTCGCCTTTGGATCAGCCATCATCTCGTCGAGCAGCCCCAAGAGCCATTCGAGAAAACGATCCCAGGTGTCGGGTGGTGCTTGGTCGGCGATGAGGTTGGAGAGCAACCGACTTCGGTGGACTGATCCAATCACATGACCGACCTCAAGAAGATCCAAGAGCTCGAGGAGGTGGTGTCCAAGAGTCGTTTGCGCCGCCTGGCGCTGTTGGTGGAGGGTGAGGGGAAGGTGATAGGCGCGGCTGTAGTGCCGAAGGGCGCGGTGGTAGTGCCGGCTGTTGGGGAGGTAGATGACAATATCTTGCATCCTGAAGGCTCCAGTATGGAGCCGAGCCAGGATCTCGGCGATCGTCCACGCCACCTCTTGATCGGGATCCGTGAAATGATAGACCTGCGTGGCGCTGTTGGCCTGTGGATGGTCATCGACATGACCACGGAGATCAAAACCGTGTTGGGTGAGGCCTTTGATCACTCTTACGACCGCAGGATCGAGCTCAGGTGAGCGCCACTTGGCTATTGTGAGGAGGGCATGGTCCGCTCCAGCCGACGCGAGGTCGCCGATTTCGGCCTCTGACAGGAGATCGAAACCTAGCCTTGCTCGTGTCCAATGCGGCTCGTCGACGATCGATTCAGTTCGGGTCGCTGAGGGATAGTGATGTTGAAAATCGCTGAGGAGGCCGGCCATCGTCTTGCCGTGATAACCGGCTTGGGCGAGGGCTGTGACCGTGACACCGAATCGATCGAGTTCGAGGAGCGTCGCTTTGACCCGTTCTCGATGGGTGCTACGGACATCGGTTCGTGTGAGGAGCCATTGATCGAGTTGTTGCAACCTCGCCTGGGTCCCAGCGAGCCGATTGATCAGCGTCCCGGTGCTTGTCCCAACGCTTGCATCCTCGTCGACGAAAGCAATGGTCCCGAGTCGCTTCGCGGTATTGGCCACCTCGTTCACCTCTGTCAGTGTAGGGTGGTACGCATCTTCTTGGGCGTACGCCTCCGCATGGGCTACAGCATCCAAACCCGGAACGACGCAGCCTGACCTTTCCGCGACGACGCGGTCCCCGCGCTCATGGCTCGGCGCTCATCAAAGGTGGTTCATCAACCGGGGCGACCACCAACTGGCAATTGGTCGTTAAGGGTTTCAAGAGGTCGGTAGCTAATCGACGATGGCGGCCCCGGCCGCTGGATCCATCTTGCCATTCGTTATGCGTGCATTAGCCTTGGGCAAGTTCTTGTTCCCCGTAGGCGGTTGCGTGATCTCCATTGCATTACGGGTCGCCTGCCCCATCGTCGCGAGCAAACCTGTCAACTCAGCGGGGATGACGAACTTGGTGGATGGCGATTGGGCGAGTTGGCGTAGCGTCTCGAGATATTGGAGCGTCAAAACGTTGGCGTCGGATCGCGACGCGTTCGTGTTGACCGCCTCTAGGGCATCAGAGAGACCCTGAGCCCGCAACTTGGCCGACTCTCGTTCAGCCTCTGCCGCTAGGATCGTTGCCTGCTTCTGCCCCTCCGCAGCGAGTACGGAGGCTTGCTTCTGCCCCTCGGCGACGGTGATGGCGGCCTGCTTCTGCCCCTCAGACTCGGTGACTACTGCTCGTCGGGTCCGTTCTGCTGACATTTGGCGAGTCATCGCATCCTGCACTGCCGGAGGAGGATTGATCTCACGGACCTCGACGTTTGAGACCTTGACGCCCCATCGTTCGGTGACCTCATCGAGTCGTAGGCGCAGCAGCGAGTTCATATCCTCACGGCGAGAAAGAACATCATCGAGTGACATGTCACCCACGACACTACGCAGCGTCGTGGCGGCCACGTTCAGAGCGGCTCCTGAGAAGTTCTGGACGGCAACGACCGACTGTACCGGATCGACCACTTGATAGAACATGATGAAGTCGATCGAGATCGGGGCATTGTCCTTGGTGATGGCCGTCTGATGGGGGATTTCGAAGTACTGCTCGCGAAGATCGACGAGATTTAAGCGGTCGATGACGGGGTTGATCAGGAGCAATCCTGGACCCTTGGAACCGATCGAACGACCGAGTCGAAAGATCACCACCCGCTGATACTCCTTCAGAATCTTGATCGTCCGGGTGAGGACGAGGAGGAGAATAACCAGAACGATCAGGATGATGATGCCTGCGGTAATCATGATGTTTCCTTTCGGTTTGCCCCTTGGGGGGCCTCTGGGATGACGTGCAGCTTCAGGCCGTCGATCCGGGTCACGAAGACGGTAGTTCCGATCTCGATAGGGTCGTCAGAATCATTCTCAGCGGACCAACCTTTGCCAGCGATTTGGATGGTACCAATCGGGTCGAGCCGAGAGGTGGCAACTCCCGCGGAGTCAAGCAGCTTTACCAATCCTGGGACAGCCTCTTTCGAATGGTACTGTGTCGACCGCAGGCCCCGAACCCCGGCTAACCCGACGGCGATGACGGCTACAAAGAGCAGGACCACCAAACTCCATAGGATGGCTGCCAGCGAGGAGTGCGAATGGCTTAACATGAGGGTGAGCAGTACACCAGCACCCATGCCGATTGATGCGGTGACAATCGATCCATGTGGCCCAACGTGCATGCCGACTAGGACAAGCAACCCGACTGCGATGACAACTACGATGACAGTGACAACCATAGAACCTCGATCTACTTGATAACTAGTTTACCACAGGCGCAAATCTATGTTGAGTCAACGTGCGTGGTTGGAGGTTGCTGGCGCTCGCGATCCGATCGAGATCGAGAACGGGCCCGGCGGCTCCTCTTCGCTGAGCGGGTCGCGCAATCTCGCAGGACAGTGGTCGACGCGGATGCGAAGGACACGGACAAGGTGGCTATTGGCGAGTCTTTTTGCCCTTCGCAGGGTACGGGCTCCGGATTCGTGCTAACTTCGATTTGGTAGGCAGAGTCTGGTCGGCACGGATGTGCCTGCTCGACTGCACGACGAAATCCCGGCGAAGGAGGAGATGAGTGCGCGTAGCAGTAACGGTAAACGAACAACAGAGGGTGGCCGACGTCGAACCCAGGACGCTTTTGGTTCACCTCCTGCGAGAGGATTTTGGATTGACGGGCACCAACGTTGGCTGTGACACCTCGTCCTGTGGAGCTTGTACGGTGCTGCTTGATGGTGAATCGGTCAAATCCTGCACGGTTTTGGCAGCCCAGGCAGATGGACGACGGGTAACGACAATCGAAGGGTTGGCCGCCGCTGATGGCACACTCCATCCACTTCAGCGGGCTTTTCAGGAAAACCATGCTCTCCAGTGTGGCTACTGCACCCCTGGCATGGTCATGGTCTCGATGTCCATCTTGGCTGAGAATGACACCCTCGATGAGGCGACGGTGCGTGAGGGGCTCGAGGGGAACCTCTGTCGTTGCACCGGTTACCACAACATTGTGAAGGCGGTACTCGCCGCTAAAGAAGAGATGGGGGCACAATCATGACGATGACCGATCCAACCCAACAGGAGCACATCATTGGTAAGCGTCGGGTTCGTCGAGAGGATCCTGAGCTTCTCTCTGGTGAGAAGCGCTTCGCCGATGATCTGGTGATTCCAGGAGCTCTCCACCTCGTCCTCGTTCGTTCGCCGCATGCGCATGCTCGTATCCGCGCGATCGATGCTAGCACCGCACAGGCGATGCCAGGGGTTGTCGGGATCTATACCGGTGAGGATCTTCAAGCGGAGTGGGCCGCTCCAATGCCGTGTGCCTGGCCCGTTACCCCAGAGATGAAGAGTCCGGCGCACTATCCGCTGGCGAAGGAGTATGTGCACTACGCAGGTGAAGGTGTCGTCGCGGTGGTCGCACGTTCGCGGGTCGAAGCGGTCGATGCCGCGGGTGCCGTGGTCGTGGAGTACGAGGAGTTGGCACCGGTGCTCGATCTCGAGGACGCGGTAAAGGATGCGACGTTGGCGCATGAGGAGCTTGAGAGCAACGCAAGTTTTGTGTGGGCATTGGAACCAAATCCCGAGGCGGTCGACGCGGCCTTTCGAGAGGCTGCCGTCACCGTAAGCGAGCGCTATGTGCAACAGCGTCTCATCCCCGCTGCGATGGAGCCGAGGGCTATGGCGGTCGTCCCCTCGCCAATGGGTGGCGATTTTACGGTCTACTCATCGACACAGATCCCCCACGTTCTGCGCGTGATGTTGGCGCTCACTGCTGGGATCTCTGAGACCAAACTCAGGGTGGTGGCTCCTGCAGTTGGAGGTGGTTTCGGGTCAAAACTCGATGTCTATGCTGAGGAGCTTTTGTGCCTGGCGCTTGCGCGTCGTCTGCGCCAGCCAGTTCGCTTCACTGAGGAGCGAGGCGAGGGTACGATGGCGACCATCCATGGTCGCGGCCAGGTCCAGTACATGGAGCTGGCGGCGGATGCCGAGGGCAAAGTGACTGCGATTCGCGTCAAGCTCCTCGCTGACATGGGTGCCTACTTACAGCTTGTTACCCCTGGTGTTCCTCTTCTTGGTGCGTTCCTCTATCACGGCGTCTATGACGTCGGTGCCTATTCGTTCACCTGCACCGGCTTGTTCACGAACAAGACGCCGACCGATGCCTATCGTGGTGCTGGACGTCCTGAGGCCACCTACGCGATCGAGCGAGCGATGGATTCCCTCGCCCGCAAGCTCGAGATGGACCCGGCTGAACTGCGGCGTCGGAACTTCATCGCCGCGGAGAAGTTTCCCTATGAGTCGGTGGCGGGCCTGGTGTTCGATTCCGGTTCGTACGAGGAGAATCTTGCGAAAGCACTTGACACGGCTGGTTACACGCAGCTGCGCCAGGAGCAGCAACAACGCCGCATGGATCGGCATCCACGCCGACTCGGCATTGGTGTATCCTGCTATGTCGAGATGTGTGGACTCGCTCCATCGCGTGTGCTTGCGAGTCTCAATTACGGAGCCGGAGGCTGGGAGGCGGCGACCGTTCGCATCTTGCCGACCTCGAAGGTCCAGGTCGTCACCGGCACGGCTCCTCACGGCCAGGGACACGAGACGAGCTGGTCGATGATCGTGGCGGACAAGCTTGGAATCTCGCCTGACGATGTGGAGGTACTGCACTCCGACACCTCGATCGCGCCCTATGGGATGGATACCTACGGCAGTCGGTCTCTTTCGGTTGGAGGGACGGCGGTGTACTTGGCGACGGAGCGAGTCATTGAGAAGGCGATGAAGATTGCGGCACATCAGATGGAGGTTGCCGAAGAGGATCTTGAGTATGTTGGGGCGACGTTCCGTGTAAAGGGTTCGCCAGAGCAGCAGCTACCCCTTGCAGCGATCGCCTTCGAGGCATTTACCGCCCATAATCTGCCCGACGGAGTCGAACCGAACCTGGAGGCGTCCATCAGTTGGGATCCTCCGAACTTTACTTTTCCGAACGGTACCCACATCGCGGTCGTTGAGGTTGACGAGGAGACCGGTCGAGTTGAACTCATCCGCTACATCGCGGTCGACGACTGTGGAAACCAGATTAACCCCTTGATTGTGGAGGGGCAGATCCACGGCGGTATCACCCAGGGTGTCGCACAGGCGCTGTATGAGGAGGCACTCTATGATGGATCCGGGCAGCTTCTTAACGCATCACTCGCCGATTATCTCGTACCGTCCGCCTGCGAGATGCCGAGCTTTGAACTTGCCTCGACGGTGACGCCATCGCCGACCAACCCGCTCGGAGTCAAGGGCGTTGGAGAGGCCGGTACGATTGGTTCGGCACCAGCGGTGATCAATGCGGTGGTAGACGCCTTGTCGGACCTTGGGGTCACCGATTGCCCGATGCCGGCGACTCCAGAGCGGGTCTATCAGCTCATCCAACAGGCAACGTCTAAGTAACAACGAACAGCAATAGAAGGGAAAAACATGTACCCATCAACTTTCGATTATGCGAGAGCGACAACCGTTGCAGAGGCGATCACGATGCTCGCTGATGATGAGGATGCGAAGGTACTCGCGGGGGGCCACTCGTTGTTGCCACTCATGAAGCTAAGGTTGGCTACGCCATCGACGCTGGTTGACATCGGACGCATCACTGAGCTCTCCTATATCCGTAAGGATGGCGGCGAGGTGGCGATCGGGGCGCTGACCCGGCATCGCGACGTGGAGACCTCGGAACTGCTCGCACGGGAGGTTCCTGTTTTGGTCAGGGTAGCTGGTCAAATCGGTGATCCCTCAGTTCGCCATGTCGGCACGATTGGCGGTTCGACCGCGCACGGAGACGGCGCTGCTGACCTTCCCGCCGCGCTTCTTGCGCTAGGCGCAACCATGGTGGCCGAGGGCCCATCTGGACGCCGCACGATAGCGGCCGGCGACTTCTTCAAAGGTTTCTTAGAGACGGCGCTGGCCCCGGATGAGATTCTGACTGAGATTCGCGTGCCGACCGGCTTTACAAAGTTTGCGTATCAGAAGTTCAATCGGCGTGCCCAGGACTGGGCGATCGTTGGGGTTGTTGCCGTACGCAATGAGCGCACCAACGTTGGCTTTGTCAACATGGGGGCGACTCCCTTGCGCGCGACGGCAGTCGAGGAGCGCCTAGCGGCAGGGGCAAGCCTTGAAGAGGCCGCTGCGGTGGCCGATGAGGGGACCTCCCCCTCGGCCGACATCAACGCAAGTGTTGAGTACCGACGCCACCTCGCACGGGTTCTGGTGCGTCGAGCTCTGGTCGAACTTGGCTGAGTCTCGGACGGATCAACTTGGCGTAGCGACACCCGAAAAACTGGCGCAAGGGCTGTCGAGCGTCGACTATCTCGCTGATTTGAAGATCGCGACAGCGTCGTTTTTGGCGCTGGCGCTTGAGAAGCCGCTGCTGCTCGAGGGGGATGCGGGAGTCGGTAAAACCGAGCTCGCACTGGCCTTGTCACGGCTTTTCGGGAGTGATCTTATCCGACTGCAGTGTTATGAGGGAATCGATGCCACCCAGGCCGTCTACGACTGGGACTATGCCAAGCAACTCCTGCATCTGCGAGCCACTGAGGCCGTTGGCGTGCAGGCGGATCGCACCTCACTGGAGGCTGAGCTCTACGAGGACCGTTACCTCATCGAGCGACCGTTGTTGCGATCCCTCGGTTATGCCGATCCAACGCGTCCACCGGTCCTGTTGATCGACGAGTTGGATCGAGCCGATGACGAGTTTGAGGCATTTCTACTGGAACTGCTCTCGACCTTTGAAATCACGATTCCAGAACTTGGCACGCGAAGAGCGCTCGTCAAGCCAGTGGTGATTTTGACCTCTAATCGGACTCGAGATCTTCACGATGCTCTCAAGCGTCGGTGTCTCTATCTCTGGGTAGATCACCCGAGTTTTGAACGCGAAGTTGAGATCATCCGTCTACGGGTCCCGGAGGCAAGCGCGTCGCTCGCTGCGCAGATCGGAGCGATCGTTCAAGAGTTCCGGCGTCAGGGACTGGTGAAACCACCTGGAATTGCCGAGGCGATCGATTGGGCGAGTGCCTTGACCCGATTGACGGCTGTTGAGGTTACCCCGGCATGGCTCGAGATGACCCTCGGCACCGTGATCAAATATCGCGAGGATGAGGAGCGAATCGATTCCGTTGGTTTGACGACGCTCATCGAGCGGGCATTTGCTCGGTTTGGTGCATGAAGCCTGAGGAGTTGGTGACGGGGTTCGTCGAGCTTCTTCGGGTGCGTGGACTACGAGTTCCTCTGTCGAGTGCACGAGATTTTTTTCAGGCGTTGGAGATGGTTGGCATCGGCGACCCAGCGTGCGTGCGGGAGATGGCACGAGCCACGTTGGTCAAGTCACACCAGGACGATGAACTCTTCAACCGAGTCTTTGATGAGTATTTTTTTGGTGAAGGAGTCCAAGAGGTGGCTCCGCGACAGGTCACCGTTGGCTTCGACTCCCAAGAGGCCCCCGAGGGTGAACAGGGGATCGACGATGAGGTTGAACGTGTCGTGCGCTATTCCGCTGCCGAGCGTCTCCGGAAGGTTGATCTACGGTCACTGGAGCCTGCACAACGTCGCGAGGCCTTCGATCTGATCGATCGGTTTCGATTTGCACCTCCGTTACGCAGGAGCTATCGGCTCGTCAAGAGTCACAAACCCCAACGGCTGGACCTTGCACAAACACTGCGCCTAGCCATCGGGACCGATGGTGAGCCGGTGCGTCGGCGCTTCAGAAGCAAGGGATGGCGATGCCGCCGACTCCTGTTTCTCGTTGATATCTCTGGCTCCATGCACGCCTACGCAGAGGGGCTTTTGCACTTCGCATGGGCATCCCAACGCGCCTTGGGCGATGTTGCTGTCTTTACCCTCGGCACGCGTCTCAACAATATCACCCGGGCCCTTGGCGCGAACGATCCTGACCGAGCGATGGCCAGGGTCTCGGCGGTGGTGGAGGATTATGCGGGAGGTACCAGATTGGGTGAGTCATTGGCGATGTTCAACACAGAGCATGGAGGACGAGCACTGGCACGGGGGGCGATCGTCGTGGTCTTCTCGGATGGCTGGGATCGTGGCGACCCTCAGGTCATGGAGGAGGCGATGGCACGGTTATGTCGCCTCGCCAAGACAATTCTTTGGGTGAATCCGCTGGCTGCAGCGGCGGACTACGCCCCGTTGGCACGTGGGATGGCCACTGCATTGCCCTACATCGACGCCCTTCTCCCTGGCGAGAGCGTACGATCCTTCGAACACCTCGCGAAAGTAATCTGTAGTGAAGGGGTTCCAACAGTTGTCAGAGCGACGCACCATAATGATTAGTAATGAACTCGGCCGATTGGGCGCTGTCCCAAGGTATACAGCCTCAAACAGCATATAGATGGTATCGGACATCGAAGATGCCCGTCCCAGCACCCAAAGTTGGCCAGCTCATGCTGGTTGGAGATTTAGAATCGGAAGATCCAAAACATGGATCGTCGGTTATCTACGCGCGAGTATCCTCCTCTGACCAAAAACCAGATCTAGATAGGCAGGTGGCAAGAGTACTGGCTTTCGCTGCCGAACACCGATATTCGCTAGAGCGCGTAGTGACCGAAGTCGGTTCCGCTCTCAATGGACATAGACGCAAGTTTCTGTCACTCTTGAGCGACCCCGAAGCCGAGACCATTCTGGTTGAGCACCGAGACCGGTTCTGTCGCTTTGGTGCCGAATACGTGGAGGCTGCCCTCTGTAAAACCCTGGGCGGTGTACTCAGTGCTCAATCGAGAGGATTGATCGTGCTTGATACCGCCGAGGTGGACGACGACCTTGTCCACGACGTCACAGAGTTACTCACATCGTTGTGTGCCCGACTACATGGACCTAGGTCGGCCTCCAACAGAGCACAAAAAGCTATTGAAGCGGCGTGCTCATGATTGTAATGATGCGAACCAAGGCACAGGCTCAGAGGGTAGCTGACATCACCGGTGGTGTGATCGTTGTCAAAAATGGCAAACCAACACCAAAGGTGCAGTTGCAAGGCGACTTCGAACAGCATCGAGCTGCGGTGGAATCAATAAGTGTATTGTTTAAGCTATGCGAAGACGCTGGTGAGCAAGTCCCGAGCGGCTGGACTGTCACGGGGGCATCCTTTGAGGTCGAGTGGCCAAAAGATCCACGTAAGGCATCGCTCATACGGTCTCACTTCGGAGCCAGAAGAGTTGCCTACAATTGGGCGCTAGCCAAGGTCAAGTCCGACATGGATGCCAAACAGCAGAACGAAGACCACCTCTCTACGCCGTGGACGCTCGAGGCACTACGCAAACAATGGAATATCGAGAAGAACGAAATAGCCCCTTGGTGGGGAGAGAACTCCAAAGAGGCATACTCGTCCGGCATAGCCGATCTGGTACAGGCACTCTCCAACTGGTCAGACTCCAAGAACGGTAGACGACGAGGCAGAAAGGTCGGCTTCCCAAAGTTCAAGTCAAAGAGAAAAGACCAAAACAGGGTGCGTTTTACTACCGGAGCTATGCGTCTTGAGGATGACCGTCGTACCATTGTGTTGCCAATGATCGGCGCACTACGTTCTAAAGAGAACACGCGCAGAATACAGCGCCACCTAGCCAAGAACAATGCCCGTCTGCTCAACTGCACTCTCTCAGAGAGATGGGGGAGACTGTTCGTCTCTTGTCAGCTTGCAGTGAGAACTAACGTCACTTCCAGTCGAACTCCATCAAAGCCAAACGTTCGCGCTGGTGTCGATCTCGGACTGCGATCGTTAGCCACGATAGCGGATGGCGATGGCAACATCAAGGTCTTTCCCAACCCAGCACCACTGCGCACGACGCTCACAGAGCGCCGTAGGGTTGGGCGCAACCTTTCACGACGGATACCCGGTTCAAACGGTTACAGGCGAGCGAAAGCCAAGCTCGCCAAGTTAGACCGTAAGTGCGTATACATCCGTCGTGAAAGCATCCACCAGCTGACTCGTTATTTGGTGGGCAACTACGGCGAAGTTAGGATTGAAGACCTTAACATCGCCGCCATGAGGCAGAGCATGGGAAGACGAGCCTTTCGACGTTCGGTATCAGATGCCGGGCTCGGGAGCTTTCGACCAACACTCACCTACAAGGCTGAACGAGCCGGAGTTAAGATGGTCGTTGTGGATCGCTTCTTCCCCTCATCACAAATCCATCACAACTGTACGGGCAGACTCACAGGCGCAAAGCTCGCCAAGAGACGTAGCCGTGAGACCTGTGACGTTGAGGTGGATCGAGATGACAATGCTGCGCTCAATATCCGCGACTGGTCGGTTACCAGTCCTGGTCTAGTTGAGGCCAGTGCCCTGTCCGTTCCCAGGCCCTTATCGGGTACAGGCGACAGTTCAGATGATGGGATGACTCATCACCTGGAGAGAGGATGTAAGACCAGTAGCAATACTGGCCGTACTCAGAGAGGCAAGAACAACTCTCGGACAAGTGAGCATGAAGTCCGAGACGAGAACCTTGTGAAAGGTGCGTCATTATGAGCGGACTCACTATTAATCACTCAGATGCAACGGTGCTTAGATGATCGAGGTAGTCGAACGAGTTCTGCAGTGGAGGGCACAGGGCAAACGTTGCGCCCTCGCTACAGTTGTGGCGGTTGAAGGCTCGGGGCCGAGAGAGCCTGGTGCCCTGATGGCGGTGAACGAGGATGGTGAAGTCGCTGGGTCAGTGTCAGGAGGGTGTGTTGAGGGAGCCGTTGTCACCGAGGCGTTGTTGCGGCTCGATGCTCCGGAGCCCATACTGCGGAGTTTTGGTATTCTCGGGACCGAGACCCCCAAGGAGGCGACCACCTTGGCTTTTGGATTCTCGGATGACGAGGCGGTAGCCGTTGGCTTGACCTGTGGCGGTACGTTCCATATCTTGGTACAGCCGGAGCTACCCAGCTATCTCAATCGTCTTGCTGAAGCCCTGCAACAAGGTACTCCCTTCGTCATCGCTACGGTCTACTCGGTGAATGAGGATTTGGACTCCTACTTTGTCGAAGAGAACCGTGAGGTTGCCCCACCTGTGGTTGGTGCATCGATGTTGATCCTTGGAGATGGCGAGGTGCTAGGCAGCCTCGGCAACGCGGATCTCGATCGGGTGGTGGCAAGGGATGCTGCCGGGGTAGTGCAGCAGGCCCAGGGGACGAGACGCTCCTATGGTCGAAGAGGTCAGTCGCGCTCCAGGGAGGTTGCTGTGGTGATGGCGGTGTCAGCGCCGCCGCCAACCATGCTGATTTTCGGTGCTGTGGACTTCAGTGATGCACTAGCGCAAGCGGCCAAACTGCTTGGTTATCGAGTGGTGGTAGTCGACGCTCGGGCCGTCTTTGCGACTGAGGCACGTTTCCCGAAGGCGGATGAGGTCGTTGTGGCGTGGCCGAACGATTACCTCACCACATGGGGCGCATCGCTCAGCGAGCGTGATGCCATCTGTATCCTCACCCATGATCCAAAGTTTGATGTGCCAGCCATCGAGGCGGCACTCGCGACTCGCGCAGGCTATATCGGCGTGATGGGATCCCGGCGAACGCAGGCCGACCGAGTCGGCCGACTGGTGGCCCAAGGAATCGCAGCAGAGGAGATTCGTCAACGGGTCTGTGGTCCGATCGGTCTCGATATCGGCGCAAGGACTCCGCAGGAGACCGCTGTTTCGATACTCGCTGAGATTATCGCTCGGCGTGAGCGTCGCCTCGCTGGTTCACTCTCGGAGGCTGCGGGTCCAATTCATACCGAAGGGGCGATGACTTGGTAAACACGGCAGATCAAGAGCTGGGTTCGACGGGGATAGTCGTTCTTGCCGCCGGTTTCGGGAGCCGTTTTGACTCTTCTGTTCATAAGTTGCTCGTTGACCTTCATGGTCGTCCACTAGTGAGCTGGGCCCTCGATGCAGCCGCCGGGGTCCCTGCCGCAGCACATTTTGTGGTCACACGGGATGCAAGTATTGCGTCGTTGTTGCCAGACAACTTTGTGGAGCTTCGGAATCCGCGACCACAGGATGGCCTCGCGAGCTCACTGGCGTTGGCCCTGGATCGGGCAAAGGCCATAGGGTTGGGGGCCGTGACGGTTGGCCTTGGTGATCAGCCGTGCATTCCCAAGGAAGCGTGGAGCAGGGTTGCACGTGCTCGAACTAACGGTGTGGCCATCGCGACCTATGCGGGGGTGAGGGCGAACCCTGTTAAGCTGACACTATCGGTCTTTGGCCTGCTTGAGCGCTTTGGTGATGTCGGTGCGAGATCGATTTTTGATCGTGTCGAGGCCGTAGAGGTCCCTTGTCCGGGAGATCCCTTCGATGTCGATACTCGCCAGGATCTTGAGCATGTACAAGCCGTAGAGAGGAATTGACATGGAGATTGTAAACGAGTTCATCGTACCAGTTGGAGTTGATCGAGCATGGGAGATCCTGACCGATCTCGAGCAGATCGCACCCTGTCTCCCTGGTGCGTCACTCTCCTCGGTCGAGGGTGACGAGCATAAAGGATCCGTGAAGATCAAGGTTGGTCCTATCACTGCGAACTACGCCGGTGTCGCACGCTTTGAGTCCAAGGATCGAGAGCACTATATCGCTGTGCTGCGTGCAGAGGGTCGCGAGACCAAGGGCCAGGGTAACGCCAGTGCGGTCGTTACGGCTCGCCTGATTCCCGAGGGGGACGAGTCGACTCGGGTGACGGTTGACGTGGATCTCACGATCGCTGGCCGGGTTGCTCAGTTTGGACGTGGTGTGCTGAACGAAGTCTCCGAAAAACTCATGGGTGAGTTTGCCCAACGACTGGCCGCCTTGATTGGCCAGAGCGAGTCTGGGGAGGTTGAGGAGATAGACACCGCTGGAGAAGAACACGAGGTTCGTGTCGAGGAGGAACCCCAAGAACTCAATGCCCTTCGTGTCTTGGCAAAGCCCGTCATCAAGCGCCTTGCCCCGGTGGCGGCCGTTTTGATCGTCACCGCGGTTCTGGTGCGTAGACGTGGGCGCCAGCACGTCTGAATCGGCGTGGAATCCTGATGCGGATGATCGCATTTGGGTAGAGGAACAGCTTGGTCGGATCGCAGAG
Organism: Ferrimicrobium sp.; assembly: GCF_027364955.1. Classification (NCBI taxonomy): domain Bacteria; kingdom Bacillati; phylum Actinomycetota; class Acidimicrobiia; order Acidimicrobiales; family Acidimicrobiaceae; genus Ferrimicrobium; species Ferrimicrobium sp. Next base: position 96,704 of record NZ_DAHXOI010000001.1, read on the forward strand.
ATTCCGTTTCGCACCGCCGTGAGGTCCGCTACTGGACGTCCAATCGTTATCGAGCTTGCGCCCTTTGATCGCAAGGGTACTCCCCAGTCCAACTGGTTCTGGTTGGTTGACCGTTCGTTGGTTGCTGCCGTCTCGCGGTTGGAATCACATGGAGGTGTGCGTCAGGCTGGCGCTTCGGTGAGCCTGGAGGCGCTGGATCTAGCCAATACGACCTACCGTAGCGGCCGACCAGCACTTGCCCATATGCAGGGTCGCGGTGTTGGTGGTGCCCGTGCTGGTGTAAAGTGTCTCCATGCACACGTCGCCTTTTATTTGGCCGGAGGGTTTACTCCTGTCGGGGTATGGGCGACTTGGAGACTCTACCAGTCGGATCGTGAACTACTTGAGGGTCTCCTGGTAGGTATGGCATCGAGTAGGTGACGAGCGCCCGGATGGCGGAATGGTAGACGCAGGGGGCTTAAACCCCCCGGGCCCTTGGGCCATGCGGGTTCGACTCCCGCTCCGGGTACGGTAACGCTGGAATACCAGTGGGGGTATAATTGTTAGTGTCGTTATCGAGGAAGGAAAGAGATGACAACACGTAATTTGACGGCAGCGGACTTCAACGAGACGGTCGAGAGTAACGGGATCGTACTGGTCGACTTTTGGGCAGCCTGGTGTGGGCCGTGTCGGGCGTTTGCTCCGGTCTACGATGAACTCTCTCAAGAACACCCAGATATCGTCTTTGGCAAGGTTGATACAGAGGCAGAGCGAGAGCTTGCTCAGGCGTTTCAGATCATGTCGATTCCGACGTTGATGGCCTTTCGTGACCAGGTGTTGCTCTATGCTCAGCCCGGTGCGTTGCCTCGCCAAGCTCTTGCCGAGATCATCTCCCAGATTGAGGCGCTTGACATGGATGAGGTCCGGCGACAGATCGCCGAACAAGAGGCAGCAGCCGAGTAAGGCTTGCATTGAGCCAGGCAGCGACGAGCAAAGTGGCGATGGGCGCTGCCGTACGGCAGGCTCTGCGCCCAGGTGAGGATCTCGCCTACGGGTACGTCGGCGCCCAGGAGCTCGTGGTGCGGCATCAGAGCCAAGGCCCTACTGCACGGCCTTGGGCCTCGGTCTCGAAGCTGGTCACTGCGCTCGCAGTGCATGTGGCTATCGAGGAGGCGTCCCTGCAGCGAAGCACGCCCCTGGGGGACCAGCAACTCGTTGTGGAGGATCTCCTGTCGCATGCGTCGGGTCTTCCTACTGGCGAGGTAGCCGATGCGTCCATGAGTACACCTTGGCAGGTTCGACCGATTTGCGCGCCTCATGAACGGCGCATATACTCCAACCTCGGCTATGAACTGCTGGGTTATGGAATCGCGCAGTACTGTACAATGCCCTTTCATCAGTACGCGAGGGAAGCTGTCTTGGAGCCTGCTGGCATGACGCAAGCTAGCTATCCTGCAAGCGTACTTGCTACAGGACCAGTGACAGGGGCCGCCTTTGGGCTCATTGGGACAATCGCTGATCTCGTCAGTTTGGTGAGGGTGCTTTGCTATCCTTCGCTTGTCACTGCCGGGACCCTCATGGCGATTCGTACCCCCTTCGCCTCTGAACTAGTCGGTGTTTTGCCAGGCTACGGTCGCCAAGACCCAAACCAGTGGGGCCTCGGACCCGAGATCCGGGGCACGAAAGCGCCGCATTGGATGGGATCAGCGGTATCGGAGCAGAGCTATGGTCATTTTGGACAGAGCGGCTCTTTTCTGTGGATCGATCCCGTTCAGCGGTTTTTCGCTGTCTTTCTCGGCACAAAACCCTTTGGAGCGTGGGCAAAGAATCGGTGGCCAGTGCTCAACAATGCTATTGTCGAGGAGCTTGCCTCCTCGTAGCACTCAGTGATCACAAAGGGGCGTCTGCTATCCTTGGTCCAAGGAGGATACGACGATGACTCGACTCAGTGGCGGCCACAATTCCAACAAGGTGTCTGATGGCATACGGGTAAACCCTATGTACGCCGACGGACCCGATCATGAAATACCAAAGTACCAAATTCCCCCCGTTGGGATGAGCGCCCAGGCAGCTTACCAGTTGATCAGTGACGAGATCGACCTCGACGGTTCTGCACGACTGAATCTTGCTACGTTTGTGACGACCTGGATGGAGCCTGAAGCTGATCAGCTGTATCTCGAGGCAGTCGACAAGAATATCGTCGACAAGGATGAGTACCCACAGACCGCCGCAATTGAAGATCGGTGTATCGCCATTATCGGTGACCTATGGCATGCACCAGACCCAGAAAATGTGATTGGAACTTCAACGACCGGCTCATCTGAGGCATGTATGCTTGCCGGCTTGGCCCTGAAACGAAGGTGGATGGCCAAACGACGAGCTGAGGGTAAGGATGTCGATCGACCCAATATCGTCTTTAGCTCATCGGTGCAGGTCGTGTGGGAGAAGTTTGCGAACTACTTTGAGGTAGAGCCGCGCTACGTCCCTATTACCCATGAGGAGCCGTACCTCACCGCCCGTGGAGTCCTTGAAGCAGTCGATGAGCGAACCATTGGTGTGGTTCCTATTCTCGGCGTGACCTACACCGGCATCTACGAGCCTATCGCGGAGATCACTCGAGCACTGGATGATCTCGCCTCACGGACAGAACTCGATATCCCGGTCCACGTCGACGCGGCATCGGGTGGGTTTGTTGCACCTTTTCTCCAACCAGAATTGGTGTGGGATTTCTCCCTTGAGCGCGTGCACTCGATCAACACTTCGGGTCACAAGTATGGTTTGGTCTACCCGGGTCTTGGCTGGGTATTGTGGCGGACCAAAGATCTGTTGCCTGACGAGTTGATCTTCAAAGTGTCCTACCTTGGGGGCGAGATGCCAACCTTCGGACTCAATTTTTCTCGTCCCGGCGCACAGGTACTGCTCCAGTACTACAACCTGATCCGTTTAGGTTTTGAGGGTTACACACGGGTGCAACGCGAGACTCAACACACCGCCGCCATCATCGCTGCGGGAGTCGATGATCTCGCATCGATGTCGGTCATCGCTCGGGGTGACGCGCTGCCGGTGGTTGCGTGGACCAAAACTGCCGATGCAAACCCCAACTGGAACCTCCACCATCTCTCTTCGAAGCTGCGGGAGCGTGGATGGCAGGTACCAGTCTATCCAATGCCCGATAATTTGTCGGATGAACTCATCATGAGAGCGGTCTTGCGTAACGGCTTCCGAAGTGACATGGCCGCGTTGTTTGTCGATGATATCAAGCGAGCCGTCCAGGAACTCGAGGACCTTGACGCTCCTATGCCAACGTCGTCGCATGTCAACGGCTTCCATCACTAGCGCCTCAGGATTGCACCGCAAGGAGGATGGGCACGCACGACGTTGCCCTTAGGATGCTGTGTCATACTGGAGTGGCAGGGGATCGCGATAAGCATGGAGATTGTGTAGCCTCGTTGCTCCTCGTGGAGGATGTATGCCAAACGAAGATAGTAGCCCACCAACGATGCAACATGAGTCCCTACCGACCCGAGTGCTCGCAGATGTCGGCTCAATCAAGGCGCTCGCGCATCCGCTACGACTTGCGCTGATCGATCTACTGGGGCAGCACGAGAGTATCACGGCGGCCGATGCCGCTCGCATTCTGGGAACGACGGCAGCGAACTGCTCGTTCCATCTTCGACAGCTGGCAAAGTACGACTTTGTGGAAGCGGTTGAGGTTCCCAGTCGACGGGAACACCCTTGGCGTCTCAAGTATCTTGGCATCACCGTTGCCGATGATGCTGGTGAGCTCACGAGCGGCTTCAATGCGCTTGCAGAGCAGATGATTGCAACCGTCGTCGAGCGCTTTAGGGCGTATCGGAGATTTGTCAGCGACCTCAGCCTGGATTGGCGTGAGGTGAGCGGTATCCATGAAGGCACCGGTTGGCTGACCGTTGATGAATTACGAGCACTCGATCGCTCGTTTGGTCATTTCGCTACTCTGGCAGCCGCACGGACTCATGGTTATGAGACGATTCCCCCAGAGGCGCGCAGGGTGGATATTGCGAAGCTCGTCTCTCCCCTTGATTCCCCTCATGAGGATGACTGAGCCGAGGGATAGGGGTGCCGGTGTCCGTATCGACTACGTCTGTGCGGTAAGGCATACCCCGGAGTGTTCGCACCTGCCGTCCGGGCGGTGGACCGCAATCCACGAACGGGTGGACTAGTACGTTGTCATGCATCTATCGGGGTGGGTGCACCTCCTGCCGGTGGTATCAGAAGGCAAAGCTGCCGCTTCCTGTTCGGTGGGTCGAAAAGCTCATTCTCGTCAACGGTTTCGACGAAGAAGACTCCAGCGGCGGCGCTTCACGCGAGTGTCGTTCAATGACCAATGGGCAGATCTGGGTCAGCGGATGGCTCGACCTCCATCGTGGGTGGCAGTGAGCGCAGTGGTCACACAAATCGGAGCTGGGATGAGCAACAAGCGGCGCGAAGCGCTAGCGTGTCCCCGTTGATTCGACAACTTCGCGTGCCATCGTCGAACACCGGCTGGCGAGGTTTGGCGTCGAGTAGCTAGTGACGGCCCCGTCGACTCAAAGGGCCAGCGGGTAGCCGTAGTGGACCCCGACGAGACGGACGAGGACCGTGTCGTTGAGCTGCGACCGAGGTTGCAGCGGGCTTCCGTGCCCATCCAGGGGTAACGAGACGGTTGGAGCTCTGCGAGTGTGGCCCTCGGGTGCGCGAACAGCGATCTACGGGGCTGTTGTGGCCGGCAACCCCCTTGAGGAGAGGATCGTTGTTGCTGGTGTGCAGATTCGGAGCTCCACCCCGAACGTGTGTACAGGGCCACTGCGGTGTGGGCAGTTGCCTGAGGATCGGTCCCGGAGGATTGCCCGGCGAGGTTGACGTCGGCTACAGCCATCGAGGTCGAGTACGCGGCGAACCGTTCCTATTTTGGTACCCGTTGCGGTGAGGCGAGAACTGAACCTGGAGGGCCCGTGGTCGAAGCGCCTTGCACGAGGTGCGGCATGGGTCATAGAACCAACACACGGGGTTGCAATGGTTAGCTCGTCAGAGCAGGTATCAACATTCGGTGAATTTCGTGCCCAAAGGCGTAAGCGCTTGACGGGATTAACTGGGTCATGAAAATGACGCTGAGCTGATCGCGAGGAGCGATAAAAAAGTTTGTACTTGCCATCCCGCCCCACCCAAATTCGCCGTCCAAGCTGAAGTTCTTTGCGGCAGCTGCATTAGTGACCACAGAGACTCCGAGGCCAAAACCTTTGCCTGGTTCGTCAATCGGCTGGGGATGATACCGGCACAGGTCGATCGCGTCGGCACCTCCGGGCAGGTGATTGGTCGTCATCAGATCGACGGTTCGAGGTCCGAGAATTCTGCTACCGTCCAAGGATCCCCGGTGTAGCAACATCAATGCAAAGCGTAGGTAGTCGTCGATTGTAGAGTAAAGTCCACCACCGCCCATATCGACGGGAAAGACTCGTCGTTCCGGGACTGGCCCACCGAGACGATGCATTCCATCGCCTTCAGTCCGTAGGTATAGCCCACCGACCCTGCCAAGTTGATCAGCATCGACCTCGAAGGTGGTATCCATCATTCCGAGAGGTTCGAAGATTTCGGTTCGAAGATACTCTGAGAGCCGCCTACCGCTAATGACTTCAATCAGGCGGCCGACGACGTCGGTGGCTACCGAGTAGTTCCAACCGTGACCTGGGTCAAAAAGAAGCCCAAGTTGCGCGTAGCGATCGACCAGGTCCCCAAGTGTGAGGTCAGCGGGGAGGTTCAGCTCAGAGGCATGCTGGCGATAGAGTGTATCGAGGATTGTTTGATTGTGAAAGCCGTAGGTTAACCCGGCGGTGTGGGTGAGCAAATGCCACACCCGAACAGGTTCGATGGCAGGCCGATATAAGGGTTCTAAGGTTGACCCCCCAGCGAGCACCTGGATGTTGCGAAACGAGGGGATGTAGTCGCCGACTAGGTCTTGGAGATCGACCAGTCCGGCCTCGGCAAGCTGTAATAGCGCGACCGAAGTGATCGGTTTAGACATCGAGTAGATGCGATAAAGAGTTGCGTCGGTGATTGGGGTCTGGGCGACCGGATCAGCTAGTCCATAGTAATGGCGGAGCGCAATCGCGTCATCCCGAGCGATGAGAAGGGCAAACCCCGGGATTTTGCCGGCATCAACATAGGCTTCGATATGCCGTAGCAGGGCTTCAATTTGGGGTCGATGGAGTCCAGCCTCCTCAAGCGATGTCATCTCGATGGTCATAGGAGATTCCTTTCAGATAGGCGTAGGAGTCGTGAACGCTAGACCTTCACCGTTCCTGGACCAAGGTAATGGCACTGCAGCAGCGGCGCTGTGGCGGAGAGCAGATCTTCATAGGATCCGAGCTCCTCGAGCGACTCCTGATGGAGCCGTCGCCAGTGTTCAAGATTGTCATCGATAACCCTCTCGCCCTTAACGATCACTGGAACCTGCAACGGCCGCAACGCATCCGCAGACGTTGAGGAGATGATGGCCTCGGGATCGATTGAGAACTCGTCGATAGCGTGCTGTTCGCGTATGCGTCGGTACGCGGTCTTGGCGCCGCCATCGGAGGTCTTGGCCTCTGACTGTTTGGCGACGGCAATCGGTTCTCCTCCGCGCTCGATGGAGACGAGCTTATAGACGAAACCCGCTGTCGGGATGCCAGAACCGGTCACAAGCTTGGTGCCGACGCCAAAGCCATCGATGGGGGCATCGTGTAGCCGGTGGATCGCTGCCTCGTCGAGATCTCCTGAGACGAGGATCTGTGTTTTTGTCGCCCCAAGGCTATCGAGCAGCTGTCGAGCGGCGATCGAGGTAGCAAAGGGATCGCCTGAATCGATGCGAATAGCGGCAAGTGAGGGTCCGAAAACATCGATAGCCGTGCGGATACCGTTGAGCGTATCGTACGTATCGACGAGTGCCGTTGTCGCTTCTCCCGCGATGGTCCGTTGGGCGCGAAAGGCGGCTGCCTCGCTGTCATGAGCGAGGACGATTGCGTGCCCCATGGTACCGGCCGTTGGAATCGCGTATTGTTGCCCAGCGGCGAGGTTGGAGGTCGCTGCAAAACCCGCAATGTAGGCGGCTCTCGCCGCGACGACACCAGCATTCTCATTGGTACGCCGAGTCCCCATCTCGATCAATGTTCTCCCACGAGCGGCGAGCGCCATTCGTGAGGCCGCAGTGGCGATGGCCGAGTCGAAGTTGAGCGCTGAGAGTAGGAGCGTCTCGAGTATCAGTCCCTCGGCGAAGCTCGCCTCGAGTCGCAGGACGGGAGAGAAGGGGAAATAGAGCTCCCCGTCAGGGTAGGCGTAGATTGAACCCGCAAAGCGGAAGTTGGCCAGATAGTCGAGCGTCTCCTTGGAGCAGATGGAGTTGCGTCCGAGATAGTCGAGATCAGCTTCGTCAAAGGTAAACCCTTCGAGAAGCGTACCGACTCGCGCGGCGCCGGCGGTGACCCCATAGGCTCGCCCCCCCAGCCCACGTCCAAAAATCTCAAAGGTCGCTCGCTTTGTACCGATCCCACTCTGGAGCGATGCTTCGAGCATGGTGAGCTCATACCTATCTGTGAAGAGAGAGGTATGTTCAGCCATGTGCATCGGCGGCTGCAAGGGGTTGTGGTGGCGGCGCGAGCACCGGGGTGTCCTTGCCTCTTCTGGAAAGCAATACGAGCATTAGTACGATCGACCCCGCCAGACTGATCAGCGCGAAGACCTCGACGGCATCCCATACACGGGGCACCGCGAGCCAAAGGTACTCATCGAAGAAGCGTCCGATCGACCAGATACCGTAGGCGGTAACGGCGAGTGAGAGTGCTGGCATCTTCCATTGTGGGTAGAGTCGGGAGAGCCCCAGTACGATCGAAAACGTGATGATCGTTTCGATTGACTGAAAAATAGGCACCGGTATCCGATAGCCAACCTCGCCGGCATACTTCATGCCATACCAAGCGGTGGTCGGATGACCACCACCTGCGAACATGAGCTGGGGACCGAGCAATCGGCCCATGGCCCAGGCGGCCAACAACACCGGAGCTGTTACGTCAGCAGCTGTCCGAAAAGATATTTCTGGGTTGTACTTATGTAGTGCATACAGAGCAACGATCAGACCGCCCGCGATCCCCCCATAGGAGGAGAGACCGCCTTGCCAGACCGCGAACACCAGGATTGGGTGAGCGAGATAGTAGCTGATATTGGCGATGCAGTGTACCGTTCGCGCACCTACCACGGCCATGACGATGATCCATATGAAGGACTTTTCTAGCCACCTTGTCGATAGACCGTAGTGTTGGAACCGGCGGCTCAAGTACCAGTAGGCGAACCAAAACGTGATACCTAGGCCGAAACCATAGGTGTGGAGCACGAGTGGTCCGATGTGGAAAGCAACAGGTATCGGTCGCACTGCGCTTTACCTCCAATCGCTTTGGGTAGTCATTATTCTAAACCAGTCAGGATGGTATTCGTAGACGATGGTGCTCATAGTTGCAGATAGGTCAGAGGGATATCGCTTGCTTGTACGAGGACGGAGGCGATCCATCCGGTGAGCTGGCTGATCGCTACCTGTACCAGTTCGTCGTCATCGATCACCTGCTCATCGATGACACAAGTTGTCTCGTAGACGACCTCAGCACTGAGTTCAGTGTCGTCGGTCGTGATGTCATAGCTCGTCTCGATGGTGACGCGTTGGAGTTCCATCGGTGCATTGAGAATGCTCTGCGATGAGTGGCGTGGCAGGTGGGTCAGAAGCTGTTGAGGCGTCATCGGAAGGGCGCTTAGCCCAGTGAAACGAAGAGCTACTTCAATGACGATCTCGATCGGGTCTTCAATACCATCGCCGAGTGTCCAGCTACGGTAGGAGCCTTGGCTCCAGGTGGGCCACTCGACCGTAAGGTCGGCACGCACGTGGGGTGGGGAGGCCTCTCCCGGTAGGCTGTAGGAGGTCTCGAAGGTTAGATCTCCAAGCATGAGGTCGTTATGGAGCTGCTCTTCTAAACCTGCGCGCTCGAGCATCGAGGAGCTGAGGGAGGTTTTGAGCGAGGCTATGAAGCGAAGAAAAAGATGATCGAGCATTCGCCTACGATTGTAGTCGCTCCAGGAGGGTTGACATGACCGCTGCACCAAGGCTTCAGTGTCCACACATCGCCGCTCATCGTGGAGGTATGGGCGAGGGGGTTGCGTCATCGATGGCTGCCTTTCGTCGTGCTGCGATCGACCTGGGTGTGGCTTTAGAGCTCGATATTCATCCCACGAAGGACCACGAACTTGTCGTGTTCCATGACGACCACCTTGAACCCACGACAAACCTTGTCGGTGCCATTCATGACTATTCGCTCAAGGCCCTGCGCACCACGCTTGATCTGAGCAATGGTAGCGCTTCCAGTCGCGTCGGGATCGTAACGCTCGGAGAGGTGCTCGCCATCAGTGGAGATGTCGAGGTCTCAATCGACATCAAGGAGGATCTAGGGGCCGACTCATGGGTAGAGGAGGCGGTTGGCGAACTTTTGCAAGAGTATGCAATGGGCAAAAGGGTGGTTGTCGCTTCATTTCTTGATCCACCGCTGACTCGATTTCGGCAACGTTTCCCAGCAGTACGCACTGCTGCATCGAGTGCTGAGGCGGTTCGATGGTATCAAGATTTTCATAATCAAGTGATCTCTGAACCCGCCTTCGAAGTGCTTTCACTTCCGCTTACCCTTATGGGTAGTGAGTATCTGAGTGTGCAACTCGTTGACTGGGCGCACCATCAAGGACTTGAAGTTTGGGTCTGGACCGTGAACGAAGAGGAGGATCTACGGCGTGTGCAAACGATGGGTGTTGATGTCGTGGTGACCGACTATCCAGCGAGAGTGTTGGAGTTCTATCATGGCTAAAGTCATGGTGGCGATGTCAGGGGGTGTTGACTCCTCGGTGGCTGCTGCGTTAGCGGTGCAAGAGGGCCACGAGGTGGTTGGTGTTACCCTCAAACTCTGGGGTGGAGCCTCGGACTCAGGCTGTTGTTCAGTGGCCGACGTCGAGGATGCCCGTTATGTGGCGCATCAACTCGGTATCAAACACCTGGTGTTCAACCTCACTGAGGAGTTTGAAACCAGTGTCGTCGATCCTTACGTGTGGGGCTACCTCGGAGGAGAGACTCCCAACCCCTGCATTGAATGCAACCGGAGCATCAAATTTGCTGCGCTAGTTGACCGGGCGGCTCAACTCGGGTTCGAGTACCTCGCCACTGGCCATCACGCAAGGATCAGTTTTGATCGAGGTGTTCCGCTGATCCGAAGAGGGGTAGACGTCGCGAAAGATCAGTCCTACGTGCTCTCAGTGATTCCGAAGCGTTCATTAGCGAAGTTACTGTTCCCTGTCGGGGAGATGACTAAAGACGACGTCCGTCGTATTGCCGCCGAGCTTGAGCTGCGCACAGCCGCTAAGCCGGATTCGCTTGAGGTCTGTTTTATCTCTCGGCACGCTGGTAAAGAGAGTTTTCTTTCCTCGAGAGGAACGCTGCATGCGACCAAAGTGATCGACACGGTGACGGGACACGAGTACGAGGACGCGAGTCCTTTTGAGACGGTGACCGTCGGGCAGCGTCGCAGGATCGGTGGCCTTGGCGATGGAATGCGTCGCTATGTATTGGCCAAAGACCCGACGACGCGGGTGATCCAGGTGGGAACCATCGACCGACTGCAGACCGACAGACTTGTCGTTACCACCGCCATGGACTATCTGGGTGACGGCTGGCCGAAGGAGGGTCAGATTCAGGGGAGCGCTCATGGAACCACAGTCCCGGCGGTGCTCAGCGAGACGGCGTTGGAGTTCGCAACTCCAACTCGGCGTATCGCACCCGGCCAGACGATTGCGCTCTATCAGGAGGACCTCGTGGTAGGGTCAGCGATGGTGGCGATGCCGGCACGGGTCACTGCTGATGAGTGATCGGATTGATGACCTCCGGTCGTTGCTCGATCGAGCGAGTTATGCGTACTATGCGCTTGATGCGCCGGTCCTGACCGACGCTGAGTACGATGTGCTCTATCGTGAACTGGTCGAGCTCGAGCAGCAGTACCCTGAACGCGTGGTGGCGAGTTCGCCAACCCAGCGAGTAGGTGCGCCGCCAGTGCAACTCTTCGCACCGGTAGTACACGAGACTCCAATGCTGAGCATCGATAATGTTTTTGCGATCGAGGACCTGAACGCGTGGGTCGATCGACTTGCGAGGCTCTTGGGTGGAGAACCGGCGCTCTTTGGGGAGCTCAAAATCGATGGATTAGCCCTGAGCCTGCGCTATGAGCATGGGATCCTGCTGCAAGCAGCGACTCGTGGCGACGGGAGAACAGGTGAGGATGTTACGGCGAATATTTACGCGGTTGATTCGATACCCAAACGCATCGCCCATGATGCTCCGCTTGAGGTTCGTGGAGAGATCTATCTGCCCCGGTCGGCGTTCCAGTTGTTGAACCAAGATCCGGAGCTCAAGGTTCCATTTGCGAATCCCCGGAACGCGGCGGCTGGGAGTCTCCGTCAGAAGAATCCTCGGATCACTGCGAGTCGCGGCCTCGCTTTTTTTGCCTATCAGCTTGAGGAGCCCATTGAGGCCGCGACCCATCATGAGGCGCTCGCGCTACTTGGATCTCTCGGTTTCGCCGTTGAAGAGCACGCCGCGTTGGTCGAGCGGGAACAGCTTGCTACCCGTATACAGGAACTCGATCAGGCTCGCACCCAGCTTGATTATGATACCGACGGTGTGGTGATCAAATTAGATCGCATCGAGGATCGTAGGCGAGTGGGCGCGACTTCACGAGCGCCGCGCTGGTCGATTGCCTACAAGTTTGCCCCCGAGGAGCAGCTGACCCGGCTGCTTGCGATAGAGATCTCCGTCGGTAAAACCGGTAAGATAACCCCCTTTGCGGAGCTTGAACCTGTGGTCGTTGCAGGCTCAACGGTTTCCCGCGCAACGTTGCACAATGCAGAGCAGATCGAGCGCAAGGACGTTCGAGTAGGAGACCTTGTAGTTGTGCGAAAAGCAGGCGAGATCATCCCCGAGGTGGTGGGCCCAGTGCTTGGAGCACGGGTTGGGGAACTAGCCCGCTACCAGTTTCCTGCGTTCTGTCCGAGCTGTGGAACGCGTCTCATCCGTGTACTTGATGAGGTTGACTTTCATTGTCCAAATCGTTTCTGCCCAGAGCAGCTTGTCCAGCGTCTGATGCATTTTGGATCTCGTGATGCCATGGATATCGATGGTCTTGGTGAAGTACGGGCACGTCAGCTCGTTGAACTCGGGTTGGCGAGGATCCCCTCGGATCTATTCAGTCTTGGACCCCACGAGTTGGGTCAACTTCCTGGCGTCGGTGAAAAGATGATCCAACGTTTTATGGTGGGTATTGCAACCGCCCGCCAACGTCCGCTCCATCGAATTCTTTTTGGACTCGCCATCGATAATGTCGGTGTCCACGTTGCCCAGGTAGTTGCATCATCGATGGGCGCACTTGATGACCTCCTCACCATTACCGTTGAGGCGTTGGTTGCCTTGGATGGTGTTGGTGAGACGGTAGCCAGGTCTGTCGTCCATTTCCGAGATGATCCGTACGGGTCACAGGTTTTGGCGGGGCTTATCGATGCTGGCGTGCGTGGACAAAGAGCTGCCGACCTTGCTCCTACGACATCGGACCAGTTGATGGGGCTCAGTTTCGTTATCACCGGGAGTTTCCCGGATGGCCCTCGTGAGCAGATCCGTGATTTCATCGTCGAGCATGGAGGTCGCGTGATAGAGGCGGTCTCTAAAAGAACCGATTATCTCGTAGCAGGCGAGCGTGCGGGATCCAAACTCGCCAAAGCGATCGAGCTCGGCATCCCAGTCATCGATTTACCTGGACTCTCTGCGATCGTTGCGTCTCGAGGGCAGCAGACAGTGACATGAGCCTGATGGCAGGCAGTATGGCGCATGGTGCGACAACGCGCCTGTAACGCATGGTGCGACAACGCGCCTGTAACACGGGGTGCGACAACGCGCCTGTAACACGGGGTGCGACAACGCGCCTGTAACGCATGGTGCGATAACGCGCCTGTAACACGGGGTGCGATAAGGCGTTAGTAACACGGGGTGCGACAACTCGCCCACAACGCTTGGGGAAACAATCCCGTGGGACTTGGCATACAATCCTGTCCCCGGGTCGGAGCGAACGATCTTGCTGAGACTTCGGCGAAGCCCGGCAGGAGAGGTGCGAATGCTTCAGTGCGCCTTGGTGTAGGCTATAGCTGGATTTGTGGAGCTGACCGCTAGGTCAGGCGGTCGTCATAAGGTAGGTAACGAGCTGGCGAAGGCGGCAGGTACGGACGAGAACATTGGTCGGGTCCTGAGTAACCGATATCGGGTGGTGGCTCGAAGAGGTTCGGGTGGTGCTGGTATTGTCTACCGGGCGGTTGATGATCGGTTAGGGCGCACCGTGGCGATCAAGCTGTTGCAGCGCGGGCTTGCCGACGACCCTATTTTTCTGCGAAGATTCCGTGACGAGGCACAGGCAGCCGCACAGCTGAACCATCCCAACATCATGAAGGTCTTTGACTGGGGCTCTGACGAGGGTGAGCCGTATCTGGTGATGGAATACCTCTCGAACGGCTCACTGCGGGAGCTTTATGCCAGAGGCGTCGAGCTCACCACGCCCCAGGTGGTACAGATCGGCGCCGCGACGGCCTCGGCACTCGGGTACTCGCACAATCGCAACTTTTTACACCGAGATATCAAACCTGCCAACCTCCTCTTCGACGATGGAGGTCGTGTCAGAATTGCAGACTTCGGACTCGTGCGTGCCCTGTCGGAGAGCTCAGCGACGGAGACCGGTGGCGGCATTCTGGGAACCCCTCGATACATGGCACCAGAACAGGTCGAAGGGAAGCGTTCGGTTCCCGGTAGTGACGTCTATTCGCTCGGGCTTGTATTGTATGAGGCGCTCTTTGGCGCTATCCCCTTCCAGGGAGATACTCAACTGGCCCTAGCGTTTGCGCGGCTTCGTGAGCCAGTGGTCAATCCCAATCCAGAGGATCCGGTCGCGAGTTCCATCGTTTCGATGCTGGACCGCGAACCGGACCGCCGTCCAAGTGCGGCGGAGATCGAACACCTTTGGAACGCCTTTGCTCGGGATCTCACGAACCCAGAGCCACTCTTCGTCGGCGGGCAAGTACTGACCGCAATGACCCCCGAGGCGGTGATGGACGACAGTTTGCAGTGGCTTGGTGACGGGGCGACGGTCGCTGGTGACCTGACGGAGCATCTTGCCTCGGATCGAGGTGATGGTGCTACCGCCGTACTTGTGGCACCAATAGGAGACGAGGGTGATGAGCCAACCTCAGTGCTCGAGGTGGCCAAGCCGGTGCACGTGGAACCCTTCCCCCCCGAGACCGAGGAGGTGGGTGGTCGCCGACCTTGGTGGCTCCTGTTCTTCTTGTTGCCGATTCTGGTTGCCGCGGCGCTCGGTGCGGCCGTGCTTTACCAACACTTTCGGGAGATCAAGGTCGACAATGTTGCGAACTTGACGGCGGTGGCTGCGACCCAACGCCTGCGAGGTGAGGGGATTGCTCATGTGAGCGTCCAAGACCGTTACTCGACGGGCGTACCGTTGGGACGGGTGATTGGGTCCAGTCCGTCGGTAGGGGCGAATGTGCACCCCGATGGTGATGTCGTGCTCTACGTATCCAAGGGCCACGCACCGGTCTACGTGGCCTCCTACCAATCGGCGCAGTTCGCCATGGCACAACGTGCATTGTTGGCCAAGGGTTTCCGGGTTGACCCCAAGTATGAATACTCTCCAGACGTCCCGGCCGGGGTTGTGATGGGAGAGACGCCAGTCAATCAGCGGGTTCCCTACCACTCCATCGTGAGGTTCGTGGTATCGAAGGGTCCTGCACCCCGGCCGGTACCGAACGTTGTCGGCGCCTCGCTTGCGACTGCAGAGGGGGATCTCACGAACCAGGGTTTCGTCTACCAGGTCCAAAAGCGGTACTCGAACTCGGTAGCTAGCGGCGACGTGCTATCGCAGTCGGTGAGCGCCGGGACCGTGTTGGGGGTTGGGTCGAGCGTGACGATCGTCTCGTCACTTGGTCCGCACTACGTCCAGGTGCCCAACGTCGTTGGTGATGCCCTTGGATCGGCTGAGTCGACCTTGCAGAGCCAGGGTTTTGCCATTGGTACCGTATCTGCTCCCTTTGGTGGCTCCATTGTTCAATACCAGAGCCCTGGAGCTGGCCAGACGGTGCTCTATGGCGCGAGTATCAATCTGTTAGTCATTCCGTGAGCAGATCGGATGGTTGGAATGTTCCCGATCATTACGAGCTTGTAGAGTGATACGAAGAGAAAAGGCGGTTTGACGTATGGCAGATTTCGACATTTCGATGCTCGATGGGCTGAGTCAGTATGAGTTCTTGAGTCCCCAATGGCTTGACGAGTTTCGAGGGATCACAGAGCGACTTGGTATCGAACCGATGCGAGTCGATGTCGCACTCAGAATGAACCAGATTATCTCCGGTTGTCCATTCCAGGAGGAACCTTTGAAGGCGTATCTCGACACGTCTTCAGGGGTCGTCGAGCTCGACCTAGGGGAGCTCGACGAGGCGGACCTTACCGTATCGCTCGACTACGAGACGGCAAAGGCTCTTTTTGTAGAGTTCAATCCCCAGCGAGCCATTGAGTCGTTCATCGCTGGAAAAATACTCGTGACGGGCGATATGACGAAACTCCTTGGTTTAACACAAGTTTTCGCGGGGAGAACGGATGACGATCCGATGTCGACGTTGATGAAGGCGATCACGAGCTAGCTGCTTTTCCTCTGTGGTGCCTCGTGATTGGCTGACTCGCCTACGACGAGGTCTAGGCTCTGGAGGATGACAAAACGGATCGACCAAGCGGATGTCGCC
Source organism: Ferrimicrobium sp. (assembly GCF_027364955.1). Taxonomy (NCBI): domain Bacteria; kingdom Bacillati; phylum Actinomycetota; class Acidimicrobiia; order Acidimicrobiales; family Acidimicrobiaceae; genus Ferrimicrobium; species Ferrimicrobium sp. The sequence continues at coordinate 112,592 of NZ_DAHXOI010000001.1, forward strand.
CATATCGCGCAGCTGGCGCGGCTGTCGTTGAGCGATGGGGAACTTCGGGAGTATGAAGATACGCTTTCCCGGATTCTCGACGTTATTGAGGTGATGAACTCCGAGGATCTATCTGAGTACCCTCCGATGGATCATCCACTGGAGACGGTCAACCTCCTTCGAGATGATGTTGTCCAGCCAGGGATCGATCGGGATGTCGTCCTCGGCATGGCTCCAAGCGCCGAAGAGGACTATTTTCGCGTACCTCGTATCTTAGGAGCACAATGAACGACGAGATTCTCGATTGGGGGATCGCTGAACTGCAGCGTCGGTTGGAGGAACGCGAGATCACCACTGTTGAGGTGATTGACGCCTATGAGGAACAGATCGCGATCCAAGAGCCGGAGATCGATGCCTTTCTCTCGCTTGACCTCGATGCTGCGCGGAGTAGGGCCGCCGCTCAGGATGCTCGGCGCGCGCGAGGAGAGAAACTCGGCAGATTGGCAGGGGTGCCGGTCGCGCTAAAGGATAACCTCTGTACGACGACATTTCCGACTACCGCTGCATCAAAAATCCTCCAGGGTTGGATTCCTCCCTATAATGCAACGGTCGTCGACCGCATCACCGATCAGGATGGCATTGTCCTTGGTAAGACCAACCTTGACGAGTTTGCTATGGGCTCTTCAACGGAGAACTCTGCCTACAAGATCACCAAGAACCCCTATGACCTTGAACGGGTACCTGGTGGATCCTCAGGCGGCTCTGCTGCCGCCGTTGCAAGCAGGATGGCGCTCGTTGGACTCGGGTCGGATACGGGAGGCTCAATCCGTCAACCTGCCGCGTTGACTGGGATCGTTGGGTTCAAGCCGACCTATGGTCGAGTCTCCCGGTACGGCCTCCTCGCTTTTGCCTCCTCGCTCGATCAGATCGGTCCGCTCACCGCGTCCGTTGAGGATGCCGCGCTCGTTGCCGAGTGCATCATGGGTCATGACCCAAGGGATGCGACCTCGCTCCAAGAGATAGCGCCAACGCTCCTGTCCTCGCTAGCCGAAGGGGTACGCGGTGTGCGTATTGGTGTGGTGACGAACCTTGTCGAGATCGCAAGCCCCGAAGTCCAGGCTGCACTGGTACGAGCGGTCGATGCCCTGCAACAGGCGGGTGCGACGGTCACCGAGATCAGACTTGACGAGCTTGCCTTCGGTCTTGCGGCCTACTACGTTGTGGCTCCAGCTGAGGCCTCGTCCAATCTGGCCCGTTATGACGGTGTCCGTTATGGACTCCGTGAGTCGGGAGCCACTGTAGAGGAGATGATGATTGCGACTCGGACGAAGGGTTTTGGACCTGAGGTCAAGCGTCGAATCATGTTGGGAACCTATGCATTATCGGCTGGATACTACGATGCATTTTACGTCACCGCCCAGCGGGTACGCTCGCTGGTTCGCGCCGCATTCGATCGTGCATATACGAGTGTTGATCTGCTTTTGAGCCCTACTTCGCCGACAACGGCCTTTCGTATCGGCGAGCGCGCGGCGGATCCGGTGGAGATGTATCGATCAGACATCTGCACGATACCTTCCAACCTATCGGGTGATCCCGCCCTCTCCATTCCGGCTGGGGTCGACTCCGATGGCCTACCGATCGGCGTGCAACTGCTTGGTCCTGCTCGTTCAGAGCAGCTACTGTTTCGTGGAGCCTACGCCGTCGAGGAGGGATTACGTTGACCCAGCGAGCGACAACCGGGCCGGCCGAGGGTTGGGAGTATGTGATCGGTCTAGAGGTCCATACGGAGCTCAAGACCAAGAGTAAGTTATTTTGTGGATGTCCGAACGCCTTTGGTGAGGAACCCAATACGTCGATCTGTCCCGTCTGTCTCGGGTTGCCCGGGAGTCTTCCGGTCATGAACGCGCAGGCGGTTGATTTTGCCATTCGAGTTGGCTTAGCACTGAACGCTACGATCCAACGCAGTCAGTTTCATCGGAAGAACTACTTCTACCCTGACATGCCCAAGGACTATCAGATCTCGCAGTACGATGTGCCTATCAATGCCAATGGACACCTCGAGCTACCCTCAGGACGCGTGATCGGTATCGAACGAGCCCACCTTGAGGAGGACACCGGCAAATTAGTCCACCGCGGGGGACATGGACGCATTGAGTCCGCTGCGTATTCGCTCATCGACTATAACCGGTCAGGCGTTCCACTGCTTGAGATCGTCTCTGCTCCCGATATTCGCGATCCGGAGGAGGCCAAGGAGTACGTGACTGAACTGCGTGCCATCCTGGTGGCGGTCGGCGCAAGCGATGGGCGTATGGAGGAGGGATCTCTACGAGTCGATGCCAACGTCTCAGTGCGTCCGATTGGTGAGACGCAATTTAGGACAAGAGTAGAGATCAAGAACCTGAACTCCCTTCGTTCGTTAGTGCGTGCGCTGACGTTTGAGGGTCGCCGCCAGGTGCAGCTCTATGAGGATGGGGGGGTGATGATCCAACAGACGCGCTTCTGGGACGAGGAGCGTTCGTTGACTGGAGCCCTACGCCTGAAGGAGGAGGCCAATGACTACCGCTACTTCCCCGAACCCGATCTACCGCCAGTAGCCCCTGACCTCACCCTGATTGAGGAGCGTCGAGCACAGCTCCCAGAACTTCCGAGCAAGCGGCGTGGTGATGTCGTGACGATCCTGCCCCAGTTGCGTGATGACCTTCGTGAGACCATCATCACCGATGAATGCTGGCCGTATTTCCGGGCTGCTATCGATGCTGGCATCACACCAACACGTGCGGCTGCGCGGTGTGCCAACGAGTTAACGGCATTGTTTGCCGATATCGGTGTCTTGACTCCGGAACGCTTTGTCGCGGTACTCGCCATGGAGGATCGGGGGGAATTGGGTGCCTCGCAAGTGAAGGTCCTTCTGCGCGAGGCCTGCACGGATCCTGCCCCGGCCGCAGAGTTGATGGCCAAGCTCGGCTTTGGAGCTCGTGATGAGGGCGCGATCAGGGCGATTGTGGAGGGGATCATTGCGCAGTTTCCCGATGAATGGAGTCGTTATTTGGGCGGTGACGAGAAGGTCGCCGGCTTTTTGTTGGGGCAGGTGATGCGTCAACACGGACGCCAGGTTTCGGGTGCTGACGCCCGTCAGGCCTTGGTCGAGCTGGCAGATGAGGCGCGCAGCGGGGCTGGCTGATTTGCTCGTCGTGGTGGCGTCCGTTCCCGAGACGTCGAGAGCGCAGCTGGCGCGGCGTCGTCCAGGGTCGAGTGAGGCTACAGTGGCTTAGAGTTGCACCACGACCAGAGGGGAAACCAAACGATGAGTGATACCAAGTCGATTCGCATTCGTAGCCAAGAGGTGACTGAAGGGCCGAGGAGAGCACCAGCGAGGGCGATGCTGCGGGCGGTTGGCCTCAATGATGAGGACTTCTCGAAGCCTCAGATCGGCATCGCATCCTCGTGGAACGAGGTGACTCCCTGTAATCTCGTGCTCTCTGATCTCGCACAGCGTGCGAAGGCCGGCGTGCGATCCGCCGGCGGTGTGCCGCTGGAGTTCGGCACCATTGCCGTTTCGGATGGGATATCGATGGGTCACGAAGGCATGCACTCCTCCTTGGTCTCTCGCGAGGTGATAGCGGATTCGGTAGAGCTGATGATGCACGCTGAGCGCTTTGACGCGATGGTGACCTTGGCTGGTTGCGATAAGTCGCTCCCAGGAATGATGATGGCGGCGGCCCGCCTCGACCTCCCCTCTGTCTTTGTCTACGGTGGGAGTATTCTTCCTGGTCGCTTCCGCGGTGAGACACTCGATATTGTGAGCGTCTTCGAGGCGGTTGGCGCCTATGCTGCCGGCAGCATCGACGAGCAGCGACTTGGCGATGTCGAACGCAACGCGTGCCCTACCAAGGGCTCCTGCGCGGGGATGTACACCGCTAACACGATGGCGTCCGTGGCGGAGGCACTGGGAATGGCCCAGATCGGTTCTGCCTCGGCACCGGCGGTTGATCGTCGCCGAGAGGACATCGCGTTTGAGGCTGGTCGAGCGGTGATGAACCTGTTGGAGTTGGGGATCACACCTCGCCAAATCATGACCAAAGCGGCTTTTGAGAATGCGATTGCTGTCGTGATGGCGCTTGGCGGGTCGACGAACGCCGTCCTCCATCTGCTGGCTATTGCCTATGAAGCCAAGGTCGAACTCACCCTCGACGACTTCAATCGAGTCGGGGCTCGAGTCCCTCACCTCGCTGACACAAAACCCCATGGCAAGTACCACATGACCGATCTGGATCGTATCGGCGGGATCCCGGTGGTTCTCGGCGAACTCCTTGAGGCTGGCCTTGTGCATGGTGATTGTCTGACAGTCACCGGACGAACACTCGCCGAAGAGTTGCGTGCCTATGATCCACCGCGTCCAGATGGGGAGGTCGTCCATCATTATGATCAGCCGATCCATAAGGTTGGCGGGATCGCTGTACTCCGGGGATCGCTCGCACCCGCAGGTTCGGTCGTGAAGGTGGCCGGTCTTGATCAGGAGCATTTTGACGGAACTGCCAGGGTGTTTGATCGTGAAGAGGCGGCACTTGACGCCATTCTCGCCGGAGAGATCCAGTCTGGGGATGTGGTGGTGATTCGCTACGAGGGGCCCAAAGGTGGACCTGGGATGCGTGAGATGTTGGCGGTAACGGGGGCGATGAAGGGTGCCGGGCGTGGTCACGATGCTGCTTTGATCACCGATGGCCGCTTCTCTGGCGGAACGCACGGGTTCTGCATCGGCCATGTTGCGCCGGAAGCCACCGATGGTGGACCTATCGGTCTGGTCCGTGATGGCGACCGAATCGTGATCGATGTTCCCTCCTACTCGATCGAGTTACTGGTGGACGAGACAGAGCTGGAGCTTCGACGGCAAGCTTTTGTTCCGGCACCCGCGCGCTACACCGAGGGAGCGCTCGGGAAGTACGCTCTTTTGGTCAAAGGGGCAGATATTGGAGCGGTAACTGGCGGATAGCACTCCAGACTGGGTATGCTTCCTCGTATGACTATTCGACGCGCGCTGGTAGTACTCCTTCGTTAGGGCACGGCTCTTCGCTGCGTCGTGCCCAAGACCTCCCTTCGCGGGAGGTCTTTTCGTATCTACGCTCGTGAGGATGCCCGCTCGGAGAACTATTGGCGATGCGTTGCTAGTGCGTATGCATGGAGGAGACGATCATGAAGTTAACCGGAGCACAGGCGTTGATTAAATCCCTTGAAATGCAGGGGGTTGAGACGGTATTTGGCCTCCCTGGTGGGGCGATTCTTCCCGTCTATGACCCCCTTTTGGAGTCGCCGATCCGGCATATTCTGGTTCGCCATGAACAGGGTGCTGGCCATGCCGCGGAAGGGTTTGCGCAGGCGACCGGGAAGCCAGGGGTGGCTATTGTGACAAGCGGTCCTGCGGCCACCAATATCGTCACCGCCGTCGCCGACGCCTACGTTGACTCGATACCGATTGTGGTGATCACCGGGCAAGTGGCTACGACCTCGATCGGTACCGATGCCTTTCAAGAGACCGATACGACAGGGATTACGATGTCGGTCACCAAACACAACTGGTTGATCACCAAGGCTAGCGACATCCCGCGTGTGATTGCTGAGGCTTTCCATGTCGCGACGACAGGTCGACCTGGACCGGTCGTGGTCGACCTCCCCAAAGATGTGGCGAACGATACGATGGAGTGGTACTGGCCGCGCCGGCTCGATCTGCCCGGCTACCAGCCGACGGTCAAGGGGCACGCCAAGATGATCGAGCAGGCGGCTGCCATGATTGCGGGGGCCACACGGCCGATCATCTATGCAGGTGGTGGGTTGATCCGTGGCAATGCCGCAGCGGAGCTGCGAGCACTGGTGGATCGATCTGGCATCCCAGTGGTGACGACGCTGATGGCCAGAGGAGTGCTGCCTGACTCCGATCCGCTCTGCCTTGGTATGCCCGGCATGCATGGCAACTTTACTGCGGTGACGGCGCTGCAACAGGCTGATTTGGTGATCGCACTCGGAGCTCGTTTTGATGACCGTGTGACCGGAAAGGTGGATGCCTTTGCGGCCAAGGCGCGCATTATCCACGTTGATATCGATCCGGCTGAACTGGGTAAGGTGCGCCGTCCCGATGTTCCAATCGTCGGAGATGTGAAGTCGGTGATTCCAGAGATTACGCGGCACCTGCCTGCCAAAGGGGCGGATCTCTCGGCCTGGGTCGCCCAACTGCACGCCTGGCAGGAACACTATCCCTACTCCTATGAACCCTCGTTACCCGGTGCGGCTATCAAACCTCAGTATGTCGTTGAACGACTCTCGGCGCTTGCACCGGCTGACACGATCGTGGCTTCGGGGGTTGGGCAGCATCAGATGTGGGCTTCGCAGTACTTCCAGTTCGCGTCGCCGAACTCGTGGATCAACTCCGGGGGACTCGGAACGATGGGTTTTGCTGTGCCGGCCGCGATCGGTGCGAAAGCCGGCCGTCCTCAGAGCACGGTTTGGGTCATCGACGGCGATGGATGTTTCCAGATGACGGCGCAGGAGTTGGTGACGGCGACGGCTGAACGCATCCCAATCAAGGTTGCTATTTTGAACAACGGTTATCTTGGTATGGTACGCCAGTGGCAGGAGATGTTCTATGAGGAGCGGTACTCCGAGGTCTTTCTCTCACCCGATCTGCCTGACTATGTCAAGTGGGCTGAGGCAATGGGCGCGGTTGGTTTCCGTGTCGACCAGGTCAGTGAAGTTGACCCAGTCATCGAGAAGGCGAACCAGATCGATGACCGACCGGTAGTGATTGACTTTCGGGTTGACACCTTCGAAAAGGTCTATCCGATGGTGCCGGCCGGCGCGCCAAATGATGACATCGTGTTGCCTCCGCACCAGCAGGGGAGTCGATGATGGCGGAGCGATCATCGAACCTCGTACCGATTGGATCGATTCGTCCCCCGGTGGAGGGCCGCCATCATATCCTGAGTGTATTAGTAGAGAACCGAGCTGGCGTGCTTGCCAGGGTAGCGTTGCTCTTCTCCCGACGCGGCTTTAACATCTACTCGCTAGCGGTTGCACCTACTGACGATGAACGCTTTTCGCGTCTCACCATTGTGGTCGACGTCGAGACAGTGCCACTTGAACAGATCACGAAGCAACTGCATAAGTTGATCAACGTGATCAAAATTACCGAGATCGACCCAGTGGATGCACTCGAATATGAGTGTATGCTCGCCACGATTAATGCGGAAGCGGGTGCCCGGGCGAAGGTGATGGAGCTGGTAGAGATTTTTCATGGTGAGATCATCGACGTCTCGATGGATCGATTGACTGTGGTCTTCGCGCTCTCTCCAGAGAAGCTTGACGACGTCGAGGCATTCCTGGCTGAGTTTGGTCTGATTGAGCTGCAACGAACCGGTAGGATTGCTCTTAGCAAGCTACCAAAACCGACACGTCGACCGAGAAAGGGAAGAGTATCGTAAATGGCTCACATGTACTACGACAAGGACGCAGACCCATCCATCATTAATGGCACCCGTGTTGCCATCATCGGCTATGGTTCGCAAGGACATGCCCACGCACTGAACCTGTCCGACTCCGGCGTTAAGGTTCGTGTTGCGCTTCGCCCGGGGTCGGCCTCTGGCGATAAGGCGTGGGCTAGTGGACTCGAGGTTCTGTCGGTGCCAGAGGCGGTCGCTTGGGCGGACCTTATCATGTTTCTCGCACCCGACACGGTGCAAAAAGAGATCTACGACAACGAGGTAGCTCCACACCTTCGTCCAGGTCAAACGCTTGGCTTCGCCCATGGCTTTAACATCCGCTTCGGGGAGATCGTTCCACCTGAGGACGTAACGGTGATGATGGTGGCCCCAAAGGGCCCTGGACACCTTGTGCGCCGCACCTACGAAGAGGGTGGCGGCGTTCCGTCGCTGATCGCTGTCGCAAATGACCCACAGGGGACCGGTCACGCGCTCGCTCTCTCCTATGCATGGGGTATCGGTTCCACCAAGGCTGGCGTACTTGACACGACCTTTGCCGAAGAGACGGAGACGGATCTCTTTGGTGAGCAGGTGGTGCTCTGTGGTGGTTTGAGCGAGCTCATCGTCGCTGGTTTCACCACGTTGGTCGAGGCTGGCTATCAGCCGGAGTCCGCCTATTTCGAGTGCCTGCACGAGATGAAGCTCATTGTCGACCTGCTTTATGAAAATGGATTAGCCGGTATGTGGTTCTCGGTCTCAGAGACTGCGGAGTACGGGGGACTCACGCGTGGGCCACGGGTGGTGAACGAGGCGACGCGGGCAGAGATGCGACGGATTCTTGGCGAGATTCAGGATGGAACCTTTGCGCGGGAACTCATCGACGAGATGGCGGCTGGGCGTCCCCACTTCAATCAACTCCGCCAGCAGGCAAAGGACCAACCGGTCGAGCAAGTTGGCGCTACGCTGCGTGCGATGATGCCCTTCCTGTCGACGAAGTCGAAGATCACCGAGGTGTCTGGCGGTTGACGTGACCCCTCTTGCCCTGCGTGCCTGGCGTAAACCAGTGTTGTGGGGGGTTGTCAGTTTGATCGTCTTCGTGGCCGTTCTTGATCGTGATCTCGACAAGGTCGTGCACTCGCTGCCTGGAGCTGCGCTCGGAGGCGGTCTGCTCTCAGCCTTCTTCGTCGCGAGTGCTATCAGCCTTGGGCAGCGCTGGAGTCGTGCGGTGGCCGTAGTGGTCGTGGTGGTCACGATCGCCTACGCAGCGGTTGCCTGGTACGCACTGCGCCACCAGGGCCTCATCCACCAAGACGTGGCACCTTGGTTGCTGCTGGCGGGTGCGCTCGCCCTCTGGATGGTTGGCCTAAACCGGTGGACGGTGGCGGGTATCGGGATCGATCTGGGCCTAGGGCTTGGGGTGTTGCTCTGGATCGTCGGAGTGGCAAGTGGCACTGCGCTGGTCATTCAACGCGGCGTATCCCACCTGCTCATTGGAGACGGTGCCCTGGAGCGATCGGTGTTCGCGCTGTTTATCGGGATCGTTGTCCTAGTCGGGTCCCGTTGGGCGCCGCAGGTGCAACGGGCACGTGCTCTGGATGGACGTTTTGTTGAGCAGTCGTTGAGTCTATCGTCGTTGTTGCGTTATCCTGGGTTGACCCTGGGCGCGATTAGCGTTGTTCGACTGGAGACAAGGACATGGTTGCGGGTACTGCTCGTGACACTGGCACTCGTGCCGTTGGGTATCGGTCTTGCCGAGGGGCTGCTGGTGCTCGGACCGCTTGTGGCGGCCATTGGTTGTTGGCTTGGTTGGGAGTTGAGTCCCATCGCTGCGACACTCGTGTCGCCGGAGGGACTCCTCGGGGTTCTGCCGCGGACGCGCGGATCCTATGGGCGGCGTGGGTCGGTGGTGCCGGCGTTGTTGTCGAGCGTACTCGTTGTGATGGCGATCGGCATTGCCTGGCGGGTGAGCTTTCTCATCGGTTTTGGGACCGCTGTGGTCATCGCACTTGGTTGCGGTGTGGGCTTCCTTGGCGCGGGAGTCGCGCTTCGGGTGATGGCCACAGATGTCCATCTCGCGCAAGAGCGATGGGTGAGTGGGGTGCTCGCCGTTGCGCTCGCTGGGTGTGCCCTTGCCCCGTTGGTGCAACTGAACAACGCCTTTGGGGCCCACGGACTCTTCCTCGAGTACGTGATCACGGGAACGAGCTTTTCGGTCATCATGGGAATCGTTGGTGTCTCGCTGGTCAGTTGGTGGCAGGGAGAGGTCCGTGACACCTAAGACGGTGCTTGAAGTGCAGGGTTCGGTCGCCTATGGCGATGCGACGCTACGTTTAGGGACATGGAAGCTCGCTGAGGGTGAGACGATGCTCTTGACCGGCGGCCCACCGGAGCCGGTTGTTCGGGCTTTTCTTGGCTTGGATCCCCACGCTGCGATCAGTGTCCTTGGTGCTCGAGTCGGCAGTCGGGAGGCGCGCTCCGTGCTCGGTATCGCCTTTGGGGGCTTTGTGCCTATGCACTCGCTCAAGGTGCTCGAACATCTCGCGCTAGCGGTGCGGATAGGGCCCCCTCGGCTCGGAAAGGTTCCGTCGTTTCGAGCGGTTCTTGAGGAGGTTGGCCTGCTCCCTTTGGCGAATGAACCCGCCGGTCGCCTCGACGCTAACGGTCGATTTGCGCTCTCGCTGGCGGTCATGCTTGTTCGATTGTTGCCGGTTTGGGTAGTCGTGACTCCGCCCGGGTTTGTGCCCTCCCCATCGGTGGTGGAACGCCTCAAGCAGGCTCGTGTGGTTGGTGTAGGGATCGTCATGCACTCAGACTCCGAGGCACTGCAGCTCCTTGCTCATCAGACACGTCGATTGGAGACCAAGACCGCACAAGATTAAGGGATCGTTACGGACAACCATGGCGGGCATGGTGTCTACTATGCTCGATCGAAAGTACGAGGAGGTAAGGATGATTGCGACACGAATGCGTCAGCGCAAGACGGCAGCGGTCGATGCCCCTGGAGCCCCGAGTCGTCCAAAGGTGGTCGTCGTTGGTGCGGGTTTTGCTGGTCTGGCGGCGGTGGAGGAACTCTCGAAGCTGTCTGCCGACGTTACCTTGGTTGATCGTCATAATTTCGCCACTTTTCAGCCATTGCTCTACCAGGTGGCGACGGCTGGACTCAACCCCGGCGACGTTGCCTTTCCTATACGGACGGTGATCCGGAGTATGGCCCGGACCAAGTTCCAACAGGGTGAGTTGGCATCGGTGGATGCTGAGCGCAAGTTCATCGTGCTCGAGGACGGGCGTACCATCGACTACGACTACCTCATCCTCGCGCTGGGTGCGACCGCAAACTACTTCGGCATTGAGGGTGCTCGTGAGTATTCGCATGCGATCTATACACTCGACGAGGCGCTTGACGTGAGAAACCATCTCTTTCATCAGTTTGAGCAAGCCGTTGCTCATGGGGTCCGTGATGGTGCGCTCACCTTTGTGGTAGTCGGTGGTGGTGCGACGGGGGTTGAGCTTGCGGGTGCCATCGCTGAACTCGCCCATAAGGCCCTCTATACCGACTATACCAGCCTGAATCCCGATGATGTGAAGGTGATTCTCATCGAGCAACAGTCCCGTCTCTTGGAGGCTTTTAATGAGGGACTCTCGGAGTACGCGCGACGGGAGTTGCGCACCCGTGGCGTCACCGTACTGCTCAAGGAGGCGGTACAGGCGGTGGAGCCGGGGGTGATCCTGTTGCACAGTGGCCGTGAGATCCAGAATGGTCTCGTTCTTTGGGCGGCCGGCGTGGCAGTGCCGTCGGTAATCGGGCGGCTGGGCCTACCCACCGGTCGAAGTGGGCGCCTCATGGTCGGAGGCGACCTACGTGTGCTCGGCTCGGAGTCGATCTTTGCTATCGGGGACGTTGCGCTCGCCTCTGATCCCACTGGGAACCCCTTGCCCCAGCTCGCCCAGCCAGCTATTCAAGGAGGGCGCCATGCCGCTCGCCAAATCGGTGTCTTAGTCAAGGGGGAGGCGACCTATCCCTTCCGCTATCGTGACAAGGGGACGATGGCGACGATTGGCCGGCGCGCCGCCGTTGCGGAGGTGGGTCGTGGCATACGCCTGAGTGGGACCACGGCCTGGTTGGCTTGGCTCGGCCTCCATGTGGTCACCCTTTTAGGCTCGCGGAACAAGGCTTCAGTGATGATCAACTGGACGTGGCACTACCTCTCGTGGGGCAAGGGTCCACGAGTTATTCTTGGAGGTTGAGCTCCATCTCGGTAAAAGCGACCATGCGCCGTAACGCTTGGTAGTTGTGGGCGACCCCCTTGAAGCGGTCTTGGCGGATACGGATCTGCTCTGAGGTGGCACCCCCGAGGTAACCGAAGTGTTCGAGGACTACTTTGAGATCTGCCAGAACAGGCGCGCGTCCCAGTCCTCCTGCAATCGCCATAGCGATGGCGACTACGCCGGCCTGGATATCGGAGCGCTGTTCTGTGGGTAGGGTTTGGAGCTGGTCCGCAAGGTGTCCGTAGAGCGTGAGTGCGTAGCCTTGATCCGGGCCCGGGCGCCCGTTCAGCTGCCCCTGGGCAAGCTTGCGGCCAGTGAGCTCTGCGGGTCGATCGAGCGCCAACTCGACTGGGTTGACGGGTTCGGCCCAGAACAACGGTGCGCGTTCACCCTTACTAATCTCGACCATGTCTGGCTGACTCATGGTGCATTCCCTTCAGTTGTGATGGTTTTCACGAGTGCGAGGACGAAGCCTTCAGTCAGTGCCGAAAACGACGCCTCGATGATGTTGGTGGAGACTCCCGTGGTCGTCCACTGGGTCTCAGTGTCGGAGAAGTCGATGAGGACCCGGACAACGGCATCGGTGCCGCTTGAGGTGTCCAGCACGCGCACCTTGTAGTCATCAAGCCCCATGGTGGCGAGAGAGGGGTAGGTGGTCTGTAGCGCCTGTCGGAGCGCCTGATCGAGTGCATGGACGGGTCCATTCCCCTCAGCGGTAGCGATGATTCGTTGGCCGTGTACCTGCACCTTCACCGTCGCTTCGGTAAGCAGATCAGGTCCGTGATAGCCGTCGGTCGTCACCCGGTAGGACTCCACATGAAAATAGGGCTGTGTCCAGCCGAGAGCATGGCGCATCAACAGTTCCAGTGAACCATCTGCGACTTCAAAGTGATATCCCTGATGTTCGAGATCCTTCAGGCGCTGCAACAGTGAGGTGGTCGCGTCGTCGGTGAGCTCGAGTCCGAGTTCCCCCGCTTTGATCAGGAGGGTTTGACGGCCTGCCATCTCTGACACGACAAAGCGACTATGGTTGCCGACGAGCTCAGGATTGATGTGTTCATAGGCATCGCTGCGCCTTGCGATGGCGCTGACATGGAGGCCGGCTTTGTGCGTGAAGGCAGATGCGCCCACATAGGGAGATTGTGGAGCGAGTGGGAGATTGGTGATCTCTGCAATGTGACGGGCGGTTGAGGTGAGGAGTTCAAGATTGTGGGGTGGGATGGTGATGATCTCCTGTTTGAGTGAGAGTGCCGCAATGATAGGGACAAGGTTGGCATTACCCGTCCTCTCTCCGTAGCCGTTGATGCACCCCTGTACCTGGCTGGCTCCGAGATCGACGGCTATGAGTGAGTTTGCTATGGCACAGCCCGAGTCGTTGTGAAAATGGACTCCGATGGGAAGCCCCGCCCGCTCGTTGACACTGCTCATGATCGTGGGAACCTCTGATGGCAGGGTTCCGCCATTGGTGTCGCAGAGCACCAGTGTGGTTGCTCCGGCCTCCTCGGCAGCAGTAAGTACCGAGAGTGCGAAGGTTGGATTGTCCTTGAAGCCGTCAAAGAAGTGCTCAGCGTCGAGCAGCACGTGGCAACCGTGGCTGGTCAAGAAGGCGACCGAATCTCGCACCATGGCAAGCGCCTCTTCGAGAGAGGTGCGAAGCGCGTGCACGACATGGTAATCCCAGGCCTTGGCGACGATGCAGACGTGAGTGACGCCACTATCTACCAGAGCCTGGAGATTCGGGTCACTATTGACATCCCCATTTGCGCGGCGGGTTGAGCCAAAGGCTACCAGCTGGGCAGTATGGAGGTTCAGCTCATCGGATGCTCGGGCAAAAAACGCCGCATCCTTCGGATTAGCTCCCGGCCAACCTCCCTCGATGAACTGTACCCCAAGAATGTCGAGCTGGCGGGCAACGCGCAGCTTGTCCTCAACGGTGAGGGCGATACCCTCCTGTTGGGACCCATCTCGTAGGGTCGTATCGTAGATAGCAACGTGACGCAGAACGTTAACCCTTCACGTACTCAAGCCAGTGATCGTAGGCAGGTTCGTTGCCAGTGACGATCTGGAAGTATCGACGCTGGAGTTCCTTGGAGATCTTGCCAGGCTCGCCTGTTCCGATCAAGCGATCGTCGACCGAACTTACCGGCACTACCTCGGCGGCGGTGCCAGTAATGAACATCTCATCAGCAAGATAGAGGTCGGTTCGGAGGAGCTGGGCTTCGCGTGTCTCGATACCCATATCCTTGGCGACCTGGGTGATGGTCTTACGGGTGATGCCTGAAAGCGCTCCCGAGGCGTCAGATGGGGTGAAGAGCGTGCCATCCTTAACGATGAAGATGTTTTCGCCTGTGCATTCACTAACATTACCCTGGCCAGAGAGCATGATGGCCTCATCGTAGCCTGCTTTGATGGCCTCTGCTTTGGCGAGCGCCGAGTTGATGTATCCACCGGTCGTCTTGGCGGCTGGCGGGATAATGTTGGGGTCATGACGCTTGAAGGAAGAGATCTTCGCTCGAATGCCTTTGGCGAGGCCCTCATCGCCGAGGTAAGCACCCCACGGCCAGGTAGCGATCGCGACATCAGTCGTACCGGTCAGTGGGTTTAAGCCCATCTCACCGTAGCCGAGATAGGCGATGGGACGGATGTAGCACGATGCGTATTCGTTGTCTCCGACAAGTCGCTTGGTGGCTTCCACGAGCTCGGCGGGTGCGTAAGGGATCTCCATCATCAGAATCTTGGCCGACTCATAGAAGCGGTTGATATGGTCGGTGAGTCGAAAGATCGCTGAGCCTCGTGGAGTCTCATAGGCGCGGATACCTTCGAAGACTCCATAACCATAGTGGAGTGCATGTGTGAGAACATGAACCTTGGCATCCTCAAAAGGAACCTGTTCGCCATTCATCCAGACGTATTTCATTGCTTGTATTGGCATTAGTGCGCTACCCTTTCTCCGTAGAAATCACCTATTTCGGCGGTCGTTGCACCCGAAGGGGGCAAAACCGTCAGTGCGTGTTCGATTTTTGTGGCGATTGCTGTCTCTCCAAGGAAGGCGAGCATCATCGCTGCCGACCTGATGGCGGCGTAGGGGTTTGCCTGACCCGTCCCGACGCGGTCGTGTGCTGCACCGTGCACCGGTTCAAAGAGCGAGGGGCCTGTGCGTGCGGGGTTGATATTCGCCGAGGCCGCATAACCAATACCTTGGGAGACCGCTGCGGCTAAGTCGGTCAGTATGTCGCCAAAGAGGTTGTCGGTGACCACCACGTCGTAACGTTCTGGCGCCTCGACAAGATAGATGCAAGCAGCATCAACGTGGTTATAGCTGGTCGTTACGGCCGGATATTCCGCCGCGACCTCAAGAAAGGTTCGATACCACAAATCCCCGGAGTACGTGAGGACGTTCGTCTTATGTACGAGCGTGAGCAACTTGCGCTCTCTTGTTTGGGCGAGATCAAAGGCAAAGCGAATCGCTCGCTCGACACCGTTGCGGGTGTTTACTGAGCCCTGGGTGGCCACTTCGTAGGCGGTTCCCTTGCGCAGGAGCCCGCCTTCGCCAGTGTAGGCACCCTCGGTATTCTCACGAATAACCACCATATCAACGGGTTTGTGGGTGATGGTAACGCTCGGATCGAGGGTAAGGAAGGGGCGTTGGTTGATGTAGAGATCGAGAGCGAAGCGGAGACGCAACAGCAGACCTCGCTCGAGGATGCCCGAGGGGACCGTGGTTGAACCGATCGCAGGGCCGATAGCTCCGAGCAGGATGGCATCAAAGCTCATGAGCTCCGCTAGCGTCTCGTCGCGCAGCACCTCACCGGTGTGCTCGTAGTGAGCCGCGCCGAGTTCAAATTCCTGGGTCTCCAAGACTGCACCAGCCGACCGGGCGACCTTCAAGGCTTCTCGGGTCACCTCTGGTCCAATGCCGTCTCCGCCGACCACGGCAATACGATACTTCACCTATTCCACCCTTGTCACTATGGCTTAATACAACTATGGCTCAATAAATCTGTGTACTCGACTATTGTAGGCCGTTTTCGCAAAAATCCGAAACTGGTGGGCGATTGCGCTTGGTGATATGTCGAGTACCGCGTTGCTAGGGGCGTTCTCGCATCTGTTGCTTGCTAGTTCGGGGTTGGAACTCGTCGGAGGTGCCGAAGGAAGGACCATTTTGATGGGCAAGTGCTATGGTGGGTGAGACGCTAGAGTGTCTGTCATGACGGATACTACGATCTCCCAAGCTACCTATGACGCACTGGTCGCTGAGCTCCATGAACTCACCACCACAGGCAGAATCGAGATCGCCAAGGCTATCGAGTCTGCCCGTGCACTCGGCGATCTCAGCGAAAACGGTGATTACCACGCGGCCAAGGATGCTCAGGGAAAGATGGAGGCACGAGTACGCCAGCTTCAGTCGTTGCTCGAAAATGCCGTCGTCGTCACCGACGAGGGGGCGGACGTCGACAGTGTGCGTCCTGGACTGGTGGTGGCCCTGCGGTATGAGGAAGACGATGAGGTGAGTGAGTACTTCCTCGGTTCGATTGAGGAACGACTCGCCGGAGTAGAGGTCGTATCGCCGACATCACCTCTTGGTCAGGCACTGATAGGTGCAGCCGCTGGTGATTTAGTGGAGTACCAGGCGCCAGGTGGACGGCTCAAGGTCGAGGTAGTAGCGATTCGCCGGGCGTAGTTCGACCGCGCTGGTCAACGCAAGCGTTAAACGGGTGCGCGGCTACCTGCCATAGGGTTGCGTGTGGGCGCTGTTGGTGGGTGGCCTGCATTGTCGTGGGTGATGGAGGTGGTTCGAGTGAACCATGGAAAGGGGGAGTGACCAGTGGTCAACGGAAAGACGCTCGCCGAGAAGGTGTGGGAGTCTCACCTAGTGGATCGAGGAGGACCGGGAGAGGCAGACCTGATCTATATCGATTTACATCTTGTCCATGAGGTGACCTCTCCGCAGGCCTTCGATGGGTTGCGGCTGGCGAATCGCCGAGTTCGTCGTCCAGACCTCACCGTCGCAACGGCCGATCATAACGTTCCTACCGAGCATATCGACCGCCCAATTGCCGACCCGATCAGCGCAAAACAGCTGGAAGTATTGGCGCGCAACTGTGATGAGTATGGGATCAGGTACTATCCCATGGGCTCACAGGGCCAGGGAATCGTACATGTGATTGGTCCGGAGCAGGGACTCACCCAGCCGGGTTTGACGATCGTCTGCGGTGACTCGCATACCGCAACCCATGGAGCGTTTGGCGCTCTTGCTTTTGGAATTGGTACCTCCGAGGTAGAGCATGTTTTGGCCACGCAGACGCTGGCCCAGGTCCGACCAAAGACGATGGCGGTGACAGTTGATGGCGCACTCCCAGAGGGGACCTTCGCCAAAGACCTCATTCTGGCCATCATCGGGCAGATCGGGACGGGTGGAGGTATTGGCCATGTGATTGAGTATCGCGGTGAGGCCATTACCAATCTGTCGATGGAGGCTCGTATGACGGTCTGCAATATGAGCATCGAAGCTGGCGCTCGTGCGGGCATGATTGCGCCCGATGCCACGACCTTTGCGTATCTTACGGGTCGCGAATTTGCTCCTCAAGGTGAACTCTTTGGACAGGCGACGGCGGCTTGGAATGAGCTCGCAAGTGATCCAGATGCGGCATTTGATACAGAGGTCCGGATCCAAGCTTCCACGCTGAGGCCGCAGGTCAGTTGGGGGACGAATCCCTCGCAGGTTGTCGATATCGATGGCACGATCCCCGATCCGGATCAGTTTGCACTCGCGCCGCAACGTGAGGCTGCTCATCGTGCTTTACGCTATATGGATCTCCGCCCAGGGACAGCGATCCGCGCTATCGGAGTCGATGTCGTGTTCATCGGATCATGCACCAATTCGCGCATTGAAGACCTTCGGATCGCCGCTGCGGTCCTTGAGGGTCGACATGTCAACCCTTCTGTACGCACCCTGGTGGTGCCTGGTTCACGTCGTGTGATGCAGCAAGCCGAAGCCGAGGGTCTGGATCGGATTTTTCGTGCTGCGGGAGCGGAGTGGAGGGAGCCTGGTTGCTCCATGTGTTTGGGCATGAACCCGGATCAGCTTAAGCCTGGTCAACGGGCGGCCTCAACTTCGAATCGTAACTTTGAGGGGCGACAGGGTCGGGGAGGGCGTACCCATCTGGTCTCGCCAGCGATCGCAGCCGCAACGGCGCTGCGCGGTACCTTTAGTTCGCCAAGCGATCTGGACTAGTCACAACAACGATCGAGAAAGAGGGAGAGGGAATGGAGCCTGTAACTGAACTACGCGGACACGCGGTACCGTTAGCGATATCAGATGTCGACACCGATCAGATCATTCCGAGTGAGTGGCTCAAGCGTGTCGAACGTACAGGTTTTGGTGAAGGATTGTTCTCTGAATGGCGCCAAGACCCTGAGTTCGTTCTGAACAAGCAACAGTTTGCGGGATCGACGATCTTGATCGCACGAGAGAACTTCGGGGTTGGTTCCTCACGCGAGCACGCGGTATGGGCGTTAATGGACTACGGTTTCCGGGTCGTGATATCGCCACGGTTTGGCGATATTTTTCGTAACAACTCGTTGAAAGTCGGCCTGCTGCCGGTGGAGTTGAGCCAGCAAGAGGTGCAAGCATTGCTTGAGTTGGTTGTCAAAGAACCTGCTACGGAGATCCTGGTGGACTTAGAGAGCCAGCGCGTGAGCGTACCAGGTGCCTCGCTTGAGTTCGGATTCGCGATCGACCCAACTGCGAAGGCGCGGTTACTCGCTGGTCTCGATGAGATCGGGATCAGCTTGACCAAAGAGGCTAAAATTCGTGACTACGAAAATGACCGTCCGCCGTGGATGCCAAGTCTCTCGATCAGCTGAGCGATGCATCGGCATCCTGGGGGGGTGAGCACTAGCCTTCCCTAGAGATAGACCGAGTTAGGGGTCCAGGGGTTTAAAGTCGGCGGCGCTAGCGTCGGCCCACAATGAAGTCGATGCACTGGGTGAGGGCTTCGACGTCATCAGGGTTGATCGAGGGAAAGAGCGCGATGCGTAGTTGGTTGCGGCCAAGCTTACGATACGGCTCGGTGTCGACGATACCATTAGCACGGAGTGTGGCCGCGACCGCTGTCGCATCCACACTATCGTCAAAGTCGATCGTTCCAATCACCGGTGACCGGAGTGCGGGGTCACTGACGAAAGGCTGTGCATACGCCGCACTGTCGGCCCACTGATACAGGATGGCGGCTGAGTCTGCCGAACGTTTGGCAGCATACGAGAGCCCGCCGTGCGATAGCAACCACTCGAGCTGAGCGTTGATGAGGTAGAGGGTTGCGATTGCTGGCGTGTTGTAGGTTTGGTTCTCTCGCGAGTTGTCGATAGCAACTGACAGGTCGAGCATGGTGGGGATGTAGCGGCCAAGGGCGACAGTCTCGACGGCGCGCGATATCGCTTGGGGTGAGAGCAGTGCGATCCAGAGTCCGCCCTCAGAGGCGAAGGCTTTCTGAGGCGAGAAGTAGTAGGCATCAAAGACGGAAGGGTCTACCGGGACCGCTCCCGCTGCTGAGGTGGCATCGACGAGGACTAAGGCATCCGGCGACTGTGGCCGCTGGAGAGGGGCGAGAACGCCTGTTGAGGTTTCGTTGTGCGTGAGGGCGTAGGTGTCGATTCCCTCGACCTCCTCAAGCGTGGGGCACGATCCGTACTCGGCCTTCACCTCCTTGACCGAGTTGATGAAGGGCGCCTGCCGCGCTGCGGCGGCGAATTTTGATGAGAACTCCCCGAAGACGAGATGTTCACTCGAGGACCTGATCAGGGAATGGACGGCCATGTCCCAGAAGAGGGTGGCTCCACCGTTCCCGAGGACAACCTCGTAACCGTCGGGGAGCTTGAACAGTTCGGACATCCTTTCACGGATGACGCGGACCAGATCTTTGACCGCTGGTCGGCGATGAGAGGTGCCAAGAAGCGTATCCTGGGTCTCTGCCAGACCATCGAGGAAGAAGGTGGGGATCTTCGATGGGCCGGAACCAAATCGGCCGTCGGAGGGCAGTATCTCCGAGGGTAGGGTGATGGATGAATTCGCACTCATAGTCGCTCCAATTCGAAAGGTGAAACCCAATGTCTCCTCGCCGTATCGCAACACGAATCGAACAGCTCAACGAATCTGCGACGCTCGCGATCGATGCGACGGCAAAGTCGATGCTAGCCCGTGGAGTCGACCTCGTGAGCTTTGCGGCGGGAGAACCTGACTTTGCAACACCATTTTTTATTGTTGAGGCCGCTGTTGAGGCTGCGCGTGATCCACGCAATCACCACTACACACCCGCTGCTGGGCTTGCCGAACTTCGTGAGGTCATTGCCAAGCGCACCGAGCAATTGAGCGGACTCTTTGTGGATCCGAACCAAGTGGTCGTCACCAATGGAGGCAAGCATGCGGTCTATTCGGCGATGATGACGTTACTGGACGACGGTGACGAGGTGCTTATCCCGTCTCCCTATTGGGTGACCTATCCTGAGGTAGTACGGCTTGCTGGTGGAGTCCCCGTCGCGGTCCCGACCGATCTCTCCACTGCTTTTAAGGTCACGCCTGCGTTGCTTGAGCGCTACTGCACACCGCGCACCAAGATGTTGATTCACGTCTCCCCGTCGAATCCTACCGGTGCGGTCTACTCCGACGAAGAGAGCGCTGCGCTGGCTGACTTTGCCGATCGTCGTGGTCTCTATATCGTTAGCGATGAGATCTATCAGCAGCTGACCTATGGGATGGAGAGTGCTCCGGCCATTGGAAGCTTTGCGAGCCAAGAGCTCACGCAACGTTTGATCCTAGTCAACGGAGTCGCGAAGACTTTTGCCATGACCGGATGGCGCGTCGGGTGGGTGATTGCACCGGTTGATATCGCCAAAGGGGTCGTCAAGCTCCAGTCACAGCTATGTTCCAACGTCTCCAACGTCTCGCAGCGGGCGGCGGTGGCGGCGCTCGGTGCTGACGCGGACGCGACAGGCTACATGCGCGAGGCGTTTGCCCGTCGACGGGAGAGCATCGTTAGCCTTCTCGCCGCTATCGACGGAATCGATGTGATGTGGCCACAGGGTGCCTTCTATGTCTTCCCTTCGGTGCAGGGTGTGCTTGAGCGGCAGTTCGAGGGATCGCCGATTGGATCAAGCTATCGCTTTGCGGAGTTGTTGCTTGAACACGCCAAGGTTGCGGTCATTCCGGGCGAGGCGTTCGACGCTCCTGGTTATCTGCGCCTTTCCTACGCATTGTCTGATGAAGGTATTGTCGACGGGATCGGTCGGATTGCCGACTTCGTTACTAGACTTTGAGGGAACGTGCACTTTTTGCTGCTGACCAGCTTGTGGGCTAGGTAGCTGAAGGGTAGCGGTTGGCCGCTGGTAGCAGTGGCGCAGGCAACGGTGCCTAGGTGAAGGTATCAAAACACGATATCGTAATATGATGTCGTAATACAGTGGGGAGTAGATGTGGCTACCATCTTAGTGAGCGAGGTTATTGCAGATCGCGGGCTTGATATCCTTCGGGGGGCGGGGCACGAGGTTCGCGTCGCGCTCGATCTCTCGCCTGAGCAACT
The DNA here is from genome assembly GCF_027364955.1 of Ferrimicrobium sp. Classification (NCBI taxonomy): domain Bacteria; kingdom Bacillati; phylum Actinomycetota; class Acidimicrobiia; order Acidimicrobiales; family Acidimicrobiaceae; genus Ferrimicrobium; species Ferrimicrobium sp. The sequence continues at coordinate 133,878 of NZ_DAHXOI010000001.1, forward strand.
CCTTGAGGCGGTACGAGACGTGCACGCGATCATCATTCGGTCGGCCACCAAGGTGACGGCTGAAGTCGTCGCGAACGCACCGCATCTGATTGTGGTGGGGCGGGCTGGCATCGGTCTGGACAACGTTGATGTGGAGGCTGCTACTCAGGCTGGCGTGATGGTGGTGAATGCACCTCAATCCAACATTATCTCTGCAGCTGAACACACCATGGCATTATTGCTGGCGCTTTCAAGGCAGATCCCACAAGCACATGCCAGCTTGGCCTCTGGCACTTGGGCCCGGTCCAAGTTCGAAGGTGTCGAACTCTATGGAAAAACGCTTGGCATCGTTGGTCTTGGACGGATTGGCGCACTTGTGGCCCAGCGAGCGCTGGCTTTTGGCATGACACTTATCGCCTATGACCCTTATATATCCCAGGAACGAGCCAAAAAAATGGGCGTTGAGCTGACCTCGCTTGTGGATCTTGTGCAACGGGCTGATTTTGTCACGATCCATCTACCCAAATCCAAGGAGACGAAAGGGCTTATTGGCAAGGAATTGCTCGCGCATGCGAAGCCAGGCATACGCTTTGTGAACGCCGCTAGGGGTGGAATCATCGATGAAGATGCGCTCTATGCTGCTCTCGTAGAGGGAACGGTTGCCGGGGCCGCTTTGGACGTTTTTGCAACAGAGCCGCCCACGGGATCGCCTTTGCTCGGTCTCGACACGGTGGTGGCCACTCCCCACCTCGGTGCAAGTACCGAGGAGGCCCAGAATAAAGCAGGCATCACCATCGCCGAGCAGGTGCAGCTAGCGCTGGCCAATGAGTTTGTTCCGTTTGCGGTGAATGTGAATGCAGCCGAGGCATCGGCACAGGTGCGTCCATATTTGGGTTTGGTGGAGTTCCTCGGCCAGTTCATCTCATCGTTGACTGGTGGCCTACCCGGATCGCTTGAGATTGAGTATCAAGGCGAGCTCGCCCACGAGGACACCCGACTCTTGACGCTGTCGATCCTCAAAGGGATCTTTTCGGTTGGTCTGAACGAGCCCGTCTCCTACGTGAACGCGCCTCAGCTCGCCTCAGAACGAGGGCTGGAGATTCGTGAGACGACGGTTGCCAATAGCCTGAACTTCCGCAACCTGGTCATCTTGCGCACACCGGAACATCTGGTTGGCGGAACACTCGCTGGGGCCAGTGGCGCTGAGCCAAGGATCGTGCTTGTCGATGGTCACTGGGTCGAGGTACCACCCTCAGTCTCGATGTTGGCAGTCCGTAATTTTGACCAGCCAGGCATGATTGGTGTCGTAGGCAAAGTGCTTGGCGATGGTGGGTACTCTATCGACTCGATGGCGGTCTCCCCGAGGGTAGATGATGGAACTGCGTTGATGTTGCTCAGTGTTTCACGTCCAGTGGATCCGGAGATTATTCAGCTGCTAGAGGCCAATGCGGGGATCATTTATGCGAAGTCGGTCGGATCTGCGTTAGAGGTCGATTAGGTTCTAGCGGATATGGGTACGTTGGCAAGTAAGCGACTTCTTCTTATTTAGGGCGATCACCGTCGGTGATCGCCCTAGACCCTCTTGATCGTTGATCAGAGGGTCTTTTTATTTCCCGGCAAAGAAAGCTGAGTCAACACTCTGTGGCCGTGCGTGGATAGGGAACGATGGCGATGACCGGTTGGAGAAGAGTCATACAAATGTGAGTCGTGAGCGTTGTCGTTGAATTTGGAGGAAAAATGGACGAACAGGTTATTATTTTCGACACCACCCTTCGAGATGGCGAGCAGTCTCCGGGTATCTCCCTGGATGTGTTGGAGAAGTTAGAGATCGCCGAACAGCTGGCACGTTTGAACGTGGACTACATCGAGGCGGGCTTTCCTGTTGCTTCGCAAGGCGACTTCGAGGCGGTGCAGGCGATTGCTCGTCGAGTCGAAGGGCCAGTTATCGCCGCCCTATCGCGGACGCAACTGCGTGACGTGGACCGTTGTTGGGAGGCCTTGCGCGATGCAGAACGAGCTCGGATCCATATCTTTATCTCGACCTCTCCATCGCATCTTACCCACATGCTTAAGATGACGAACGAGATGGTTCTCGAAGAGGTGAGGGCATCGGTGGCGCATGCGCGTAACTTTACCGATGATGTCGAGTTTTCCCCACAGGATGCTACTCGTACGCCACTGGAGTTCCTCTATGAGGTCATCCAGGTAGCGGTCGACCATGGAGCTGGGACGATCAATATTCCGGACACGGTGGGGTACGGTATCCCTGCCGAGTTTGGCCGAATGGTTGAGGAGGTCCGGCGCAATGTCCAGGGAACGTATGTGATCTCAAGTCATTGCCATAACGATCTTGGGTTGGCGACGGCGAACTCACTTGCTGCGGTAGCCGGCGGGGCGCGGCAAGTGGAGTGTTGCATCAACGGTATCGGCGAACGCGCTGGTAATGCGGCGCTAGAAGAGGTGGTCATGGCCTTACGTGTGCGCTCTGATCTGTTCGAAGGCCTTGGAACTCAGATTCGTACGGAGGAGTTGGCCAAGGCCTCACGTCTCGTGTCGCGGCTGACTGGCTATCCAGTGCAGTACAACAAATCAGTCGTCGGGCGTAATGCATTTGCGCATGAGTCAGGCATTCACCAGCACGGCGTGCTCGCTGATCGCAGCACCTATGAGGTGATCGACGCCAGTGCGGTCGGGCAGCAAGGATCTCAGATCGTCCTAGGCAAACATTCTGGGCGTCATGCGTTCACTTCAACCCTGCACGATATGGGATTTGATCTGTCGGGAGATGCACTCAACGCTGCATTTGAACGCTTCAAAGACATGGCAGATCGCAAGAGTGAGATCACCGAGGCCGATCTCGAGGCGATCGTTACCGATGAACTCGGAGTTGTGATAGCAGACCGGTTCGAGCTCATCAGTCTGTCGGTTGCCTCCATTTCGGGTGAGGCCGCGAAGGCGAGCGTGGTCGTCAAAATCGATGGCGAAGCGGTGATGGCCGATGCTGTTGGGAATGGAATGGTTGACGCGATTGGTAAGGCGCTGTCGGAGGCGACTGGCGTGAGTGCCAAGCTGACCGGTTTTACCGTCACCTCGGTAACCGGCGGGGTAGACGCTCTTGGTGATGTCGTCGTTACCTTGCGGACTCCAGATGCTGAAGTCACCGGTAGAGGCATCTCGACGGACATTGTGGAGGCATCGGCTCGGGCGTATCTCAATGGCCTGAATCGGTTGCTGCGGGCGAGAGAAAAGGCATCGAATAACGAGACCCCCTAGCGTTGTTGTGACCCTAGTGTTGCTGTGACCCTAGTGTTGCTGCGACCCTCACATTCTGGAGGTGAGCTCCCTGTTGCGTGGCGGGTTGCAATGTCACGAGGGCAAAAAGGTGTTTTAGAGAGAGACAGGGGGCTGAAACAAGGAGTCAACGTCTTGGGGATGAGTGGTGGCCAGACTCGCGAAGCCTGGCGTCGATAACATGACGCTTCGACGCGATTGGTGCGCTACGGGAAGCTCTTTGCGTCAGTGAGGAGGTGTGTGGTGCAGGCGATCTGGGCGCCCTGTCGCTCGGGCAACCCACAACGATGTTTCCTGCGCTACGTGGTCACGAGGTGAGCTGAGCTAACTTGCTAGTAATCGATAACCGGTAATCCTGATTATCTTGCCATGTGGAAAGCGGGCCGTTTGCGAAACTTACCTGAACTGGGAGAATGCCGTGTCAAGTAGAGCAGCTATCCTCTGTGAACTATGCGACTATCCTTTTGTAACGCTGGCTCCAAAACAGCGCTGATCTGGGGATTCCAATCATTAGATCGTAAGAGGACTCTAAACTCTTGGAAACTTGCGCCTGAACGTAGGCGATCGAGTTCCTTCAGAGCGAACCGGTTGTCCGGTCGTTGAGCACGTAGGATCGACCAGGTGCAACAATCTCTCCACTCCCCCGATTGGACAACGGAACCTGACACGACGCATCTGGCGCGTCAATGTACCCCGACCACGGTAGTAATATCGAGTACAAACATCGGTGGCCTAGGGCTATGAGTAGTTGCACTTTCAGTGATCAGGTGGTGGGATCAGTTCTCTGCGAAACCACTGGGTGAGTCAAGCCTCGTTACGCTCAAAGCAGGCCATGGTTCCAGCCGAGAGATCGGCGGTGGCTGTTGCCTCGAGAACCTCTGGGAGGCTGGCATCCTTGTCGGGATGCCATGCGACCCAACGATCATTTGTTTGTGACCCTGGATCACAGAAGAAGGCATAGGCACCAAGATCACGTGCGCGATACTCGCCAAGGAGCCACAATGATGAGAGCCGTTGCTCGGTACCAGGGATCAGTGGTGGTTCGGGCAATTCATCAGCGATGTCTCGGCCGTGAGGCTCCTCGTCGCTGTCGTGAAGATGCAGTGGCTGGGGTCCCGACATGGATGGAGCCGGTGCTCCCAAGCGGAGCCAGGTCAGCTGATTCACCTTTTGCTGGTAGGTTGGCCAGCCGTCAAAGACCAGACTCAGAATGAGGTCTGGGGGCTCTTCGAGGTAGAGCTTGAGAACACGGCTCTGCACACCTTCAGGGAAGTATTTGTTCGCCCCACCAGGACTTCGATAGCTGCTCTGCGACCAGAGATCAGCTTGCATCGCGGCATCACCCCAGAAGGGGAATCCGAACTCGTCTTCGGAAGTGACTCCCGCTGACTGGAGTCTCTCTCGCAGAGTACGAAGATGGGAGACAGTGGTGTAAGCAATGAAGGCAAGGCACCAAGTACGCGGTGTGTGGCCAGTCGATCCTGCATTGACAAACACATGCGTCGTATCCGCTGGGTTGAGGGGAACAGGATTGTCAAGCATGAACGTCGAGAAGAAGCCGACGTCATAGATAGCGAAGCTACGGGTGAAGCCCCCGAAGAGCGCATGTTTTAAAGTACAAGCGATGTCCTCGTAGTAGCCCTCGTTCCCCTGGTAGAGCACCTCTGCGGTGTTGACCTTGCCGCACCGATAGGTGCATGGCTCCCTGGGATCGATAAGATCGGAGGGTGGTGTTCCGCTCCAGGGCATCGAGGGCTCCTCTCTACATGCTCGTATTGACCCAACTGGGACAATCAGGACAATAGTACGGGGTTGGATCCTCCGGATAGTTAGGACCAGCGCAATAGGCCGTAATCACGCCGACTGGACCGGTACCCATCATTGAATAGCTGCCAACCGCATCATCGGTCGACGTCACGATGCGCACCTGGAGATTCTCATCGCCGTCGGAGTTGTAATGATAGTCTCTGAGAACACCAGGATCGTTCGGATCTTCTGACCCAGTGCCAATCCCATCCAGAACGGGCTGCAAATCCAGCTTATGATACTTGAAGAACTTTTCCCAGCCGAACTGCAGACCAGGGTAGTCCGTATTATTGTACGCACCTACGCGGACGACGATAACTTCCCCAAGGGCCTGACTGTAGTTTGACGCACGGCAGTACCAGTACGGATCACCCTCGGAACCCTCATCAATTCCAGCACACCCGAGATCATTGTAGTAAGAAGGAACAATCCTGGGGATCGTAACCCTAACCGCATTCGTTGGTGCGGTACCGGTGGCGGTAGGTGGAGTTGGACTCCAAAACCCTGCTGCAGGATTCACATTCTCCGTCTTGGTCTGGACCGTAGGCGGCTGATTTAACGTTGAACTGGCCGTCAGGGATGATCCGCCTCCAAGACCCACCATGGCGACGCTTGCCGCTATTGTCGCCCACCCCGAACCATGTTCCGTACCTTCATCACTACCCCCTTCTGGTAATCATCGCTACTGGAGTTATCGTCTGGTGCAATTGAAAACCTAACACATCGTGGCGACGATTGTACGGGATTTTGAGATATTCCCGAAAGATTATCATCTAGCTGGAGGTTTGGCGGAATCCATGGAAGCCAGACGAAATGAACCGGAGCACGAGGGGCCTTCAAGATCTAGCTCGAATCCTCGCAGCAGATCTGCTCACCGCAGCGAGCTGGTGGTGCTACCACGGTCGTGGTAATTAAAGACAGCCAACGGAGAGCTATTGTTTGCTATGCACTTCTCACTGTACCGCGGCGCTTCATTCCGATCATGAACGCTCCTCCACTTACGGCGATAACGACAACCCCCGCTGCGAACCAAAGACGATCGGACGATCCATTGCTGTTACCCCTAGACCCAGGGGGAAGCACAATAGATAAACCGTCAGCACTCGTTAGGTATGCAGTGTCGGTATTCGGATCAACCGCGATTCCAGCTCCGTCGGAAGGTACAATAGTGCGGGTCACTCTATCGGTGGATCCATTGATCGCGACCACTGAATGAGTACCGTCGACATACACGGTGTCAGTGGTTGGATCAACCGCGATTCCAGTTCCATCAGAAGAAGGAAGGATAGTACGCGCCATCTTATCTGTGGATCCGTTGATCGTAAAAAGTGCACTGGGAACCGTCTTTACAGGAGAGGAGCCACCATAGTTTGTCACGTAATGGGTGGTGGGGTGATAGCTGGTCACATACACGGTGTCAGTGGTTGGATCAACCGCGATTCCACCGCCAAAGAAGTTCCCGTGGATAGTACGCACCACCTTATCGGTGGATCCATTGATCGCAACCACTGAATGAGTACCGTCGACATACACAGTGTCAGTAGTCGGATCAACCGCCACGACTATTGGATTAGTATCCAAAGGAATGCTACTGGTAACTCTGCCTGTGGTGAGGCTGATATCAGATATGGTTTTCTTCAGGGTATTTGCTGTATACATCGTATCGGTAGTCGGATCAATTGCGAGACTCATCGGGGTGGAGTCCACTGCAATGGTACGAGTGACTGAAGACGTGGCGGACCAGGAGACGCCTGGTGCGGTGGCACCGACGACCACGCAACTCGATGCAATGACACCTAACGTACGAAGAAGCGTACTCCAATTGACAGATCTAATCAATAACCTCTGCATAGAACCCTTCTATCCTCTCTATCCTCGCCTCTTCACACCCATCTAGAGACACGACCGCCGGTCGCCACCGAGCGCCAGGCTAACCAGCAAAAACGCTGTAACTCACACTACCGGTAGCGGTATAGTAGATGATGACACCGGGTTCAGTGTGTAGCGCCTGAACAAAATAATCTACCTCATTTCCAATGGCCGGAGCAATATCGGTGATACAATTATTGTCGATCTCACTACCTTGACTGAGGTCATTACAGAGAGCGGTTCCTATTGCCGGTGCGTAACCTTGCATTACTTCATACACTAAATTGACGTAGCTGGGCGAAAAAGACATCGAACCTTCGCCGCCACCGCCTCCGCCTCCGACAGTCTCCCCAGGTTGCGCCTGTACCACTGGAGACTCGTTCGCTGTCAACCCGATCCCAGTTCCAAGGCTAGCGAGTCCAAGACTCAGGGCTACGACTGCCCCCCCCCGAACCATGTTCCGTACCTTCATCATTACCCCCTTCTGGTAATCATCGCTACTGGAGTTATCGTCTGATGCAATTCAAAACCTAACACATCATGGCGACGATTGCACGGCATTTTGAGATATTCCCAAAAGTTTGTCATTGAGCTGGAGGTTTGGCAGAGTGGTTCTGGGAATGCCAGTTAAAGACAGGAAGTGGTATTCGGATGGGCAGATGATTTGGTCCTAGTAAGGGTTCTAGACTGTTGGCTTGTGGCCCAGGATCTCAACATTGCCGAGCGATCCGAGGCACTCTTTGGAAGCGCTGATCTGATTGAGGCGGGCGTGGTGATCAAGGAGTGGCCACTACGTCAAAGAGATATTGGCCAAAGCGTGTCGTCCTCACTTGGCGTCAGCTTTTGGCCAAGCCAGTCTCTTCGCCCATTGAGAACGAGAAGGCCGAGAGGATCTGTGTTCGGCTATGGGGAGGACTAGACCGTGTTCCCAATTGGGTCGATGAGCACAGTGAGATGAGCCCGGCTGATAGGTCGCTTGAGATCCTCGCTGATCATGTTCGTCACCATTTGATCTGGGAGCTTGAGTTGAGGGAGCGAAAGCGGAAATGGATGGCTGAAGGTGAGCAGTCATAGCCATCAGCAGTCTCTGAAGCCTCGTTCTGGCCGGTCGATCAGGTCCCGCTGATTCAGCGAATGGTCCGTGCGTCGTCGCGTACAATCGTCACCTCTGGTGGATCCTCAATCCCGATCTTTACCGAACCGGCTTTCGTCTCCACGAGGTGATAAGAACACCCTCTCCGATTTTGACTTGTTCTCCGTCCTTGCGGGTAAGTACCAGCATCCATGCCTCCCTCTCTTGGATTCACGATAGCACTCCGAATGAGGGGTGGCAAGGCAGTGCTGGGCGCAGTTGCTCCGAGGTTTCGCTAGCAGGAAGATTCCAAGGTCATTGATGCTATATCGACTTTGCTGACCAAAGGCACCCCGAGCCAGGTTTGGATCCGAGAAGTCCGACGCAGTGTCTGAGCCACCCCCCATACTGATACTTCCCCGGCGAGTTGGCTTGTTCTCGATTGTCGCCGGAAGGCTAACCAGAGACAAAGGGTCACGCTGATGGATGTGATGCGCCCAAAGAAGAACCCAAGAACAATCCAGGGTTATTCAATACGCCCGTTAAGGGCAGAGTCGTCCAGTCGTTCAGTCATCCTTTGAAGGTACCGGGCTTCCAAAGATTTGGTGAAGGCCACTGTCATTTGCACCAAGACGAACTCAATCACCTTTGAGGTGACCGCTGGGGCCAAGTATGCCCAGAAGCTTATCTACGGCAGTCGCGAGTCGCGCAAACTCTATGCATCTGCCCGCAACACCATCGAGGGCTTCAACGGGTATGTGAAAGGCTCAGATCATGGAGCACTCGGTGATCCAGGGCGGAGGCGGGCAGCAGGATTGACCAATCAGTTCCTGTTTACCACCCTCATCTTGGCGGCCTCAAACATTCGAAAGATCATGAGTTTCATAAGAACGAAGGTCGATGCAACACTTCGGAGCCGCAAGCCACGACGGCGCGATTGCCGGAGTGATGTGATCGCTATCAAGGAAACTCCGCCTAGCACGTAGTTCCTCTTCTCCGTAAGTCTCGGCAATGACAAGTCCCTCATCGATCACGCGCTCGGTGAGAGACGTTCTTGTTTTTAGGCCAGAGTTTCACTCCAACTCATCGCAATGGTGGAAACTCGGCCTTCAGGGAGCAGACTTTTCCCGCGAGGGGGCACTTTTGGCGGTTTCGCAAACATGGATGGGACAGTTTCGCAAACCGCCCAAAGCTCGGGGGGGAGGACTCGAACCCCCAATGGCAGAGCCAGAATCTGCAGTGTTGCCAATTACACCACCCCCGAAGGTTCCTCTGATCCTAGCAGTTGTTACCCAGCTCACCGTCCAGTCTGGGTCGGTTCATCGGAGAGAACGGACTCTTCTTTCTCATTTCTAGGGGTGTGAATTCGCTGCAGTCTGAGCAAGCGCATTGATTCTGGCAACACATTCGTTCTGTCCAAGAATCGCCATGGAGCTAAAGAGAGGAGGGCCAACAGGAGCACCGGTTACGGCGAGACGGATGGGTGCCTGCAGCTTACGAAGATTGGTGCCAAGGCTGTCGGCACAGGCTCGTAGACAGGTCTCGATTTCGCCTGCAGTGAAGTCTTTTAGATCCAGTAGTGTCGCGCTGGCCTGGGTGAGGTAACTGAGGTCGTCGGCGCGTAGCTTCCCAACGAGCTCTACGTAATCTGGGGCAAAAGTGAAGAGAAACCCAATCATCTTGGGCAGCTCGGAGAGCGTACCGATTCGCGTCTGGACTTCAGGTGCGATACGGGCAAAGCGTTCTTCTCCATCTGGATGCATGGTGATGAGCGCTGCAACAAATGGACGGGCAACTGTTGCGAAGGATGCCATGGGGAGGGAGGCAAGGTAGGACTTGTTGAAGTGTAGCAAGCGTTGTTCGTCAAAGAAGGCGGGTGAATGGCCTACACGGTCGAGTGAAAAGGCTTGAACGAGTTCCGCCAGGGTAAAGAACTCACGATCATCCCCTGGATTCCAGCCGAGCAGTGCGAGGTAGTTGATCATCGGCTCAGGCAGGTAGCCGAGCTGTCGGTAGTCTTCGACCGCTACGCGATCGCGACGTTTCGAGAGTTTGCGACGTTGCTCGTTGACGAGAACGGGAAGATGGCCGAATTGAGGGATAGGGGCGCCTAAGGCCTGGTGAATGAGGACTGCCTTGGGTGTGGTGGGCAGGTGTTCTTCCGCGCGTAAAACTGTCGTAATGGCGAAGTCAATATCATCGATGACGTTCGCCAAGACATAGAGTGGAGCAAGTGAGGACTTCAAGATAATGAAGTCCTCGATGGATCCTCTCGGGAAAGTGACCTCACCACGAATCAGATCGGAGACGATCACCTCGGCGTCGGGAACGCGAAAGCGCAGTGCTCTGCCGGGACCCTGCTCGAGCCCGCGATCGCGACAGAAGCCGTCGTAACCAGGCGGCGTTCCGGGCGCTTTCCGAGCTTCAACTGCATCACGTGTGCAGTCGCACCAGTATGCGTGACCGCTCTTTAGGAGGTCGAAGGCGACTGATTGGTAGTGTTCGATCCTGCTCGATTGACGAATTGGACCTTCGTCCCAGTCAAGGCTAAGCCACTGGATGGCGCGATAGATCCCGTCAACCCATTCCTCGCGGTTTCGTTCAGTATCAGTGTCGTCAATCCTCAGTAGTAGCGATCCATGTGTTTGGCGCGCGACGAGCCAGTTGTAGAGAATTGTTCGAGCACTTCCAACATGGAAGAAGCCGGTCGGCGATGGAGCGAACCGAACCTTCTCTGGGCGGGACGGATGCAACAGCTCCTCCTTTGGGCTTTGGGTCAGACGATCATCCTAGCCTCGCCCTACAGAGGAGGTGCTTGTCGACACTAGTTGTACTGGTAAAACCCACGTCCTGCTTTACGCCCCAGCAACCCAGCTTCGCACATGCGTGATAGGAGTGGCGGTGGAGCATACAGTGGCTCTTTGAACTCTTCATAGAGAGACTCCGCAACTGCCATGGTGGTATCGAGGCCGATGAGGTCGGCGAGTGCAAGGGGTCCCATTGGATGAGCACAGCCGTCCACCATACCAGTATCGATGTCCTCGGCGGTAGCAAAACCGGATTCGAACATTCGCACCGCAGAGAGCAAGTAAGGGATGAGCAGTGCATTTACAATGAAGCCGGCGCGGTCTTTGGACTTGATCACATGTTTGCCCAGTTGCCCGGCTGCGAATTCGTTGGCCTGCTGTTCCACTTTGGCGTTGGTCATCAATGAAGTGACGACCTCGACAAGAGGCATGACTGGTACCGGATTGAAGAAATGAATGCCAACCACCTGCTCGGGACGCCCTGTCGCCATCGCCAGTTTCATGATCGGGATTGACGAGGTGTTGGAGGCGAGGACGGCGGTAGGATCCTCTACGATGGTGTCGATACGTTTGAAGACGGCGAGTTTGGTGGTCTCATCTTCGATCACCGCCTCGATCACGAGTTCCCTGTCGCCTAGCTGTTCCATGTCCGTGGTCACCAAGACGTGGCTGAGTGCCTCCTCTCGACTCTTTTCGTCGAGTTTTCCAGAGCGGACGCCACGATCGAGGGACTTCGTGATCCGAGCCAATCCTGCCTGCGCGGCACCAGCGTCAGCCTCGATGACGATCACATCAATGCCCCGTCGGGACGCAACCTCTGCAATGCCTGATCCCATCAGACCTGCTCCAATGACACCGAGTCGCTGAATCATTACTTACCTCCTAGGACTTGGCGAGCGATGACGATGCGTTGGACCTGGTTGGTTCCCTCATAGATCTGGGTGATCTTGGCGTCGCGCATCATCCTCTCGAGTGGAAAGTCTTTGGTATAGCCGTAGCCGCCAAGGAGCTGGAGGGCGTCGATGGTGGTGGACATGGCCACATCCGAAGCGAACATCTTGGCCATTGCCCCGTACTTGGTCAACTGCCCATCGGGGTCGTTGTCGATGAGCTGACACGCCTGATAGACCAGCCCCCGTGCCGCTTCGACCCGCGTTGCCATATCGGCGAGCATGAATTGAATGCCTTGATTATCCGCGATCGCCCGTCCGAATTGCTGTCGGTTTTTGATGTAGTCAGCTGCATAGTCAATAGCCCCTGTGGCGATCCCGACGGCCTGAGCGCCGATCGTTGGCCGTGATCGATCCAACGTGCCCATCGCGATGTAGAAGCCCTGTCCCTCTTCCCCGATACGATTCGCAACTGGTACGCGCACCTCGTCGAAGGTTATCTCACCGGTGGGGGAACCTCGGACGCCGAGCTTCTTCTCAAGTTTGGCCACCTTGACGCCCCAATCGGCCTCAACGAGGAAGGCGGTAATGCCTCGATGGCCGGCCTTTGGATCAGTCTTTGCGAAGACAGTATACGTATCGGAGATGCCCGCGTTGGTGATCCAGTACTTGGTACCAGTCAAGACGTAGTCGTCGCCATCGCGTACGGCCCTTGTCGTCATCGCGGCCACGTCGCTGCCTGCATCCGGTTCTGAGAGGCAATAGGAGGCCTGGGCATCTCCGGAGGCGACTCGCGGCAGATATTTGCGTTTGAGCTCCTCTGATCCCCAGTAGATCACCGGCGTCATCCCCAACTTGGAGATCAGCATCGTGAGTGATGTTGACGCACAGACGCGAGCGAGTTCCTCAACCATGATGGCGTTGGTGATGCCGTCCGCTCCTGCCCCCCCGTAGGCCTCAGGGATGCCGAGGGCAGGTAACTCCATCTCTTTGCATGCCTCAAAGCTCTTCCATGGAAAGCTTGCGGACTCGTCGACCTCTTGCGCGTGAGGCGCGATGCGGTTCTCGGCAAAGGATCGGAGGACCGAGCGAAATTGTTTGTGCTCCTCATTGAGTGCAAAGTTAGTCATTCCTCCATTGTGCACCCTCGCGACAACTTCTGCCAGTTTTGAGACGACGCCTTAGGTTCGAGCGAACGACGCCGATAAAAAATGTACGCAAGAAGTTTCGTGTGTCCTATGGTGTTTTAGATGGTGTGCGCTGCCGAGGGGCTGAGGTATGGAGGTAAATTCAGAGTCCGGTTCAGATCTGATAGCAGCGTGCCAGAGTTCTGAGGGGTCAAGGTTGGAGACTCGCAGAGTTCCCGGAAGAGTGATTAAGGCGTTGCGACAGCTCCTGCCCAAGCTTCGCGAACTCCTCGAGGCTGACCTCGGAAGTTTTCATGAGCGTGACGCCTCGGAGGTAGATCGGATTGCTCAGCTGATCACTGAGGAGTTCATCCGGCTCTTCTCCGAGCATCGCATCGACTACGAGGTGATTGCTCGCATTGGCGATGTACATCTCCGTATGAATATCCGCCCAACATGGATTGATCTCATCTACTCGCTGTATCGTACCGACTTGGCTGGAGTCCTCGACGAGTCGGAGCAGACACTGCTTTTGCTGCACGAGAAGGAACTCCTTGCGTGCACCAGCGAGGCGAGTATGCGCCTTTGGAGTGCCCGCGAGGCGCTCCAACAGACCATCGTTGAGGTGGCGAATCTGTTTGATCGGTATGTGCAGATGCCGGAGTCATTGCTAATAGAACAGCTGGTGGAGATGGTGCAGCGGGCCACGCAGGCGCCACTGGTCTATTTTGCCACCGTGCTCGGCACTCCAGCGACGGGGCTCGACGAAAAGATCTCCATTGTGGCAGCGGTTGGCGATGGGCGCGAGTATGTAGCCGATCTTGATTTCCGAACCGATCCAAATGACCTACGGGGCCAGGGTCCTGTGGGTATCGCTTTGCGCACTGGCGACGTCAGCTTGAGCTCTCGCGACGTCGAGAGTCGTTTTGAGCCTTGGATCGACAAACTGAAACGCTACGAGCTAGGCTCCGCCATTGTCGTGCCCTTCCCGCTCTCGTTGAACAGAAGTGCCGCTCTGGCTTTGTACCGGAGAGAGTCAGATCCGATGCCCGTCGATATCGAGGACATGATGGGTGCCCTTGGATCGGAGCTGGGTCGCCTTTTTGAGGCAAGAACCGCTTTCGCTCATGGACGGTTGCTCGATCGCATCATGGACGCCAAGATTGCCTTGCAACTGTCCATGACGACCGATTGGGTAATGGCGATGGGGGAGGTTGCCCAAAGTATCGTGGGGGAGACCTCGATTAGCCAGGCTGCTCTTCTCTGCTTGGATACACAATCGGGTTTGCTGCGTTGCGCGGGAGTTTGGGGTGAACTCAGTGACTCTGCCCGCGATGAGCTTCTTACTCTTGAGATATCGGTATCCGACGAGACCGGCCCGCCTGGTCCCTCTGTCACGTGTTTTCGGTCACAGCGCGAGATCGTGACTAACGGCCTGATCGGCCGTTCCCAAAGTTACGAGCTCAACGAGATGGCGGCCCTGTTGGCTCATGGCAGTGCTGTGCTGCGGCTTCCAATCGTGATGAGTGGTCGGAGTCAAGGTGTGATCATCTTTGCTATCGATGATCAGGCGGATCAGGGTATTGGTGAAGATGTCGTGCACTCGATCGACGAGCTGATTCGACAAGCCATCGCTCGGGTGGAACACAATCGTTCTGAGTGGGAGAACCGTTGGCTCAATAACCTGACCCTGACCGTCCTCCAGAGCGCCTCGATTATGGTATCTGCTCGCACGGAGGTCGAGCTTTTGCAGTCCTTCTGTGACGTGTTGGTGACCGAGAGTGTCTTTACCTCCTCGTGGGTCGCCGTCCCGAACCCAGACATGAATCGACTTGTCCCTTTGGCCAGCGCAGGACGTGGAGCTGAGGAGGTCGGCGCTCTCATGGTGCCACTGGATCTCGTCGGTGACGGCGGACCGTTGGCGTTGCGTGCAATCCGGAGTGATGCGGTCGTATGGAACCAAGATGAACTCGGTGATGTCACGGTAAGCCCGTGGATCGACTTTCTCCGAACCTTTGGTTGGAATTGTGGGGTGTCGCTCCCCATCCATCGCGATGGCAAAGTTTTTGCCGCTATCACGGTCATGTCGCAGGTCACCAACACTGTCACTCCCGCAGTGCTCTCACTGCTTGAGACGGTGGTCAAGATGATTGAGCAAGGGATCGCTGATTTGAACCTCAAGCAGGCACTTGAACGGGAGCGAAACGTCCAACGCATCGCGGCACGAACCGACATGCTCACCGGCCTGGATAACCGGCTCGCATTCGAGGAAAAAGTTCGCCATCTACTAGTTGCAGGTCGAGAGGTCGCCATTGGGATCCTTGATCTCGATGGTTTCAAAGAGTTGAATGATACAGCGGGGCACTGGGCTGGCGACAAGTTTTTGGAAGCGCTCGGTGCAGGTTTACGGTCACTCATCACTGGTGACGACTTTGTCTCTCGCCTTGGCGGTGATGAGTTTGGTTTCTGCGTCGCCGATGCTGAGTTACACACCGTCGATGATCTTGTAGAACGAGTCATGGGGCTCGTAACGACCACGGGTGAGAAATTCCGCATCACCGGATCGTTGGGATGGGCGATGTCGGTGACGGATGGACGCGACTATCCAAGCTTGCTTGCTCATGCAGATGAAGCCCTTTATGCGGCAAAGGGGGCCGGTAAGGCACGTTCCTATCTTTTTGGAGGCATGGTGGCACGTTCGATCGCGCTACGCCGCCAGGTCCGTGATCGGCTTCCTGCTGCTATTGAGAGTGGCGAGCTATATTTTTTGCTGCAACCCAAAGTCAACGGTACGACCGGCTTGATCAACGGTGTCGAGCTATTGATGCGCTGGGACGGAGTGCCACTCGAATCGGTGCTGAAGGAGGTGAAGAGCGATCCAGTATTGGCACGTATGCTTGGCAATCATGCGATTCAAGCTGCCCTCGCTACGCATCACCGGCTTGCGGCCGCTGGATACCCCGATCTCAACGTATCACTTAATGTGACCCCGTCGCACTTCCTCTCCAGGCAATTCCCCCAGGATGTAGCGCTCTTTGCGGCCGAGGAGCCATGGCACTTCACGGTTGAGATCACTGAAGATGTCGCACTTGACGACTTAGCGGCTGCGCGTTCCACCATCGGTATGCTGCACTCAGTGGGTGTTGCGGTCTCCGTTGACGATTTCGGGACTGGTTACGCTTCGCTGAGCAATGTCGCCCTACTCGATGTTGATGAACTCAAGATCGATCGGTCCTTCATCTCGCGTTTTGGCATGGATGTCAACTCATTTGCGATCGTGAGCTCACTGAGTTTTCTCGCGAGAATAGCGGGAATCCGTGTTGTCGCAGAGGGTGTCGAGACGATTGATGAACTGTCACGCTGGATTCATTTGGGTGGCCAGTTGGTGCAGGGGTACCTCTATTCGCGCCCCGCTGACTTTGAAGCACTGCTTGTCGTTCTCAGTCGAGGCGAGTTGCTACACTTCCCCGGACGGGTCTTCGCTGTCGAGGATTTTCTCTTGCTCAATGATGCCTTGGTGGTTGAGCACCTCGATCAACGGCGTGAGGAGTCTTCCCAGGTCTGTGCCTTTTTCGATTGGTTCGCTATGCGCAGCGGTCGTTGGGGAGAGCTTGCGAGCTTTGCCACGTCGGCGGCAATGCATGAACAGCTTCACCGTCCTTCCGGAGTCGACGAGAGTTACCATGCCTTGGCCTCATACTGGGTCAGCCATGTCAAGGCCCTTCGTGATGACATCGCGAACTGTCTGCGTTGAGCTACGACCCGTGATTTGATCCGGGTGCTCTGCTGGAGCACCCGCGCTTTGCTAGGCTGACTGCCAGGAGGGCGATTGATGATGACGGATGAGCAAGAGGTACGCCAAGCGACGCTTCGGCTTCTCGAGGAGGTCGATTTCGAGAGGGTCGGGGGGATCGCATTCCGTGGTGAACAATACGATCGCGGTCTCGCCTTTGTACATCATCCGGTTGGTCTCGGTGGCCTTGCAGCGAGTCCCGCCCTGCAAGGGGTGATCGATGAGCTGCTGGCGAATGCGAATATCCCTCCCGCCTTTGCGAGTAACCCAATCGGCGTGGGAATGGGAGCTCCGACGGTGATGACCTATGGATCTGTCGATCTTAGGCAACGGTTGCTACGCCCGCTCTTTACTGGTGAAGAGATTTGGTGTCAGCTCTTCTCTGAGCCTGGAGCTGGGTCAGACGTCGCTTCCCTGGCGACGAGGGCGATTCGTGATGGGGATGAATGGATCCTGAACGGACAGAAAGTATGGACTACCCTCGCTCATGTTGCTCGTTGGGGAATGCTTGTCGCACGGAGCGATCCCGGAGCACCCAAGCACCGAGGGCTGACCTATTTTGTTTTGGATATGCGCGCAGTGGGTGTTGAGGTACGGCCATTACGACAGATCACCGGTGAGGCAGAGTTCAACGAGGTGTACCTCACGGATGTGCATATCCCCGACACGATGCGCCTTGGTGATATAGGCAAGGGGTGGTCGGTCGCGATCACCACCTTGATGAGCGAGCGAGCCTCGATCGGTGGTGTGGTAATGCCGAGAAGTAGTGGGGCTATCGCAGAGGCGATCGGAGCTTTTCGCACCATGGGGAGTCCGAGCAGCGGGCTCGATCAGTTGATGCAACTATGGTGCAGCGCAGAGGCCCTCCGGTTGACCTCCTTGCGGGCCGCCGCGCAGCGACAACAGGGTAATCCGGGTCCTGAAGGGTCGGTGGTGAAGCTCGCAAATGCTGAGCTCAACCAGAAAATCTACGAATATTGCATAGATATCCAGCAAGACGCCTCGCTGTTGTATCCGGACTACACCATGCGACGCCCTGAGTTTGCGGGTGTGCATGGTGACACCTCCTCGCGGACGATGACACAGGCATTTTTGCGATCCCGCGCCAATACGATCGAAGGTGGCACCTCGGAGGTGATGCGAAATATCTTGGGTGAACGCGTGCTTGGGCTGCCTGGTGAACCACGTTCCGACAAGGAGTTGCCATGGTCGCAGATTCCAGGATAATCACCATGTCGTGAGTATGCCGAAGTCGATCTCGCACCTCCCTCTTTTGGGGTGTGTTGGCCGACGGTGACACCTCGCAGAATAGCGGTAGAGATGCGACTCGTATCCTTGAATCTGTGAAATGTCTGAACGCCCAATCCTTGTGTGACCAAAGTCCCTAACATCGTTTGCCGTGACTCCATAGGATAGTCGTTGGAGTTGTTCCACCGTGGATAGCTCGGTTGTTGGGTGTGTCATTTACGCGCAAGCGTTAGAAAGGATACCGCCATGAACGGTCATCCAGTCATCGGGGCGATTGTTAACCTTAATCATCCTGATCATTACATTCACTGGGGTTTTATCCTGATCTCGATGGCGAACTTTATCGTTATCGTGATCTTGGTCGTGTTGTTCGCTCTTGCTATCAGTCTCCCCTTCCTCAAGGGCAAGCCGGTCAAGCGCAAGAAGTACCAACCAGCCGCCGCTGCCAGCGGTGACGATGAGTCCGAGGGCTGGACGGCTCATGGTCGACGTCTCGGTTTAAAGTATCTGCCACCTGATAAGTTGTTGCCAGATGGTCAACCATCGTATGTGGCATCGTGGGTCTACGTGTTTGGCGTGCTCACCATTGGCGCGTTAATCATGGCTATTCTCAGCGGTATGGTTCTCGCTATTGAGGGCCCAACGTGGTGGCACTTGAGTGATATTGGTCATTTCGTTAATTCGCTTCATCTGTGGTCGGTAGAGCTGTTTATGGGCTTTATGACCGTGCATCTGTGGGCGAAGTTCTGGATGGCGGCCTGGCGTGGCAAGCGCTGGCTGACCTGGATGACCGGCATGCTCGCCTTCTTAGTCTCTATCGTCGAGGCCTTCACCGGGTATCTCTCTCAGACCAACTTTGATTCCCAGTGGATCGCCTTTGAGGCAAAGGATGCATTCAACGCAGGCGGCATCGGCGCATTGTTCAACGCCATGAACTTTGGCCAAGCACTGATGCTCCATATCGTTTTGGTCCCGATCATCTTGGTGTTGATCGTGGGGATTCATGTGTTGATGGTTCGCATCCGCGGTGTTGTTCCGCCGATTGGTGCTGAGCCGGCTCACCTTGGTGAGAACGGTAGTGACGCAACGATCGCCCCCAGGACAGAAACGGCAGAGGGCCAAGAAGTGAGCACAGTGGAGGTAGGGCAATGAGTCGGTGGAGTGAAAGCGAACGTAAGGATGGCCGACCATGGCACGGGCCGCTACGCCATTATGATATTCTGAAGGAGGCGACCATAGCATTCGGGATCGTGCTCGTCCTGGTCTTTCTCCTCGCCATCACCTTCTCGTCGCCAGATGCCCCCCCGGTTACGGTGCAGTCGTGGGCAAAGGCCCAGCCGGTTGGCTTTGTTGACATCGCTCTGACTGAGCTCAACGGGACGAGTAACTCTGCGACCTATGGACCACCCTACAATACGTCGAACAATCCGGCGACGGACTCTGTGCAATCCCTTGGTCCGATCTCGGTCCAGAAGTTCTTTGGTGTGAAGTATCCGCTCAATACGGCGAAGGACTTTGTGCTGAACCCGCTGTCGACTCTGCCGGACTTCCCTTCATTAACGGCGGCTATCGCAACCTATGAACAGGCACCCAAGGCGACCGAGGACCGCTGGGTCAGCAACTACCAAGCACAGCTCAATAAGCTTCCGCTCGGCAGCTCAGCCGTTATCTCGCAGATGCCCTCGGCGGGGCCAGTTCCCACACTGATGAGTCATCTCCTCGCCATGGCGCAGTCAGGCGCTCTTGATGCGCAACTCCTGACCCAGTCGAGCTTTTATACCACGAACTATACGAATCCTTTGATGTTCATCGGCGATTCTGTGGTGGCACAACCGAATAGTTACTGGAACAAGCTTGTCACGGTTGATCATTTACAAGGTAACCAATGGGGCGTGATGAACGAGACCGGATCCTGGCCCGGCCAGCCGTGGATGTGGCTCTACACGATGTGGTATCAGATCTCACCGATGTCAACCTCGGGCAATGGTGATGTAGAGGTCCTCGCCATCATGACAGTATTGAGCCTCCTCTTGCTCTTTGTACCGGTCATTCCTGGACTCCGCAAGATCCCAGAGAAGATCCCGTTGTATCGTCTTATCTGGCGTAACTACTACCGTGACCCCGATTTCACCAAGGTAGACGTACCAGCGCAACGGGTCTGAGAGATCGACCGGGGCAGCACGGGGTTCATCCCCATGCTGCCCTCGTTGCTGTTACGGCGTACGTAGCAGCCAGTGGGCCGAGATAGGGCTGGTTCTAACGGCTCGACTTTGTGTGACTTAAGACTCTAGCGCTTCTTCCCGCCTGTGTGTAGGCTCACGCTGGGAGTTGTTCCACCGTGGATAGCTCGGTTGTTGGGTGTGTCATTTACGCGCAAGCGTTAGAAAGGATACCGCCATGAACGGTCATCCAGTCATCGGGGCGATTGTTAACCTTAATCATCCTGATCATTACATTCACTGGGGTTTTATCCTGATCTCGATGGCGAACTTTATCGTTATCGTGATCTTGGTCGTGTTGTTCGCTCTTGCTATCAGTCTCCCCTTCCTCAAGGGCAAGCCGGTCAAGCGCAAGAAGTACCAACCAGCCGCCGCTGCCAGCGGTGACGATGAGTCCGAGGGCTGGACGGCTCATGGTCGACGTCTCGGTTTAAAGTATCTGCCACCTGATAAGTTGTTGCCAGATGGTCAACCATCGTATGTGGCATCGTGGGTCTACGTGTTTGGCGTGCTCACCATTGGCGCGTTAATCATGGCTATTCTCAGCGGTATGGTTCTCGCTATTGAGGGCCCAACGTGGTGGCACTTGAGTGATATTGGTCATTTCGTTAATTCGCTTCATCTGTGGTCGGTAGAGCTGTTTATGGGCTTTATGACCGTGCATCTGTGGGCGAAGTTCTGGATGGCGGCCTGGCGTGGCAAGCGCTGGCTGACCTGGATGACCGGCATGCTCGCCTTCTTAGTCTCTATCGTCGAGGCCTTCACCGGGTATCTCTCTCAGACCAACTTTGATTCCCAGTGGATCGCCTTTGAGGCAAAGGATGCATTCAACGCAGGCGGCATCGGCGCATTGTTCAACGCCATGAACTTTGGCCAAGCACTGATGCTCCATATCGTTTTGGTCCCGATCATCTTGGTGTTGATCGTGGGGATTCATGTGTTGATGGTTCGCATCCGCGGTGTTGTTCCGCCGATTGGTGCTGAGCCGGCTCACCTTGGTGAGAACGGTAGTGACGCAACGATCGCCCCCAGGACAGAAACGGCAGAGGGCCAAGAAGTGAGCACAGTGGAGGTAGGGCAATGAGTCGGTGGAGTGAAAGCGAACGTAAGTATGGCCGACCATGGCACGGGCCGCTACGCCATTATGATATTCTGAAGGAGGCGACCATAGCATTCGGGATCGTGCTCGTCCTGGTCTTTCTCCTCGCCATCACCTTCTCGTCGCCAGATGCCCCCCCGGTTACGGTGCAGTCGTGGGCAAAGGCCCAGCCGGTTGGCTTTGTTGACATCGCTCTGACTGAGCTCAACGGGACGAGTACGACCGCGACCTACGGACCTCCGTACAATACTGCGACGGGTTCGTTACAATCCCTTGGTCCGATCTCGGTCCAGAAGTTCTTTGGTGTGAAGTATCCGCTCAATACGGCGAAGGACTTTGTGCTGAACCCGCTGTCGACTCTGCCGGACTTCCCTTCATTAACGGCGGCTATCGCAACCTATGAACAGGCACCCAAGGCGACCGAGGACCGCTGGGTCAGCAACTACCAAGCACAGCTCAATAAGCTTCCGCTCGGCAGCTCAGCCGTTATCTCGCAGATGCCCTCGGCGGGGCCAGTTCCCACACTGATGAGTCATCTCCTCGCTATGGCGCAGTCAGGCGCTCTTGATGCGCAACTCCTGACCCAGTCGAGCTTTTATACCACGAACTATACGAATCCTTTGATGTTCATCGGCGATTCTGTGGTGGCACAACCGAATAGTTACTGGAACAAGCTTGTCACGGTTGATCATTTACAAGGTAACCAATGGGGCGTGATGAACGAGACCGGATCCTGGCCCGGCCAGCCGTGGATGTGGCTCTACACGATGTGGTATCAGATCTCACCGATGTCAACCTCGGGCAATGGTGATGTAGAGGTCCTCGCCATCATGACAGTATTGAGCCTCCTCTTGCTCTTTGTACCGGTCATTCCTGGACTCCGCAAGATCCCAGAGAAGATCCCGTTGTATCGTCTTATCTGGCGTAACTACTACCGTGACCCCGATTTCACCAAGGTAGAGGTACCAGCGCAACGACCCTCTTGATTTGTTGGCTGTAGATGGTAGAGCCGGGGACGTATGGCGGGGCGGTCCCCGGGTGTACCACGGATGGTGGTAAGAGACACGACATGTTGCTCGATCGGAAGCCATTATAGTGGATCGAGTCTCCTAGAGGCCCCATCGTCTAGAGGCCTAGGACACCACCCTCTCAAGGTGGAGACACGGGTTCGAATCCCGTTGGGGCTGCCAAGTATGACCTGCGAATATGCAGGTCATTGCTCTGGGAATGGTCTCTTCGACTAGGTGGAACGGGTGTTGTGCCTGTGACGGCGACGTGGAGCTTTTCGTGGCATGCGCAATGATCCCGCACTAGCACCTTTGGCTGTGGTGACTCCTCCAATCACTCTTGGGAACTATCGGCGGCTACACGAATCTCCCTATTCGACCGTTGCGTTGACCAAGATATCGGCACAAGCGCCGCGTTTCGGACGGGGGTGGGATCTCGGTAGGGTTCCAAACCGGACATCGATGATGATGGACATGCTAGTTTTCGATGATGCTTGAGACAGTTTTGGGTCTCAGTCATTGCGATGAGCGCAAGGCCCTATGTCGAGTTTCCTGCGATGGCCGGTCGCTTATGAGTCCCCCAGATGACGACGCAACCTGCAGCGATGAAGGTCGCTGCCATCAGGATGAATGCAGTTTGGAAGCCACTATCGGTGACAGTCACGCCAATGATGGCGATCCAGAGCGCTCCAATCGTCTGCGAGACAGTAAAGAACACTCCAAAGCCAGCACGGGACATACCTGGGGGCAAGTAGTCAGCGAAGACCGTTTGGCGAAGTGATAGCTCTGAATATGAGAAAATGCCAATGGCGATGCCCACCAGAGCAAGGCTAAGCAGCTCTCGGCCGACGAAGACAAAAACGAGTAGGGCAAGCGCTCCCAGTCCGTAGTTGGCGATCAATGTGAACCGATGATTGCTCCGATCCGCGATCGATCCCATCAAGATCGGACCAATGACGGCACCGACATATAACAGCGTTAAGACGATCGTCAGGCCTAGTGCCGATAGGTGGAGGGAGCTATGCAGGTAGCCCGGAGTGTAGACGCCAACAATACCGATTCCTTGTCCGCCTGCAGCAATCGTTCCGGCGAGAAGGAGAGCGAAAACGGGACGTTGCGTCATCAATGTCCGTAGGCGATGCCAGAAGGGGGCGCTCTCCGAATGAGCTTGATCCTCCACGGTGTCGGGTGCTGTGATGCGATGCCAGGATGAGGGGAGCCAGATGGCGACGACCGCTACGGTCGTGACAAGGAGGATGGCGAGGGCCCAGAACGCTGCTCGCCAGCCGTAAGTCACAATGACCAGGGGCATAATGAGTGGTGCAAGGAGCGTGCCGAGGTTCCCGGCGGTAACATGCCAACTCAGCGTGGTGCCGCGCTGCGCAGGATACCTGTTAGCGAGATACGAGCCCCCCACGGGGTGTTGGGGCCATCCGGCGCTGGCCTGCAACAGGCGACCAGCCATGAAGACATAGATGCCTGGCGCCAAGGCTGCAATGACGGCTCCCACCGTTGACCCGATATTTTGAATGGTAAAGAGAACACGAGCCGAAGTTCGCCGTACCACAAGCGATAGTGCCTGGAGCGCGCTTCCGGCAATCGCGGCGATGGAGAGCAGTATGCCGACCGTGGCGTAGTCGGTGTGAAATGCCGCGATAACGTAGGGAATTGCGATTCCTAGTGATGCAACGTAGGCATGTTGTCCTGCATGAGACCAACCCACTACGATCAAATCCCGGAGCCGATGTTGATCGTCTCGCCGTGATGCAGGGTCGTTCAAGGTTCGACAGTTCCGTTGGCGTCGAGCTTGGTCATTGACGTGGCTCGGTCCTTGTAGTCGCAATCGTGTTGGTGGTCCGTCAATCGACTATCCGTGTACGTGTCGGTGTGATTTCGACGATGACACGTGCTGATTCGATGGTGCCAGCAAATGCTTGGCCAGTGTATCTCCTTGCTAGCTCTTCAAGATGATCGTTTGCACGGTCACCGAGAGTCGTCGCTGTGACAAGACCACGTACCTCAACGTAGTGGTAAGGATTCTCGCGCTCCCAAACCAACACGTTGACATGCGGATTCAGTGAGATGTTACGGAATTTCGCTCGGGCAATTTCGGTATTGATGAGGAGATGCTCATGATCGCAGTCGATCCACATGACCGACGTCTGAGGTTCTCCAGCGGGCGTGAGTGTCGTGAGACTGGCAAAATTGTTGTGGTGAACGAGGGCTTCGAGAGCGGCATCAAGCATACCACTAGAATATCGCAAGGAGGTTGACGCCATGGCGGTGGTATGGATTGATGGATATCTTCACGAGGCCGACGATGCCGGTATTCCGGTATCTGATCATGGACTCGTCTGTGGTGATGGTGCCTTTGAGACTCTGGTTGTCGTCGATGGCAAGGCCTTCGCTGTCACGAGGCACCTCAGTCGCTTGGGCCGGACGGCTCGAGGCATGGGGCTTCCTGAACCGGATGTGGAGATGCTCCGCAAGGGAATCGACGCGCTGGTCATTCGGAATGGGTTAGAGAATGCAAAAATTCGCATCACCTACACTGCTGGCAATGCTGGCCTTGGCTCGCATCGGCCGACCGAGTTGCAACCGAGAGCAGTGATCGCAACTGAGCCGATCTCGCTCGAACCGGCTACGACGACGCTTGCGTTGGCTCCTTGGCCCCGCAACGAACGTGGTGTCCTAGCTGGTCTCAAGACAACCTCCTATGCCGAGAATGTGATTGCCCTAGCTTGGGCCAGGGGACAAGGCGCGGATGAGGTGCTGTTTGCCAACACCCTCGGCAATCTCTGCGAAGGCTCTGGATCCAACATTTTTCTTGTTCGAGATGGAGCCATTCTGACCCCACCGTTAAGCGCTGGCTGTCTAGCAGGGGTCACGCGTGATCTCGTACTCGAAGGGGTTGGTGCTCGCGAGGTGGACATTCCCCTCGATATGCTCGCAGATCCGTTGGTTACTGAGATGTTCGTCACCTCAACCCTGCGAATGGTTCAGGGCGTTGCGCTCCTCGATCAACGTCACTTCGACGACGCTCCGGGACCGATTACGGTGAAAGCCCAGCGTTACTTCGCCGATCTTATGTTAGAACAGTTGGACCCGTAGAGGTGGTTGGGTGACCTTCGATGAACTGAATCTGCTTGGGCAACTGGGGCTCCTTCCGGAGGCAGTGGTTGTGCGGCTCGTTGAACTACGAGGATTTGGAGGCGGCGATCGGGCGAGCGATTTGATGGTGATTGCGGACTCGCAGCAGTACGGTTCGGTTCTTTCTCCGGAAATCGCGACGCGCCTGCTGACCGATCCCAACGATGCCAAACCCCGTACCATCACGGCTGAGATCGGTGATGCTCAAGCGGTGACCAACGGACTGGCGTGTGGTGGATCGGTGCGGGTGATGGTGCATCCTTGGGGTTGGCTCTCGGAGATCGGGCCCTATCTTGGCGCGCGCAAAGCGTTTGCGCTCGTCACCGTACTTGATTCCCAAGATCGTCCGACCCGAGTACGGGTCGTTGCACTTGGCCAGACCACCGACGATGCTACCGAGCAGGCAGCAGTCGGACTACTGGAGCGGGCCCATGCGGGGGTGAGCGTGTTGAATCTCGAAGGTGCGCAGTTCCATATCCATTGTTTCCTTCCCCGTCCTCGGCTGGTTATCGTTGGTGGGGGGGTTCTTGCAGAGGCGTTGAGCGCCCAGGTTCAGCTCATCGGTATCGAGGCGATGGGGTTTGACGAGGCTGATGGCTTCCCACAGGTTGGTCGTAGCGATGCCGTGGTCGTGCTCGACCATGATCATGAGCGAGTCACGCCACTCTTGCATGAGCTATTGTGCACCACCGAGGTTGCCTATATCGGCTCACTGGGCTCTCGGGGAACACAGACAGAGCGCCGCCGACGTCTGCTCGACTGTGGGTGCGCAGATCAGCTCAGTCGGATCTATGGACCGGCTGGTCTCGATATCGGATCGCGCAGTACCGAGGAGACCGCCATGGCCATTGTTGCAGAGATGGTGCGTGTGCTACGCGGACGTTCGGGCGAAAGCCTGAGGGACGGATCGGGTCCAATCAACGGCTGACGGTTCCTCAATAGAGAGCTCGTCCCTTTTGGCGGAGGCGATGTCTTGGTCGATCGGTCGTTCTCAGGGCGGTATCGATCGGCGGGAACAGAACAGCAGTGTGCATTGTTGGTTGGATCTCTCGGAAGCGAGAACGAGACGAGGCTCAAACAGCGAGTCGCAGCGCTTCGGGTAACTTCCAGGCAGGCAGGCTGTGGGTCTGCATGGCGTTCCAGCGTAGCTCTGCAACATCGGCGAGTTCGGGCACATAGCTTGCAAAACGCCCGAGAGCGGCGATCTCAAGACACTCTCCGAGGAGTTCAAGGGATTCTTTTAGATACCACGTTTCACCAGCTAGGCCGTCTAGTGCGATCTCAACGCTCTTGAGCACTGGGCCTTGCAACGATTGTGGTACCCACTTCGTGAGCAGGGCTCTGACTCCGATAGCGGCCTCAGGGTGCCGTAGCACCTCAGCGGCGTCCAAGGCATGGATGTTTGCACTCCCCTCCCAGATCGGCAGGACTAGTGCCTCGCGATGCCAACGCGCGATAGCATACTCCTCTAAAAATCCAAGGCCCCCAAAGCATTCCATTGCCTGTTGGGTGATGATGGTGGAATGTTTTGCGGTGTGGATCTTGGTCGCGTGACTCAGCAGCCTGAGTACAAGGTAGTTTGCATCGTTGTGGTCGCTGAAATCGTAGCTCTCCTGGAAGGTCTCAGCACCCAGCAGGGCGAGAGAGAGGATACCGAGATGGGCAAGGCGTAACATCACGAGATCGCGAGCAAAGAGGGCATGTTCCCTGAGAGGATGTCCGAAGGCCTGCCTTCGTTCTCCTCGGAGGGTGGCCTCTATCGTTGCGATTCTCGCCACACCAGCGCTCGCAATCGCGTTCGCCGTCCGGGCAAGGGTGAGGCTTTGCAGAATACGATAGATGCCATCATTCTCACCAGCTAGCAGCGTTGCCTGCGCCTCGACGAGCTCGATTTCTCCGGTTGGGATCGCCTTTGTGGCGAGTTTTGACTTGAGTCGCCGAAGAGTGAAATTCAGCTCTCCTTCGTCGGTATATTTGTCGACAAGATAGAGATGGAGGTCCCGTAGTGAGCTGGCATGCGGAGGATATGCGCTGGTGATTGCGAGATCAGTGAGGCCTGCTCCGCTTGCAAAGTATTTGTCCCCGCTGGAGAGGAGCCATTTGTCTATGTCTCGTCGAGCTTGCGTCCGGGTGGCGGCTAGGTCGCTTCCCGCATGTGTCTCCGTGAACCAGGTTCCTCCCCAGCTTGGACCATCGGTGAGTCGTCGAAGGTAGCGACTGGAATCCGGGAGCAATAGTTGCAGTGCACTTGCGACCTGGGTCGTAAGCGTCAGCAAACAATAGAAGCCTGGGTCTGCTATCAGGTAACCTTGGAGAAAATGGCCGATAAAACCTGCTTTGCTCCAGGGCGTTGAGACGACATGGCGAAGTTGTTCGTAGATTGCGGTATGGGAGGTAGTGAGGCGGGCCTGATCGATGCGGTGGCCATCGAGATCGTGACTGATCAACGCGATGGAGGGGGCCTGATCGATCTCGATGCCGACCGGTAACACGTGATCGCCGACGGTGGCACCCAATTCGACGAGTTGGGACGTGAAGGAAGGTGCGATGAGTCCCTCGGCGATTCTCGTTAAGACTGGATCCACAAGATACTGATTGAGGCCAACGGCATAACTGAGTGGGCTTGTTGTCGGTTCCATAGTGCCAACCGTACTCACTCGAGAGAAGGTTTGCTTGGCAGCGAGGCAATCACCCGGTTGCGTTAGCTAGTAACCGGCAATTCCAGCGGCCTCTGATCGTGGATCTGCCGCGATCATCCAGCTGTGTGATCGACGTAGGGTGACATGCGCCACACCAGACTCCGTGCCAAAGGCGGGAGTCGCTACCACTGCACCCAATCTTCGTGTGAGTTCATCGAATATCGATGGCGACAGATGATCTTCGCAAGTGATAATCGGTTCTTGGCTCCCGTCATAGGTATCAAACCCCGACAGCTCGCTCGAGGTCATCGACGAGAAGGCAAAGCGTGGTTGGACGAGAGCGTCACGTGGATCGCTCTGATCGCGTAATGCTGCGGTGATGACCTGGGCCAAAATGCTGGGTTGCCGATCTCCGCCCATCGTACCGGCGATCAGGGCAAGATCACCACTGAGGGTCTGGGCCATGATGGGTGCAAGCGTGTGACGAGGACGCGCTCTGGGTCTGAGCTCGTTTGGATCGCCAGGCAGCAGGTTAAACCCAACTGCTCCGCGATCATGGATGAAGATGTTGGTATCAGGTGTCGCAAGACGTGAACCGAAGGCATGTCCGTTGGACTGCACGAGAACGGCCGCGAGCCCGTTTTCATCGACCGCGGTGATCGCAGTTGTGTCCGGCCCATTTGCCACGGTGTGGGTGCGAGGGGCGGCAGAACTCATTGTGCCAGCTAGGACACTTGCGAGATCAGCGTCATCGTGGTGATAGCCGTGCATCCAACGAATCGTGCGGAAGGCCTCGATGAGCTCTACGTACCAATCCGCATCACCGAATGTGGTGGCAGTGTTGCCGAGCTGTGCCAACGCGCCAAGGATAAGAAACCCTGCACTCGGTGCAGGGTTGGTGGTCAACACATGTCCAAAGAGGGTCGCTGTCAGCGGCGTTGCAAACCTCGCAATGGGTTTAGCCAAGTCGTCGGGTCGGAAAACACCGTCACTGAGCTTCATGAGCTCTGCTCCGAATTCGCCAGCATAGAATCCTTCGCGTCCAAGTTTGGAGATTGCTAGAAGAGTCCGAGCAACGCCAGGGCGGCGCACGAGCGGTGCAGAGCTCGTTGTTGCCATCAAGAAGCCACCGAGTTCAACCCCTGAGGCATGGCTGCGGATCTGTTCATAGTTCCGTCGTAGCCGGTTGGACGCGGGGAATCCGTTGGTGGCGTAATCGATAGCAATCTCGAGCACTTGATCAAGCCGAAGTTTGCCGAATCTGTGGTGGAGCGCTAACCATCCGTCGACCGCACCAGGTACCGTCAGGGCTCCAAGACTGGAACGTGGGATCGTCCGATGGCCGTTCGCGCGCATCATCTCTGCCGATGCCCCAGTGCCGGAGGTACCTATCGCCTGGAGCGACTGTACTTGAGCCGGACCCCGAGATGAGGGAGGGGAGTAGACCAACGCAACGAGATCACCCCCTAGGCCACACTGGTCAGGTGCGGTTACCGAGAGCACGGCGTTGGCCGCGATAGCGGCGTCGACGGCGGAGCCACCCTTGCGCAAGAGGTGGATGGCTGCCTGTGATGCCAACGGATCGATAGAGGAGACGGCTGCATTCGGGAAGAGTTCGCTGAAGGATGGTGAGAAGTAGTGCACTGGCCCTAAGAATAGCCTTTAGCTGGTGCTCTTGCGTCGGTCTGCGGGGCAATCGTGATCGTTGGTGCCTCGGCGAATGAGGATTACCGTTAGATTTTCGTCATTAGGTGTTGAATCAGCAGAATCCACTCCTGAATTTTATGGATTCGCTTGCATGGTTGGTGCGTATGCTCTAGCATGGAATCGGGGTAATTTTCAATGTTGTCCCACCATGGTTTCTGTCGCCAGCGTTGTCTGTCGCCACGAGTGATTGAGGAGTAATTGTATGGTTCAGTCGATCGGCCTTCCTAAGGAGATCAAGGACGGAGAGCGAAGAGTAGCGCTTGATCCCTCGGCAGTGAAGTCCTGCGTTCAGGCTGGGTTTGATGTGTGGGTAGAGACGAACGCAGGCGTAGGTGCCGGTTTCGCTAACGCCGATTACGAGGCTGTTGGGGCCAAGATTACTCCAGATGCCAAGGCAACCTGGGCCGCTGATCTCGTCGTGAAGGTGAAGGAGCCACAGGAGTCGGAGTGGGGGTTCTTCCGTAAGGATCTCACGCTTTTTGCCTATCTCCATCTCGCTGCAGAGCCTGCACTTGCGAAGGCGCTCGCAGATAGCGGTATCGACGCGTTCGCGTATGAGACATTGGAGGAAAAAGGTGGCCTCCCGTTGCTCGCGCCTATGAGCGAGGTGGCCGGGCGTACGGCCGCGATCGTTGGTGCTCATTATCTCGCTAGTGGCTCCGGAGTCCTCCTTGGTGGATCGGCTGGAGTGCCGCCAGCGCGAGTTGTGGTCATTGGTATGGGTGTAGCAGGCACGATGGCAGCTCGCGGTGCTCGAGGAATGGATGCTGAAGTTACTGGAGTGGACATCGATCTTCACCGACTGTACATGGCCCAGCAAGAGGGTACGGTGACCGCAACACTCGCCAGTTCCGAGCATGCGATTAGTGAGGCAGTGAGAGAGGCAGACCTCGTTGTGGGTGCTGCATTGGTCACCGGTGCTAAGGCACCAAAGCTCGTGTTGCGTGACCATATTGCCAGTATGAGGCCGGGCTCTGTCGTTGTTGACCTCGCGATTGACCAGGGAGGGTGCATTGAGACATCGCGACCCACTTCGCACTCTGAGCCAATCTATGAGGAGTTAGGTGTGATACACTACTGTGTCACCAATGTCCCTGGTCAATACCCGAAGACGGCGTCGCGAGCATTGTCAGCGGCAGTGGCTCCAAAGCTTGTCCGGTTGGCGCGAGATCCTCAGGATCCGGTACTTACCGGTTCGCTGAACGTTGCCAAGGGCGAGATCGTACATCCGGTCGTCGCTAAGGCGCTTGGGTTATAGCGGCACTATTTGATGATTGAGCGATAGCCTGTGGTGAGTCCTCCGAGCTTTTGGTTACAGCAGCTAGGTGATATAACCCCGCGGGCATCGCTGCAATCGTCGATGCAGGTCGATGTCGCGATCGTTGGCGGGGGCCTCACGGGATTGTGGACGGGGCGATATCTTGCTGCACTCGATCCCACGCTCCGTATCGCTGTTTTTGAGCGTGACTATGTCGGTTTTGGGGCGTCGGGGCGCAACGGTGGTTGGGTCTCAAGTCTCTTTCCGGTCCCGGCTTCGAAGGTGGAACGGATCTATGGTGCACAACTCGCGGACGAACTGTTGCGCGCACTCGGAGAGACCGTCGATGAGATCGCCCAGCAAGTCGATCAGCTCCATATCGCGTGTGATTTCACGAAGGCAGGCACGCTGGTCCTTGCTAGGGATCGTGTGCAATGGCAGCGGCTGCGGGGCGAAGTCAAGGACGTAACGACCCTGTTGGATGCGCGTGGAACCGATCGCTTCCTGAGGGCGAGGCACGTCATTGGGGCCGCGCATGAGCCGCAGTGTGCGACGGTGCAGCCGGCCAGATTGGTGCGCGGTCTTGCCGATCGACTCGAGGAGTTCGGCGTACGAATCTATGAGGGTACGAACGTGAGCAGTATCGGAGACCATGCGTTGGTGGCAAACGGACACACCGTGCAAGCGGGAGCAGTCGTCCTCGCCACGGAGTCGTACACCGCTCAATTCGCCGATTGGCACCGGTTGGTTCTTCCCCTGTATTCGATGATGGTAGTCACCGCTCCGCTGAGTGACGCACAGTACGAAGCGATTGGAAGTCCTCAACTTGGCTTGAGTTTCGCCGATGAGCGGAATCTGGTCATTTATGGACAGATCACCGCCGATCGGCGCATCGCCTTTGGTGGGCGTGGTGCCCCTTATGGCTATGGTTCGGTGATCACCCCGGCACCTGATCGGGGTAGGGGAATGCGGCGGCGACTCGAGCAGACGCTGTTGGAGCTGTTGCCAGGCCTTGGTGGTATCGAGTTTTCTGCCTTCTGGGGAGGTACGCTCGGAGTGACCAGAGACTGGTTCCCGCGTATTGATGTCGATGAGTCGGCCGGCGTTACCAAGGTGTACGGGTACGCTGGCGACGGTGTCGCGATGACCAACCTGATGGGTAGACTCGTCGCCCAAGGACTGGTCTCCCCCCAAAAACTTCCAGCAATGCACGCCATTTTTAGGCGAGTTCCGCGTGTATGGGAGCCAGAACCTCTGCGCTACCTAGGGATTAACGCGGGGCTACTGATGACCCAACTCGTCGACATCGGTGAGCAACGTGGCGTTCCCGTACGGTTTCTTGACACCTTGAGGCGCGCCTTAATTGGTCAAGTTGGATAAAGTCATGATACAACAGCAAACAAAGGAGGAAATGTGGCATATCTAGCACCAGTCTGGTCAAAACTCACCCCACTGACGGTTGTGCGTGGAGAGGGTGCGTACGTCTTCGACACCGAGGGTACGCGTTATCTCGATGCAACATCGGGCATTGCGGTGACATCGACAGGTCACAGCCACCCCAGGGTGGCCAGGGCCATTGCCGAACAGGCGCAAGAGTTCATTCACGCGCAGGTCAACATCTATACTCATCACCGATTGCAGGAACTCGCGGACCGTTTGGAGAGCGTTACCCCTGCGGGGATCGACACCTTTTTCTACAGCAACTCTGGTGCCGAGGCCACGGAAGCCGCGGTCAAATTGGCGAGGCAGTACACCAAGCGCACGAATATTATCGTCTTTCAGGGAAGCTTCCATGGGCGTACGGCTCAGGCGATGGCGATGACCACCTCCCGCACTGGTTATCGAGCTGGCTATCAACCACTTCCAGCTGGAGTGTTTGTCTCATTGTTCCCCGGCTTTCCGCGCGCGGGTGGAGCTGATGGTACAAGTGTTGGCGAAGCGATTGATTATCTCGATTACCTATTAGCGGCACAAACGGCACCGAGCGAGACCGCAGCGATGGTCATCGAGCCGGTCTTGGGTGAGGGTGGATACCTGCCAGCGCCAACTGAGTTCCTTGAGGCGATTCGCGAGCGTTGTACCCAGCATGGCATCCTTTTTGTGGCTGACGAGGTGCAGACCGGGTTTGGACGTACAGGGCGTATGTTTGCGGTTGAGCATGCGGGCGTCAGCCCCGATATTCTCGTGATGGCTAAAGGCATCGCGTCAGGGTTTCCATTCTCAGCGATTGGCTCCTCCTATGGCATCATGAAGGAGTGGACCGTTGGAAGTCATGGTGGAACCTATGGTGCCAATCCTATTGGCGTCGCGGCGGCAATCGCAACCCTTGATGTCATTCAGGAGGAGGGTCTCGTTGAGAACGCCGCCCAACGAGGGGCGCAGCTCGCTGAAGGGTTGCGCCGCATTGCCGAGTCACGCAAGGAGATTGGGAGGATTCGTTCGCTCGGTTTGATGGTTGGTGTAGAGATTGTCGACCCGGTGACTGGAGCGCCAGACGCAGCACGGACCACCGCCATTTTGAAGGAACTCTTTACTGCCCATCGGATTATTGCGATGAACGCAGGGACCTTTGGTAACATCATTCGCTGGATGCCGCCCCTCATCATCTCGCAAGAGCAGATCGATACCATGCTCGATGGGTTTCGCGCATCGGTCGAGGCAACTGCGTGAGCTGCTCATACGAGCGCTAAATGGCTGACGGGTTCCGGTGATGTCAACGCAATGATCGCGTCGAGATTGATCGGCGTTGGCGAGACGTTGTTCGCACCGCCTTGTCCATGGGTGCGTTTGGAGTGACTGTTGCGAGCCACGTCCAACGCCGACATGTATCTCTGGTAGCAACAAGGCCCTGGATAGAGATCCAGGGCCTTGTTGGGTTCGGTCTGTGCCCTACGTATGTGTTAAGGGACGTGAGAACCCTGTGACGGTATGCGGCGCGTCGGGGTCAATCCTTGCCGGTGTAGCTCATCACGTGCTTGATACGGGTGTAGTCCTCAAAGCCATACATCGAAAGGTCTTTGCCATAACCTGAGTGCTTGAAACCACCATGTGGCATCTCGCCGACGATCGGTATATGGGTGTTGATCCAGACAGCACCAAAGTCGAGATTGCGTGACACACGTAGGGCGGTACCGTGATCACGAGTCCAAATGCTCGATGCGAGGCCATACTCCACATCGTTGGCCAGCCTCACCGCCTCCTCTTCTGTGTCAAAGGTTTGAACGGTGATAATTGGTCCAAAAATTTCATTTCGGATAATCTCGTCCTCCTGCCGAAGATTGTCTACGACGGTGGCGGGGAAAAAGTAGCCGTTCCGATCGATCCGAGCCCCACCGGCTGTCACCTTTGCATGATCAGGCAGTCGATCGACGAGTCCGAGAATTCTGTCATACTGGTTGATATTGTTCAGGGGGCCAAAGTAGGCGTCATCGTCTCCTGGTGCCCCCGTCTTCGTCTCGGCGGCAGCCTTTGAAAGCGCCTCGACGAAGGCGTCATGTACTCCTCGCTGGACTAGCACTCGCGCAGCTGCGGTACAGTCTTGGCCCGCGTTGAAGTAGCCGGCTCCGGCGATGCCTTCGGCGGCTCGGGCAACATCTGCGTCGTCGAAGACGATGACGGGTGCATTGCCACCGAGCTCTAGGTGGACACGTTTGACATCCGCTGCGGCAGCCATCGCAACCTCTCGTCCAGCACGGAGCGAGCCAGTGATTGCTACCAATTGCGGTGTCTTATGACTGACGAGCAGGCGTCCGGTATCTCGGTCGCCGAGGACGACGTTAAAGACGCCGGCTGGAAAGATCTCGCCGATAAGGCGGGCAAGAATGGTCGAACTTGCGGGTGTCGTGTCTGATGGCTTTAAGACCAAGGTATTGCCTGCCGCTAGCGCAGGTCCGATTTTCCATATGGCCATCATCATCGGATAGTTCCATGGCGTCACGGCAGCGCATACACCAATTGGCTCACGGCGAATATAGGAAGTATGGTTAGCCATGTACTCACCAGCGCTCTTGCCCTCGAGATTGCGAGCAGCGGCAGCAAAGAAGCGGATCTGGTCCGCCATCGGTGGAATCTCCTCACTCATGGTGAGTCCGACTGGTTTGCCGGTATTGGTGGTCTCCGCTTGGACAAGCTCCTCGGCGTGTTCTTCGATAGCGTCAGCCAATCGAATAAGCATCAGGCTTCGTTCTGAAGGTGTTGAATCTCTCCAACTTTCGAAGGCTTCAGCTGCGCTCGTGAAAGCGAGATCGATGTCTGCCTCTCGCGAGGCTGGAGACGTTGCGTACACCTCACCGGTCGACGGGTTCACGATCTTCATCGACTCATCGGATTTAGCTTCGACGAAGTTGCCGCCGATATAATTGTGAAACTGTTCGCTCATGGACTACCCTCCTCCTTGTTGGGCCATATTGCTATGGCCGTACTGCTATGGCTGGTCTTTACCCAGTGCTTCGATGACGATCCGCATCACTAGCGCTGTTGACGGAACCATCTGGGCTACGAGCCCACTCTCCCCTTACCTTACACTATCTCGGTCCTGCACGCAGGTGTTACGATGGAAATCGCAGAATTTCAATAAAAATAGTGCGTATTCGGTTGACAATGCCTAAAATATGGTTAAGAATAGTTGTGTCGTTGTGGTTGCTCTATGTAAGTAGACATAAGTTCCTCCCAGAATAGGCTCCTCACAAGGGAGCGTAGCCAGTGTTCGTTGCGCGGTGTCGGTGGTTGGTTCACCAATGACGGTGCTTCGCAGAGATGGGACTGCTGCTGATCGCTATGAAGTGTGAGGATGCTAACCAAACGGTCACATTGGTGGACAATGGAGAGGACAGGAGAGGGGGATGACGCTTGGCGAATCGTAGTGAAGCTGGGAAGGTAGAACGCACTTTCCCGTTGATCCGTGGCCAGGGGTTGCCGCCAATCCGGGATCAGAATCCCAGTGGGCACCCGGCGATGACTCTTGATGGGACATCAAAACGTTTGATCGAACTCTTGCAGGAGGATGGCCGCGCATCATATGCCGCTCTTGCCAAGGTGGTTGGCCTATCCGAGGCAGCGGTCCGTCAGCGGGTTCAGCGACTCATCGATAACGGCGTCATGCAAATCGTGGCGGTTACCGATCCAACGAGAGTTGGGTTTATGCGCCAAGCCATGATTGGACTCAAGGTAACTGGTACGTTATCGTCTGTCGCAGAGCAGTGTGCAGCGTTGCCGGAGGTTGATTATGTGGTCATTGCTGCTGGTCGGTATGATCTTCTCCTTGAGGTGGTGTGCGAGAATGATGAGCACCTCCTCGAGCTCATGAGTGATCGCATACGAACGCTCGAGGGAGTTGTCTCCGCTGAGGTGAATGTGTACCTGAGATTGGAGAAGCAGACCTACAGTTGGGGGACGCGTTAGCAGGCGGAGTCCTGTTGCGGTTGATGGTGGTGGTTTGTTCTGCTAGCGTGGCACCGTAGAGACCCACCAATAGCTCCATCAGCGGTTCGAGCTGAATGCGTGTCGAGCAGGCGTTCTGTGCGTCGCGGGAGATCTGACACCACGAGTGTCAAAGCAGATGTGGCACAACAAGTGCCCAGAGAAGGAGACAAGAGGAAATGAATACAGAAGAGCTTTCAGAATCAGCCAAGCGACATCTTTGGATGCACTTTACGCGAATGTCTTCGTACGCCGATCACGAGGTGCCAGTGATGGTACGGGGCCAGGGGCCCTACGTCTATGACAGCAAAGGCAAGCGTTATCTCGATGGACTGGCCGGGCTCTTTGTGGTTCAGGTTGGTCACGGGCGTACTGAGTTGGCTGAAGCGGCCGCGAAGCAGGCGAGCGAGTTAGCCTACTTCCCACTATGGAGTTATGCTCACCAGCCGGCAGTGGAGCTTGCTGATCGGCTGGCGGCGATCGCCCCTGGCGATATCAATCGCGTGTTCTTTACGACTGGTGGATCAGAGGCGGTCGAGTCAGCGTGGAAGTTGGCACGACAGTACTTCAAACTCATCGGCAAGCCAGAGAAGACCAAGGTCATCTCCCGCAACCTCTCGTATCACGGGACCACCTTTGGTGCTCTATCGCTGACAGGTCTCCCAGGTATTA
The DNA here is from genome assembly GCF_027364955.1 of Ferrimicrobium sp. Lineage (NCBI taxonomy): Bacteria > Bacillati > Actinomycetota > Acidimicrobiia > Acidimicrobiales > Acidimicrobiaceae > Ferrimicrobium > Ferrimicrobium sp. The sequence goes on from NZ_DAHXOI010000001.1 coordinate 170,929, forward strand.
AGACCCCATTTGAGCCGCTTGTCCCGGGGGCCATCAAGGTCCAAAACACGAATCACTATCGCTGTGTTGACTGCGCCATGCTTGACCAGTGTAATCTGGCCTGCGCCGATGATATTGAGCAGCGAATTGAGTTCGAAGGGCCAGAGACGATAGCCGCCGTATACCTTGAGCCAGTCCAGAATGCGGGAGGTTGCTTCACGCCAGCGCCGGGATACTTCCAGCGGGTGCGAGAGATCTGCGATAAGTACGATATTTTGCTCGTGTCCGATGAGGTGATTACTGCCTTTGGCCGTCTCGGTTATTGGTTTGGTGCACAAAAGTATGGCTACCAGCCTGATATCATTACCTGCGCCAAGGGATTGACCTCTGGATACTCTCCGATCGGCGCGATGTTGGCCTCTGACCGCCTCATGGAGCCGTTCTTGAAGGAACAGAATAGCTTCCTCCATGGCATCACGTTTGCAGGACATCCGGTTAGCGCGGCAGTAGCTCTCGCAAACCTCGATATCTTTGAACGTGATCAGCTTCTTGACCATGTCCGTGGCAAGGAAGGTGAGTTCCGGGCAAAGCTCGAGACCCTGACTGATCTCGACATCGTGGGAGAGATTCGAGGTACGGGTTTCTTTTACGGAATCGAGTTGGTGAAGGACAAGAGCACTCGGGAGACGTTCAACGATGACGAGTCAGAACGACTTCTGCGTGGGATCTTGACACCGAAGCTTTTCGAACTCGGATTGATCTGCCGGGCTGATGATCGTGGTGATCCTGTGGTCCAGCTCTCGCCACCGCTTGTCTGCGACTCTGAGCAGTTCGATGAGATGGTATCTATTCTTCGAGAGGCCTTTGAGGCGGCACAAGCAGCGCTCTAGCCGGGCATCCTCGACGCTTCCTGCTTCTCGCAGGAAAGCGCCGGGACCTGCTGGGCAGACCTAGGATTGTAGACGTACGATTAGGGAAGAGTAGTCGGGCCGAATCGTGGGCCGGTCGATTGGTGGAGTCCCCACCCTCAACGGTGAGAAACCAAGGGGGGTGGGGTTGCGCCTGTTTAAGATTCGAGGGTCTCTCGACTACTATATCGAGCGAGAATTACGTGATGAAGTCGGTGTGGTCAACCGGGTTGGCGTGGGGTGCCAGTCGGATGTCCCCGTTGAGCTTGTTGACCTCGGTAGTGCCGCCACGACCATCCGTTACCCTATCAAGGCGTTGGATTTCACGATTGCTGCCCCGAAAGCTGTCTCGGTCCGTTGGGCACTTGCGCCGGAGGCGGAGCGCATCCAGATTGAGGCGGCTCACCATGTTGCCGTTCGCCATACGTTTGAGCTGATGACTGAGTTTGACGCAGCGAAAACCATTCACGGTACGATCCAACCGGTTGCGGGGGTTGCCGCCTTTGATGTCGGCCATCGGCTCTCTCGCTCCGGTGATCCGCATCTTCATTCCCACCTCGTTGTACTGAATTACGCCGATGTAGACGGGCGAAGGGTCGCACTCGACCACGCGCATTGGGCACGTGGCCTCCCTGTCTGGGAGCTCTGTTACCGGACCGAATTGGCTCACGAACTAGAGGCGCTTGGGATCGGGCTCATTGGCCAGGGTCTCGGATCGTGGCGGGTGGCGGGGCAGGCTGCAGGTCTCAATGAAGTGTTTTCCAAGCGGCGTCACGAGGTTATCGCTTTCAGCGGCGATCATGGTTCTGGACGGATGCGTCAGTTGGCGGCCCTGAGAACTCGCCAGGAGAAGGTTCCACATCTACAGTCGGAACTTCGTGCGCGTTGGGAGTCTGAGGCACGCTCGGTGTCCCGTGAGGTGGCGGCCCCACCTGTCCTTGCTGGGGAAGCGAGAGCAGTCGTTCGTGTGAATGACCCACTCCTCAACGAGTTAGTCAAGGCAATAGAACGAGGTGCAACGGACTTAGCGACGGCGAAGGAGGTGGCGCTTCGTGCTGCGCTGGGGGAGCAACGGGCCGCACGGCTCACGAGGGGTGAAAGGATTACGCTCGCTGGCAAGAGGACGGGGCTTGACGGATCGCTCTGTCAAACCTATCGTTCCTTGCCGGTTGCAGAGCGATTGGCTTTGATGGATGTACCAACGAAACATCTGCAAGAAGTGTTCGCCTCGCGCGAGGTGATCCCGATGGTTGCCGCACTTGAAGGGGCAGGGTTGCGTCCGGGGGATCGAGTGACCGTGGAGACGCGAACCTCGCAGGAGGCGACGCTGGTCAACAGTTTTGGCCAATATCGCCAATCGATCCACGGGGCAACGCTCGTGGTTGATGTGAACGCGTTGCCCCCTTCTGAATTCGGTGACTTGGTTAGGCAGCGAAAAACAGTGGTGCGGAGTCCAGGAGTGTCGTTCCATGGATCGGTCGCGACGACGATGCTTGGATTGCGTAACGATGAGGGTAAGAGTCTTGTGCTGGCAGAGAGTTCGGTCGCTTTATGGAAGGCGTTTGTCGCTGATTGTGTCGATTGGGTACGCGCAGAATGCAAGGAAGATGTCGCCTTCGCTGCCTCCTCACCGGGGCTCGGCGCCAAACTACGCAGGGAAGTCGGCAGACAGATGCCCGAGGCGGTAGTCGGCCATATGGGTTCACGACCGTTGTTCCGGGGTGAGCCAGTGACGATGCCAGATGGCCGTAGCGGAAGAATCATCGCCGCCCAAGACCATCATCTCCAGGTCCTCATCGGTGAAACGACCGAGATGGTACCGATCCAGGAAGCGCGACCAGTGGGTTTTTCTGCAGAGTCCAACGATCGACGCCTGGTGGTGTTTGGCCCTCTCGGTGGGAAGGATATGGGAAGTATCGAGCGTGCCTATCTGTGCCAACAACAATTGAGCGAGCTGGTTCATCATTTGCGTCTCAGCACCGACGGCCATGGAGTGAGTTGGTTGGATGCACAACCCACGAGCACGATCTCACTGGCGCGACGCGCAGAACTCGCTAGGACAAATGGTCGTTTTCACGGAGAGAAGCTCTATCAGCTTCGTGCGGTCACCACGACGTTGAGTAGCATCTACGATCGGGCCCAAGAGCTCGGATTCGATGATCGCCGAGGGAGAGACCGTATCATGGATGAGCAGCTCGGATTGTATCGCGAACGGGATGCCTTGAGCCGCGGTCGCTCACGCTAGCGGAAACTCGAAACCTTGCAAAACGGTTGGTGGCGATGAAGCGAGGGGCTAGAGCGGCGAATTAGCATGTTTTGCATTGCGTAGCCGTTCCTTCTTGGTGGCGAGAAGATCAAAGGCATGAACAAGATGGGCCCTGGTTCGATTCGGCTCGATCACGTTGTCGACAAAACCCCGTTCCGCAGCAATCCAGGGGGTGAGGTACTCGTCCTCGTATTTTTGTTGATGGCGGAGTCGTTCTTCATTAGGCGCGCGCCGGTAGATGATCTCTACGGCTCCTTGTGCTCCCATGACAGCGATCTCTGCTGAAGGCCATGCGAAGGTGAGGTCGTTGCCGATCCCCTTGGAATCCATGACGATATATGCCCCTCCGTAGGCTTTGCGCGTAATGAGACAGATGCGTGGCACATTGCATGCGGCATAGGAGAACGCGAGTTCGGCACCGTGGCGAATCATGCCACGCCACTCAACGTCCTTGCCCGGCAAAAAGCCGGGTGTATCGACGAGCGTGATCATCGGGATATTGAAGGAGTCGCAGAAACGAACGAAACGAGCACCCTTCTGAGCCGCAGGAATGTCGAGGGTACCCGCCATTATTTTGGGCTGATTTGCCAGAATTCCAACGGTGCGACCCTCAAGACGGGCGAGTCCCGTTACGAGTTGGTTCGCCCAAGTGGACCGAAGTTCATAGAAGGTGTCGTGATCGACAATACCACTGACAAGGTCGCGGACATCGTAGGCCGCGGTTGGCTGTTCAGGGATAATCATATCAAGGTCGACATCGGCAGGGTCGTTGGAGTCTACTCTTGTTGGGAGTTCATTCGTGGAATCCGGGAGATAGCTCAGGAGTTTCAGGATTGACTCTTCGATATCACGTCGGTCGTTGGCGACGTCAAAAGCAACGCCTGAGCGGTTGAGCAGGACAGATGCACCGCCAAGTTCTTGATTTGTCACCGAGACGCCGGTGAATTCGACGACTGACTGGGGCCCACTGAGGAAGGCGAAGGAGTCCGGTGCCATGACGACGTAGTCGGCGAGTCCGAGGAGTAAAGCGGGGCCTGAGACTGCTGGCCCAGTGAGGCCGATCAGAATGGGCACTTGACCCGAACAGTGTGCGAGTGCGCGTGCGGCAATCCCCCAACCATGCAGCGCAGCGACCCCATCTTGGATTTTGGCACCTGAGGTTGAGAGTTCGCAGACGATCGGTACGCCAATGCTTGCAGCTGTAGAGGCGGCATGGGCGATGCGTTCTCCGTCGCGTTCAGAGAGCGCTCCCCGCCTTGTCGTTGCTCGGGATGAGATCCACATAACGCGACGCCCATCAAAGGTACGGAATTCCGATCGGGTGGAACCGGTCGAGGATGCCTTCAGTTCAAGATGGGGGCTTCTCCTAGCCATCGGTCTTTAGCTCCTTTGTTGGCCTTTGGGCGGTCCGTATGATGCGTTCGGCTGCTCTCCGGCCTGACTCGATAGCACTGTTGAGCGAAGGGGTCCCAAGATGGTCCCCGGCGAGAAGAACACGTTGACCTATCTCGTTGACGGTGTGTGTGCTCCGCGGAAGGGCAGCCTCGACAACGCCAAACTCGACGAAGTCTAGGTCTTGTTGATCACAGTTAAGGGCGAGTGCCAGCGCACTACGCACCTCGGCCGGGGGCGCCGTCGGATCGCAGGATGCGGTGATGAGGTGCCGTTCTGGATCGTGGCTCACGTAGCTGGGTGCGATGTCGCTCATGGGTGCAACGGTGTAGATAGGACTCCCAAGTGGTGGCAGCACGACGGCGGGTACGCCAAAGAGACGACGGTTGCTCAGCACATGGATAAAGCCAACAGAACGCATCGCTGGGAGATGGAGATCGAGTAGTGGGCCCAGCGCCGGCGCATCTACGGCCAAAATGATCCAGTCGGTGGACACCGTTGTTCCATTTTCAAAGGCCAGTTGTCCGCTGGCCACCGAGACTGCCCGGTGGTGGTAGTGAATTCCTCCCGGGAGAGTACGGGCGATGATGGCTGGCAATTGGGCCATTCCTTCGGTCGGCAAACTCGCGTAACCGTTCAAGAGGCGTCTCAAGACAAAACCGGCAAAACTTGCTGGCTCGACGAGATCGGGGTCGATGGTAATGCCGCGAAAGAGGGGAGCAAAAACGCTCTCATAGAGTGGGCGTGGTAGCAGCCCGCCGAGATCAGCGATCGTCGGATGTTGGGTGGTGATGAAGTGAAGGAGGGATTGCCAGTTCGGGAGCTGCAGGAGACGGGCCAGAGCGGAGAAGGTCGCTCGATAGGTGCCAGGGACGCGACGAGGGTCAGAGAGCAAAAGTGGCCCTTCTGAGCGTTGCAGATAGACACCCGGATAAAGATGCTGTAAGGGCAGCTCTGCGACTGAAACGAGTCGACGAAGTTCTGGATAGTCATCGAGGATGATCTGGAATCCTCGATCGAGGATCAGCCCGTCGACATGATCAGTCGCAACGCGGCCACCTGGGCGATCTGAGGCTTCGTAGACCTGGAAGTCAATGTGGTTGATCGCAAGGTAGTGTGCAGCCGCCAAGCCAGCCATGCCTGCGCCAACGATTGCGACCGTTGGAGATTCCGCCACTCGCCTCCCTCTCGTTATCGATGACCATCCCCACCCAAATCCCTCGCGAGCGCTAGGCAGCCGATGTCATCATTCACGCTAATGTCGGTGGGGCCGGCAAGCGTCCGGAGTTGGTAACGAGTCTTGCGAGATGAGTCGCTCCTGGCCAGGCTGCGAGCCGCTAGGGGCGTAATCGTTGGTGTCGGCCTCTAACCTGCTGAGAATAGAGACTGATGATGACCGGTGACGCGAGTAGGTAAGACGACGAAGTGCTATCAAAGGCCTGTAGTGCCTTGGCGATGAAGACCTCGACCCGCCGCGGGGTGCAGATAGTCATCGGTCTGGTTGCGCTTGTCGTGGCCGCTTTGGTGATCTACAGTGAGCGTGGGCAACTGAGCGGTACCGCCGCAGCGCTGTCGACCGCGGATTTTGGACTGATGGTGATCGGTTTCGCCCTCGAGGTTCTGTCGGACCTATCGTACTCGCTGATGACGTACTACCTCTTGCCAACCCGATTAGGCCGTTTGACACGACGGTGGTTTTTTGGAGCCTCTCTCGCGGCGATCGCCATGAATGATTCCATACCACTTGGTGCTGGTTTTTCTGTTGCGTATCTTTATCGCAAGCTTCGAGGCAGGGGTTGTAGCCCCCTTGAGGCGACGGCTGCGTTGCTCGCCGGGAATCTGCTCGCCATCGTTGCCCTTTTGGTCCTGCTTGGCCTGGTACTTGTCGCGCACACCCAGGCAACTGCTGTGCTAAGCAATGTCGATATTGCGATTTTGTTTGGATTGCTATTGCTAGCCGTCGCTGCGATCATCCGGATGGATCGAGTCCTCGTCGTGGCGATCCGGGTAGGCGCATATCTCCGTCGCATCGTACACGTGCAGGGTCAATCCAACCAGTCCAGTATTTTGATGGCGCAACAGCTCCGCTATCGGCCGCGCGCTATCGTGCAATCATCGCTTGGGGCACTTGGGAATTGGCTCTTTGACCTCGCCACCTTGGTTTTGAGTCTGGTCGCCGTCCATGCGCACGTTGGTCTTGTTGGAGTCACGGCCGCTTATGTGCTTGGGGCACTCGCTGCCAACCTTCCGATTACCCCAGGTGGGCTCGGAGTGGTTGAGGGGTCGATCACGGTTGCGTTGGTGGCCTTTGGTGGAGCCCCATCGTCGATGTTGGCTGCTGTCCTGCTCTACCGGGTAGTGAGCTATTGGTTGTGGATCCCCATCGGTTGGAGTAGTTATTTTCTGTTGGGAGGTCTGCGTGAGGATTAAGTGGTGGCGGCGGTGGCCGGTGGCACTCGTGTTGTCCGCGGTGGCACTCGCCTCCTGCGGAGGTGCTCGGTCGGTATCTGGCACCTCTGCAGCTAACTGCGTTGACGCGCTTCAGCGAGCACTGACGATGGCGCCTCATGACGATAGTTTTCGGGGACTGGCACAACTCAATGCTCGTGGGATGGCACACTTGGGGTTTGGAACGATTGCACCTGGCCAGTACTGCGTGATCATGTTTCTCAACAGGAACCTGTCGACTCGGAGGCGCTTTGTCCTCGAGCTCTATGGCTATACCGAGCGTCCTGTCTATTTAGTCGGTCATCTCCAGCACGTTCGAAAGGCTCCCAAATTACTCGATCTCGCCTGAGCGCTTTGGTGTTCAAGCCAAGAAGGCCTGTGTATGGTGGGGCTATCGCCCTGTCATAGGGAATCGGTTGAGCATCATCAACGGCGTGCGATGAGAAAACGCTCCGTGGTTGCGTGGGGATGGTGCTCAACGTCAGCGAGGGAACTCATGCGAGAAGTGCGGTACCATGCGTGACAAGCTTGACCTTTACAAAGTCGAGGACGATCACCCAGATGAGCGTTCCGATGAACACCAGGATGACAGCCTCGACGGGTACTGCGCTCATGAGCACTCCGGTCGTCGCGAAAAGACCGACGACGAGCGTGTCGACACCGGATGCTAACAAGAGGAAGGTCCCTGGTTTTGACGCCCACAGGTGTCCTCGCTCTCTGAGGAGGAGGACATTGGCGAGACCAGAGAAGACGAGCGCCACAAAGTCGAGGGTTTGTAGTTGCCGTTGAGACAGTCCGGCCAAGCTAGCGAAAGCGTAGGTGGCAAAAGAGAAGAGTAGCCATGCGAGCGCGATGATGCCACTGGTCCTCATCAGCGCTGCGACGCTCCAATGGTTGGGGTCTTTCGATGGGTGGACGTTGTCACTAGCCAGTGACATCGTTACGAGATCGTTTGCAAAGAGCAGCAGCAAGATGAGGAGAGGTGTCACCACGAGTTTCCCGAGCACGAGGACTCCAATACTGAGAAAGAGGGCCACTTGGAGGGTCTTTACGATCTTGTTGAGCGTGTACGTGAGCAGACGTTGGTAAACCGCCCGCCCCATATCGATGGCGTCAACCAGACCGGCAAGACCTGGAGTGGTAAGAACAAGACTGGCTGAGGCTTTGGCGACGTCGGTAGCGGTCGCTACAGCGATCCCAACCTCGGCCTGACGTAATGCGGGCGCGTCGTTGACCCCGTCTCCAGTCATGCCAACGATCGCTCGTTGCGTCTGATGCGCTGCGACCAGCTTGTACTTGTCCTCTGGGAAAACCCCCGCATAGACCGCACAAGTTGACTCACTGTTATCGGGTGAACAGACTTTGCCTGATAGGCCAAGTTGCGTTGCGATCGAAGCTGCCGTCTCCGGGGTATCGCCAGTGACCATTTTGACGGTGATGCCAAGCCCTGCAAGCTGTTGAAGAATCTCTACCGCATCATCGCGTAACGGATCGGCGAAAGCGATTAAGCCAAGCAATTTGAGGTCGGAGGCGACTCCCCCAGCGATGCCGAGGACTCTCGAGCCGCTGCGTGCAAGATCAACGAGTGTTCCCGTGAGCGTAGAGGGTTCTTCACCCCCCGTGATGAGCGTCTTGAGCACCTGAGGGGCACCCTTCAAGGCGTGGTGCTCCGATCCCGACGCATCGAGATAGGTTGACTCAGAACGTTTGGTCGCGGGGTCGAAGGGAGAAAAGGTTGCTCGAGGTACGGGTTTGATCCCAAGCTGCTGTGCCTTGGCCAGCGTGGCAAGATCGAGAGGATCTTGGGTGGATGCGTCCGATGCCATCGCTGCAGCAAAGAGCACATCAGCATCGGTGGCGTCCCCAAAGGTGACGATCGATTGAACCCTGAGTTCATTTTTGGTAAGCGTGCCAGTTTTGTCACTCAAGAGAACGGTCATCGACGCGGCCTCTTCAATAGCCGCGAGGCGAGTGACAAGGATGCCGCGACGCACGAGCTCCATCGCCGCGACCGCCGTGGCGAGCGTAAAAGTGGCTGGGAGCGCTATTGGAACCGAGGCGACGAGGAGGATGAGCGCGAACGGTGCTATGTGGGAGAGAGTGATTCCTCGTACGAGCGCATCCACGAGTACGAGGACGACGAGTACGATGTCGAAGGTGACGAGCCATTTCACGATGCCGAGCACCAGCACTTCAAGGTGACTGGCAGATCCCGCTGTCCTCACGAGGTCCGCGGTTTTGCCGAAGTAACTCTTCGCGCCCGTTGCGGTCACCTCGCCTGAGGCTTCGCCTCGTCGGATAATCGACGCAGAATAGACCGTGTCACCACAGTGATGTTCCACCGGGAGCGACTCGCCCGTCAGTGCGGATTGGTCAACCAGCAGTTCGCCATCGACGATTCGTAGATCGGCTGGCGCAAGATCGCCGATCCGTAGATGGATGAGGTCGCCAGGCACTAGATCGAGGGCCGGTACTTGTTGCCAAGATCCATCCCTAAAGACCCTGGCAGTGATCTGCAGTTTGGACTGGAGCAGTTCCAACGCTTTCTTGGCCCGACTTTCTTGCGAGAACGACAGCACTGAGTTCAACACGAGTAGCAAAGCAATAACAATGGCCTCGGCCGATTTGCCGAGCGCCAGTTCCAAGATGAGAGTCACCTCAAGCATCCAAGGAACAGGAGCCCAAAACTTCTTTAAGAATAGAGCAAAAGGATGTTCCTTGGGATGGACGATTGCGTTCGGACCATACTGTTTGCGTCGCTGTGCGACCTCGGCGGTGGTGAGCCCGTGAGTCTCGGAATCCGGTACGAAAGGTTCAGGCAACCGATCAGTGCCTCACAACCAGTACGGGAACTTCGGCATGGTGGATAAGCTGATCGCTGACGCTCCCGAGCAACAGTGCCGAGAAGCCACCCCTCCCTCGTGCCCCTACCACCACCATGTCGGCTTCCTTTGCAAGCTCGATGAGCGCGTAGGCAGGTTCTCCCTCCAAAAGATGCGTTTGAAACGCTACGTCTGGGTACTTGTCTCGCATGAACGCTGCGCCAGTCTCAAGGATGGCCTCGGCGGCGTGCGAAAGTGTCTTGAGGGTGCCCGCCGTTACGCCGAAGTCATAGCCACCGATCTCCCAGGCGATCGCGATCGCAACACTGGCCCCCCGTAGTTTTGCCTCTTGAGCGGCGTAGTCGAGCGCCTCCTGTGCATACTCCGATCCGTCGTAACCGACCAACACCACACCATTTTTGTCAAAGCTTGACGTCTCCATGTTCGGATCTCCGATCTTGTTACCCTGTCTCACAACCTAGGGCTGGTCAAGCCGTTTCACTAGGGGATAAGGTCCCTTGATGAGGAGACGAGGGATGGTGGGCGAGCTTACAGTGAGAAGGGAATCAGTTGAGTGATCGTTAGTCAAGCCGATTGCGGTCGCTGTTAGCAGCCATGGTTGGGGTAGCTGTCATCCAAGGCACGACGAGGCTCGCTACATCCATCCACAGACAGAATCCTTCGAATGTCTGTCAGTCCGTCGAGACGATCGGCTTTGTACAGAGCTAGTGGTCGGTAAAGTGAGGCTCCTGTGCTGCCGAGCTGCTCGCTGGTGGTGAGGTGCGCCTCACGGAAGACCTCGGGTAGCCAACCTCGCTGGAATGCAATTCGAGGGTGACTAGGGTTCGGTCACGACTAGAGGCTTCAATCATAACTAGGGTCGAACGGTTTGGTCGCTAAACGCTGTGGGCCATGGTACCCTAGGTCCGAACAGGGAGAGGAGCCTCTTGCCCGACTTGGCAAGAGGCTCCTCTGTGGTCGTTGATCGAGCCAGTTAGGAGTTCTCGTTTGCCTTCTCAAATGCTTGACGAAGGTTCTCGACTGTCTCCTCGGTGATGGAGTTACGAATCACCTTCGATGGGTGATAGGGTTCAAATGCGCGGGTCATCTGATCGGCATCTCCTGACACTCCAACCAGAAGAAGTGCTGATGTGCCCGGGGTGAGTTCGGACTTAACCTCGGCCACGAGCTTTTCGTCGATGCCTGATCGCTTCCACAGCTCTCCTATCGCAGCTCCTGCACCCATCCCCCCGAGCCAACCGCCGAAGAACCACGCCGGTGGAAACCACCAGAACAGCAAGATACCTGCGAGTCCACCCAAGAAGGCACCGCCAGCGACGGAGCCGTGAGGTGTTGAAAGCGTGGTGATGCCTGACTTGTGTTTCTCGACGACGGCGACGTTGTCAACCCAGGCATAACGCAACTCTTCGAGGGCGCGGACGGCGTCGAGCGCCTTTTGGGCGTCATATGAATGGTCGAACTTTAGCAAGATCAAATCCGGCATGTCGTTACCTCTTCTCTTTCTTTCTTAGTCACTCTAACTTCCTTCTCAGTTAGTCTAACTGCTTCCTCTACAGTTCTACTGTAGTTGGGTTTCCAGGAGTTGTGTTACCGATTTGTTTTGAGTATTCTCACAGTTGATTGTTCATTGTTTTGCTTGGTGCCGTTATGGCGAGTCACTATCTGAGCTATCAGGGCAGTAAAGTGCTCGATTGGACCGATGCTATCCTCGCGTGTGGGTGGTTGAAGGAAGCAGATTTGTGATGTTTCTGCGAGGGTTGGATACTACTTAGAAGTGGACCGACTGAAGCCTTTCATGGGCTCCATATGAAGCTACCGGTATTCGAAGGTCGATGCCGTGAGCCGCAAAATGTGTGACCAAGTTGACGAAGAGTTGGGTTGGCTGATCACGGATCTTGTGTTAGCTCATTCGATTCTCACGTGGTCTAGGCATCACCATCGCTTGCACGCGATGGTGGGCTTGTCACCCTGAGGTGATGGTACCTTCGTCGAGGATGCTGTTGGGATGAGCATAGGTCAGCAGTACCGTTGCCTGCCTGTGGCTGGTGATCATGATGGGAGGTTGGCGACATCTCCAGGTCGGTTATGGGGTAGTTGATGTTCGCAGTCGTAGGCGACGAATGAGCTGTCCGAGGGCCCTCGGGCCTACCCGGTTAGGGTACTTTGCCTCTTTGCTTTGGTTCTGAGCCACCTTAGTATGACCGACTGGATGGTTGGCAGTGAGAAGAACGAACAGCGTTGGTGAGCTGGACCATCATGAAGGGTTGGTGGCAGATGAAGATGAGGGAATGCGCGCGATAGCGCATAGTAGGCGTTAAGTGGACAGCGCGAAGCGATCTGTTCTCCGTTGAGCTACGAGTCGGTCTAGCTACGAGTGGATTCAGATGTTGAGGAGGAGTGAAGGATGGCCAAAGTCGTCGACAAGCCTATTGATCCAGTTGATCCAGCGATAGGAGGTGGCGGAGTCCATCCGCGGGGTATGGGTCTGACCTCGAGCACTGGAGTGGTTGTCGGTTCTATCGTTGGCGCTGGTGTATTTACCATGCCGGCGGTCATGGCAGGAGCGGGGACGAGTTCGATTCTTGTGTTAGCGGCGATTGCTGTTGGGGCAATGGTCTTGGCTACCCTTTTCGGTCAATTAACGCGCAAAGTACCGAGCTCGGATGGTGGTCTCTACGCCTATTCGCGCTTCGCCTTCGGTGATTTCGCGGGTTATATTATTGGTTGGGCTTACTGGATTCAAGCGTGGGCTGGCAATGCTGCCATTATTGCATCTTGGGTACTCTATGTTGAGGCTCTCCTCAGCATGACGCATCCGACACGATGGGATAACATCGTGATCGCACTGCTCGGTCTTTGGATTCCTGCGGCGATCAATATTGCCGGTATCCGGTCGATGGCGTGGGTACAGAATGTCACTGTTGTGTTGCGCTTCATGCCGTTACTCTTCGTCGGGGTGATTGGCTGGTTCTTCATTCATGGTAGTTACTTTGGTCGATTCAACGCTTCAGGCGGGAGCCTCTATTCTGCTATCGGCATTGCGAGCGGTGTAGCACTTTTCTCCTTCATCGGTATCGAAACCGCCGCAATCACTGCTCGTAGGGTTCGTAATCCAGAGAGAAATGTGGGGAGGGCATCGATACTTGGGACGGCGGCGAGTGCGATCGTCTATCTTCTTGTGAGTGCGGTGGTGATGGGATTGGTGCCTCATGGGCAACTCGTCAAGGATGGAGCCCCCTTCGTCACCGCCTTCCAGACAATGTTCGGACATGCGGCATGGGTTGGCAAGGCGGTCGCGGCGACGGCAGTGATCTCAGGATTTGGGGCTCTCGTTACTTGGACGCTTGTCACTGCTGAGGTCTCCTATGCAATGGCCAAGGATGATCTGTTCTTCCCGATCTTCAAAAAAGTTGATGCGCAACACACTGCGCGCATTGGTGTGCTGTTCGCGGCGTTCCTTCCAAGCGTTCTTCTGGTGTGGCGGTATCTCAACTCATCCGGTCTGACGGTCTTTGTCTACTTGGTGAACTTGAGCGTGGTGCTCGTTGCTATCCCCTATCTGTTCTCGGCGTCGGCGCAGTTGTATTTCCTGATCCATAGCCGACGCCCACTGCAGAAAATGCAGTTGTGGAGGGATGCGACACTCGGTATCGTCGGGTTTCTCTTCTCCATGTGGGTTACCTTTGCCTCAGGTTACTCAGCGGTATATCAGGCGATGGTATTGATACTTGTCGGAGTTCCTCTCTTTGGATTGCTCAAGAACGTTGGCAAGCGTGGCCAGGTCGCGGATGGGGCTACCGATGATCTCGTGATAACTGAAGGAAGCGAGGAGGAGGTGAGAGCATGAAAGAGGAGAGGGATTTTCGTCCGTACGTTGGCTCAGAGGTGGGCACGCTGCAGAGCGTGATTCTTCACCGCCCTGGTCTTGAGCTAGCTCGTTTGAGCCCTGAGAACATCAACGAACTGCTCTTTGACGATGTGATCTGGCTGAAAAAAGCGAAGGAAGAGCATGACGCGTTTGCCGAAGCCTTCCGTGATCGGGGAATCAACGTTCTCTACTTTCACGACCTTCTTGCCGGGGCGCTCGAGGTTGATGAGGGACGGGCATTTATGCTCGATCATATCTGCACTGAGGATCGGTTCGGATCAGTGCTCGTCGAGGTGGTCCGCGATTTTCTCGAGGAACTGAACGCAGAGGAGCTAGCGGCCACGGTCATCGGTGGTATTCTCAAGAGCGATCTTGGGCGAGTACGCCGACATAGTATCGTTTTGAGCGCTCTCAGCAACGACGATTTTGTTCTCCCACCTCTGCCAAATCATCTCTTTCAGCGCGATAACTCAGCGTGGATCTATGGAGGAGTCTCGATCCACCCGATGGCTAAGGAGGCGCGCCGTCGCGAGACGATCAATACCCGGGCGGTCTATGCCTACAATCCGGTGTTTGCGGGGAGTACGTTCATCACCTACCTCGGCGACGATGATCGCGACCATCAACCCGCCTCAATAGAGGGTGGGGATATCCATGTGATCGGGCATGGGTCGGTGCTAGTAGGCATGGGAGAGCGAACGACTCCGATGGCCGTTGAACAGCTTGCAACGCGGCTGCTCGCAACGGGTCAGGCGGAGCAGATTGTCGCCGTACAGATTCCGAAGTCGCACGCAACGATGCATCTCGACACCTTGATGACCATGGTTGATCATGATTGCTTTGTCGTCTATCCGTATCTCGACCATCACCTGCGGAGTTGGACGATCTCAGCTGACGAGAGTGGTAGGCCAGTCATTCACGAGAACCGCGATCTTTGGGCGACGCTGGCAGAGTTACTAGAGGTTGACCGTCTCCGTATCTTGAGGAGCGATGAGGATGTCCGAGCGGCAGAGCGTGAACAGTGGGATGATGGGAACAACTACCTGGCAGTGGCGCCGGGTGTGGTCATGGGCTATGAGCGAAACGTCGCGACAAATACCATGTTGCGTAGGAGTGGGATTGAGGTGATCACGATCGCAGGGAGCGAGCTTGGAAGGGGGCGTGGCGGTCCGCGTTGCATGGCTTGTCCTGTTGAGCGTGATGCGGTAGAGAGCTAAGGGAGTCCGAAGATGAATTTATATGGTCGTAGCTTGGTCAAGGTCGATGATCTAAAGGCGAACGAGTTTTTCTACCTCGTCAAGTTGGCCACCACCTTGAAGCACGCGAAGCAAAACGGTGTCGAGGTGCCAGAGCTTGTCGGCAAAAAGATCGCGCTGATCTTCGAGAAACCCTCTACTCGAACGCGATCGGCATTCGAAGTCGCTGCCCTTGACCAGGGTGCACATCCTGTCTACATCGGTCCTGGTGAGAGTCATCTCGGAGTCGAAGAGTCGCCAGCGGACACGGGAAAGGTCCTCAGCCGAATGTACGATGGAATCGAGTTTCGAGGGTTCACACAAGAGAGTGTCGAGAGGTTAGATCAGGCGGCTGACGTGCCGGTGTGGAATGGCCTGACTGATAGGTGGCATCCCACGCAGATGCTCGCAGATGTGCTGACCATGACGGAACATACCACCAAAGAGTTCGGGCGCGTTGTGTTGACCTACGTCGGCGATGGGCGCAATAACACTGCACGCTCGTTGCTGGTGACAGGTGCTCTGTTGGGTTTCGAGATCAGGATTGTGAGCCCAAAGGAGCTCACACTTGAGGACACCTCTGTGCTCCTCGCCAAGCAATTGGCCGAGAACTCCGGTGCGCGACTGGTCATGACGGAAAATATCGAGTGGGGACTGCACGGGACTGACTTTCTCTACACCGATGTCTGGTTATCCATGGGTGAGCCTGAGGAGGCATGGAAAGAACGCATTGACCTTCTCCGGGAGTATCAAGTGAACGAAGCCATGATACGCGCGACCCATAACCCAGAGGTCAAGTTTATGCATTGTCTTCCTTCGTTGCATGACCAGCATTCGGCGACAGGCGCCCGCCTGTCCAAGCTTGTGGGCACCGATGGGGTGGAGGTGACCGACGAGGTCTTCTCCTCTCAGGCTTCCATCGTCTTTGATCAGGCTGAGAATCGGCTCCACACCATCAAGGCGTTGATGCTGGCTTCGCTGCGTGGTCATTGATGCGGCTGGTGGTAGCGCTAGGAGGCAACGCGTTGCTTCGGCGCGGCGAGCGACCTGATGCGACCACCCAGTCGCATCACGTTGAGGAGGCTGCTGTCTCGCTCGGAAGATTGCGCGTCGGCAACCAGCTCGTCATTACCCACGGCAACGGCCCGCAGGTGGGGTTATTGGCGCTTGAGAGTCAGGAGGATTCCTCGCTCAGCTCTCCCTACCCACTCGACGTTCTTGGTGCACAGACCCAGGGGATGATCGGCTATTGGATTAGTAACGACCTTGACAGCACCGCTGGAGCCTCGGGTACCTGTACCTTGATCACTAGGGTGGTGATCGATCCGAACGATGCGGCCTTCACCGACCCCACCAAGTTTGTGGGTAGGACCTATGACGCTGAAGAGGCGAGAAGACTGGCCTCAGAATTTGGGTGGGAGGTCAAACGTGACGGTGATGCTTGGCGGCGGGTGGTTCCCTCTCCCTATCCGCTGCGCATCGTCGAGCTGCCGGTGATCGAGGGCTTGCTATCGATGGGCCTCACCGTCATCTGCGCCGGTGGGGGCGGGATCCCTGTCATGGAGGGACCCCAGGGAGGATTGCTTGGAGTTGAGGCGGTCATCGACAAGGATCTCACCAGTGCAAAGTTGGCCATCGCGTTGGAGGCGGATGTGTTGATGATCCTTACCGACGTCAATGCGATTTATCGTGACTATGGAACGGAACATGCCACAGCCTATCGAAGGCTATCACTTACCCAGCTTGCGGGGTTGGACTTCGCGGCTGGATCGATGGGCCCAAAAGTCCGTGCCGCCGAGGAGTTTGTGCGACACACTGGCCGTAGGGCCGTCGTCGGCGCGCTTGAGGATGCTGATACGCTTCTCGCTGGTGAGAAGGGAACCATGATCATCTCAGGCTGAGGGTGCCTCCTCACCAAGGCCCTAAGTCCCGCCCTTGCTGTGTCCAAGGCCACTGGGTATTGCCCCGTTCGATCCCTAAAACGAGTAGGTGAAGCCCGGGTGGGCCAGGGAGTGGAAGGAGTGATCATGACCAAGTTCATGCATCATCAGACAACGACACCAACCAAGACGGTCGATGTCACCAATATCGAGGAGCCACGAGCGGCTCGTTGGCTCTTTGCCAGCAAGGCCGCCTCATGGATCTGGCTGATCGTACGGCTCTGGTTGGGCTATGAGTGGATTAACGCAGGTGCCTCCAAGCTCTGGGGAGCAGAGTCGGCGGCGTTCTGGAGGAGTGGCCTTGGTGTCAAGGGCTTTACCCTTGGTGCTATCGCTGAGTCCAAGGGACCCCATGCACAGGTCTCCTATGGCTGGTGGGTCGCGATACTGCGTCATGGGGTGCTCCCACACTATCTGTTGGTAGCACGCGTCGATGCGATCGCAGAGTTGGTGATCGGGATCGCCTTGGTTCTTGGTGCCTTTAGTGCAATCGCTGCCTTCTTTGGCCTTGCATTGAACTTCACCTATGTCTTTTCCGGTGCTGTCTCAACGAACCCCGTCTTTATCATCCTTGGCATCGGCATCGTACTGGCCTGGAGGAACGCTGGGTGGCTAGGACTTGACCGTTACCTGCTTCCACGGATGGGAACCCCATGGCAGCACCAACGTGCTCTCCCAACTCAAGACCCAATCAGTCGAGACTCAACCAACTGAAGACCCACAAACCGTAATCCACATCCCCAAGGCACACACCAACTCCCCCTCATCTACGAGGGGGAGTTGGTGTATAGCGTTCTAAGAGGGACCGCAGATGGGCAATGATTGGGGGAAGCGTTTGGTGCCAGTCTCCGATGATGGTGAGATCCACTCCTGGGTCGCCCAGAGGAGGTGACTGTGTCAGGTTCACCGTTGTCCCGGCCTCGCTCACGCCAGTCAGATGGTTGTGGCTCCCACGCGTTCCCACCCCGATGTAGAGCCGTGGCGAGATGGAGCGTCCAGTGATGCCTATCTGGCGTGATCGTGGCAGCACTCCGCGGTCGGCAATCTTTCTTGTACAGCCTAACTCTGCGTTAACGGTGGCTGCCAGTTGGTAAATGTCGGCGAGTTCGTCGTTCGCGACGCCGGCACCAACGGCCAAGACGAGCGGTGCATTCGCGAATTGAGCGACGTCCTGGGTTTCGGGGGAACCAGTGAGGGAGACGCGGCCTCGTTCGGGGACGGTGAGTGCGGATCGCGTGGGTTCGGTGTGAACAAGCCGGTCGACGGGGGATACTCCCCGAGGGCGCAACAGCGCGATGCCTATCGTAGTGGTCGTTGAGACCTCGGCGACGGAGGCCACCGACCCAACAGACTTCCAGCCGGTGATGGTGGGAGGTTCGGTGATGGTCAATTGGTCCAGATCGGTGAGGACGCCGGCATTAAGGGTCGCACCAAGGCGGCCACCGAGTTCTCGGCCATAGGAGGTCGCCGGTGCCACCACCAGTTGCTGTGGGTGATTTTGCAGCCACGCAGCGATGACTGGTGCGAGATCGTCCTCCAGTCGGCTTCCGCTGAGGTCAATGAGGTGATGAGCACCGAGCAACGCGTGTGGCGTCGTCTGGGGAGTGGTGGCGAATGAGAGAACCGTGAGTTGAGCGTCGTTTGATGCACATCCATTGAGCAGGTAAGTGACCAGCTGCTCATTGAGTGCTGGCTGATCTGGGTCACAGAGATAGGCCACGCGTGCGAGTGATAAAGTTGTAGTTGGTTTGGGAGTCGGTGATTGATCGGTCGCAAGCAGTCGGTCGCCGAGCAACGCGAGTGCCTTATCGAGTTCGGTTGCCCCGTCGATGACAATATTCAATCGTTGCAGTGATACATGCTGGATGCGATTCACTCGTGTTCTTGAGCTGGGACTTCCGTGGGCAAATCCCAGGTTGTCGGCATCGAGCCGTTGGATGGCCGTAACGGAGACCGCTTCGATTGCCTCAGGGGACGCCTTAGCTGGTGCACAGATGCGTTCGGCGACGGCGACTACGGCAGGAAGGGTGACGCGTATCGACCGGACGCCATCATCGAGTTCGGTGCTCAGCAATAGGGAGTCGTCGTGGAGATCGAGCTGCTTGGCAGCCCCTGCATAGGGCACGCCGAGCAATTCGGCCAATTGAACTCCTACGAGACCGGTGTTTGCGTCGATCGCAAAACGGCCAGTCAGAATGAGGTCGTAGGGATGTGACCGCGTTTGAATGAATCGGGCGAGTACCTCCGCTGTCGCTAACGCGTCAGAACCAGCAAAACGCGGATCGCTGAGAAGATATGCGTCGTGTGCCCCGACGGCAAGTGCCTCTCGTAGAATCTGAGTCGCCGATGGCGGCCCCATGCTGACTACCGAGCAGGTGCCTCCGTGTTGGTTGGCAAGCGTCACTCCAGTGGCGATAGCTCGCCGACAAAAAGGATTCAATCCCTGATCTTCGGGGGGTCGGAGCATCCTGCCTGAGGCATCAAAGTCGGCAAAATCTGCCTGGGTCACCTGCTTGATCGCAACGAGGATACGCAGTCCATTCATCGATACAGCTCCTTCTGGCCGGGATGTCATGCGTTTAACGTCTTGTCAGTCGATGGTGGTGAAGTTATCGTGAGTGGCCGCGTCGTAGTACGAAGTTGGTAGCTATCATCGAGAGAACCGGTGACTCGCCTTCGAGACTCATCTCGATTTTGGTCTTGATGATGCCTCGATCAGACTTGGTGCGTGATGGCCTTGCGTCGACGACGCCACAGTGGAGCCACAGTTGATCGCCAGCTCGTACTGGCGCAAGCCACTGTAGGCTGTCAAGACCCGGCGAACCGAGGCTAGATTCGGGTGACAGGTAATTGGCGACGAGCTCTCTCATCGCCAAGACACAGGTGAACCAACCGCTAGCGATGATTCCTCCATAGATGCTCTGTTGTGCCGCTTGTGCATCGATATGAAATGGCTGTGGATCCCACTGGCGCGCGAACGTGATCATCTCTTCTTCGTCGACCGCAATGGGGCCATAGCGAACTTCGTCACCAATGGTGTAGTCCTCAAAGAAGTGTGTCGCCATGTGCTCTAGTCTAACCAGCTCGAGAGGAGGGGGGCTGGCGTGAGACGTCGCTAGTCTTGCTGAGGAGGGAGAAGAACCCCAAGCTTTGCAGCGAGTTCCTGATCGGTGGGTTCAACGAGAAAACTACCATCCTCGAAGACGATCGTGGGGATGTGGGGCTCACCACCCTGAAGTTCGCGGATGTGTGCTTTGCCAGCCTCATCAGCATCGGTATCTATCCAGGTGAAGGCCGTTCCCGTTTGCAACAAGAGCTCCTTGGAACGCCTGCAATCTGGACACCAGTCGGCGCCGTATACTACGAGGGCCATTGCTCATTACCTCCTTCGAGCGGAGCGCGAGGGCTTCGTCGGTAGTTCATTGCTTACTGTCATGGACTCAGTTGTTCGCTTAAGATGATTGCCCCGGTCGTCTCGCCTTTGCGCGTGCGGCACCCTCCAGGATAACCTTTCGTACCCGCACTTGCGTAGGCGTCACCTCGACGCACTCGTCATCGGTGATGAGTTCGAGAGCTGATTCGAGCGTGAGGGGAATGGGCGGGACGAGGCGGACGAGTTCATCTGCCGTCGAAGAGCGGACGTTGGTGAGCTTCTTCTCTTTGGTGGGGTTCACGTCCATGTCCCCAGGTCTTGCGTTGATCCCGATGACCATACCCTCGTAGACCTGATCCTGGGGAGAGACGAAGAGTTCGCCACGTTCTTGCAGGTTTAAAAGGGCGTAGGTCATTGCTACGCCAGTGCGGTCTGATACCAGACTTCCCTGACTTCTTGGCTTTATCTCGCCAACTACTGGTCCCCACTTCTCAAAGGTGTGATGGATGATTGCGCTGCCCCGGGTCGCGGAGAGGAGTTCACTACGGATACCGAGGAGCCCTCGAGACGGGATCAGGTAACTTGCACGCATCCACCCAGATGCCATTTGGTGCATCGAGTCGAGTGTCGCTCGCCGCATTGAGACGATCTGCGTGAGTGAGCCAAAGTACTCGTCGGGTACGTCGACCTCAAGCAACTCGAATGGTTCAAAGATTTGGCCATCGACCAGCATGGTGAGTGCTTTTGGTTTTGAAACGGTCAGTTCAAAGCCTTCTCGACGCATGAGCTCGATCAGGACTGCGAGTGCGAGTTCCCCTCTGCCCTGCACCTCAAAGGTGTCGTTGCGCTCAGTTGGGACGACTTTGATCGCAACATTTCCGATGGTCTCCTGTGCGAGTCGTGAGCTGATCAAACGAGCGGTGAGTTTTTTACCTTCCTTGCCTGCCAAGGGTGAGGTGTTGACGCCAATCGTCATTGAGATGGCTGGCTCTTCGATGGTGAGTGGTGGCAGTGCACTGGGTGCCTCAGAGTCAGCGATTGTCTCGCCGATATTGACGTCCTCAAGCCCAGCGACGATGGCGAGCTCACCCGCGGCAACCTCGTCAACGGCGATGCGTTCCAGGTAGTGAGTAATGAACAACTCACCCAGTCGTATCCGCGTCTGTGTCCCGTCGATGTGGATGCGCGTGACGTTAGCTCCGCGCTTCAACGAACCGGCAAAGACGCGGCAGATAGCGAGTCTACCGAGATATGGAGATGCATCGAGGTTGGTGACCTGGGCCTGCAACGGAGCGTCTGGTAGGGCAAGAGGGGCGGGAATGGTCTCGATGATGGCCCGAAACAAGGGGGTCAAATCCTCCTCGAGTTGATCTGCCGCGAGGCCGGCCACTCCTTGCTTCGCCGATGCGTAGATGACCGGGAACTCGATCTGGTCTTCATCGGCACCGAGTTCGATAAAGAGCCCCAAGATCTCGTCCAACACCTCGCTTGGACGCGAGTCCGGACGGTCAACTTTGTTGATGACCACGATGACAGGGAGCTTTCGCTCAAGGGCTTTGCGGAGGACGAAACGGGTCTGCGGTAGCGGACCCTCTGCAGCATCTACCAACATCAGCACTCCGTCGACCATGAAGAGCGCCCGCTCCACTTCGCCGCCGAAGTCAGCGTGCCCTGGCGTGTCCACGAGATTGATCTTGTAATCCTCGAAGAATACCGAGGTATTCTTGGCAAGAATCGTGATGCCCTTTTCTCGTTCTAGATCCATCGAGTCCATAATGCGATCCTCGATGGCTTGGTTCTCCCGGAATGCTCCCGATTGACGAAGGAGTTTGTCGACAAGGGTTGTCTTTCCGTGGTCGACGTGGGCGATGATAGCAACGTTACGTAACTCGTTGGGCACTGTGGTGAATACTCCTCTTAATTGGGCGTGTCGGTCTCGGGCATGGTGGAATGGGTCGGACGATGATCTAGGCGCCGGTGTTCTTCTGAGTTCTTTTGAACTCACGCTCGACATCGAGCCAGGTGATCGGCTCCGGGTCTGCACCCAGATCCTCTTGCTTTTGCGCCCTAACCATTATAGCGACAGCGACGGTCCAGAGAATCCCGAAGTCGATGAGCTTCGGTATTGCTCCAGCCAACTGCTGGTCCCCGACCTCTGATACGCCGAAGATGAGATGGATGTTGGTGGCAAAAATTGGGTAGAAGGAGTGGTGGGAGAAGATGAGTACAAAAGCGGGGAATGTGGGGAGAAGGCTTTGTGCGAACAGATACAACACTCGCCCACCGGTCGAGAGCTTGCGTGTTCCCGGATTGAGCCTGAGGGCAGGAATCCACATGAGCGCCCCGATGACCACAAAGGCCACTTGCAGATAGACGTAGACGATCAGCGAAGTGGCTTGCGCCTCGACGATGACCGCAAGCATAGAGAGGACGAAGAGGGCGGTATAGAGAATCGTGGTCAGGATCGGTGAGGTGAGTAACTCGAGGAGGGCATCCACTAAGGGAGTCTCTGTCAGTCGGTGGAACAACCAATGGGGAATGCCAAGGAGTAGGAGAGGAACGGCGACCAGCTCAATCAGCATGTTGTGCGTGAGGTAGGCGAGGCTCGAGACGTAGCGGGCAAGCTCAAGCGAGGGCCAACTCTCCATCAGTGCGAGTAGAACGAGGCCGCTCAGGAACAGCGCGTGTTGTCGTGGAGTCACTGCGTCACGAAGTCGAACATGGAGCGGTGAGTTGCTCAGCCGACTCGCTATCTTGGGGATCAGCCAATAGTAAAAGAGTCCTCCAAGCAAGAGGACAATAGCCCCTCCGTATGGAGGGGTGATGCGAAGTACGGCTTCGCCCGTGACGGTGCCTAGCACCTCATTCCTCCCAGCGACACACATCCCTTTTGCAAGGGTCCCTTACCTAAGGGTTACCCCGTAAGTTTAGGCTGATGTTGTGGCGAACGAGAACTTCGACGTTTCATCGTCGTGCCGGATCGATGGGTAGGGAGGAAGCGCCGATGTTGGGATGCCAAACGGCGGCGGGAATTTTGACGCAGAAAGGCTGGTGCGGATGGCCTCCGACCCCTTGATCAGGCTGGTCAATCTCTTTGAACTCCTGAGCACGACGCACGAACCGCTGACCCAAGAGATGATCACCGATCTCGTGCCGGGGTTTCCTGAGTCGCCCAGTGCTCGTGCACGCGCCTTTGAACGAGCCAAGGCAAGCTTGCGTGAGATTGGCATCCCCCTTCGGACCGTGACATTGCCCGGTCGGTCCCAGGTTGGTTATCAGATTGACGCTGAGGATATTCAGTTTGACCTCGATCTTACTCGGGCTGAATGGGCAGCGCTTGAGGCGGCACTTGGTTGTGCCGTCTTCGTCGGCCAGCACGGTCGACATTTTGAAACCCGTCTCGGCTTGCTGTATCGACAGGCAGCTCCAATCGTCTGGGGAATGGGAGAACTCGCCCATCTCAACCCCGATCTCGGTCGGGCTATCGCGGAGTCACGGCGTGTGCGCTTCTTCTATCGTGGTCGCGAGCGTGATGTCTTCCCCTTTGGGGTGCTCATGCGTTGGGGACACGCCTATCTGGTCGCCGATGAGGGAGGACACCAAAAGAGCTTTCGCACTGACCGCATCGAACCTCCTTACCTCCTTGGCCCCCTTGACGAACACCTCAGACCTGCCGATCTCCGGTCTGCATTGCCCGAACATCCGTGGCTGCTAGAGGTTGACCAAAGGGTTGCCGTCATGCTGGTTGGATCGCCAGCGCAGCTTGCGTCCCTTGGTGCCACGCTCGTTGGAGATGCTCCGATCATGACCACCGAAGGTCTGGTGCTAGATGCCCAAGCGTTGGTATATGGGCGTGTCGAGGTCTCAAATGTTGGCGCTCTCCTCTCCGACCTACTGATGGAGTCGTATCCGGTGATCCCGGTGGCCCCTGCCGAGATTCGTGAGCGCTTTGTGCAGCAAGTCCGGGCCGTCTGGGCCTCGCTGGATGTGGGATTGGTCGCCGGTGAGGTCCAGGCCATGGCACCGCGGGCGAACTCACGACAGCCTAGTCGCGTGAACCGTACCCTGGAGGATCGCTTTCTCGCGGTCCAGGGCCTACTCTCGTATCTGCGGGTCAATGGCGGGTCGGCGACGATCGTGAACTTGGCCGATGTCTCTGGCTTGGAGCCGAGTGAGGTGGTGGAGCTCTTGGAGACTGCTTCGCTGGCAGGACTGCCGCCCTACAGCCCCGACGTGCTCTTGGACGTGGTGGTCGACGAGGAGTTTGATCTTGTCGAGGTCTCTGTTGATACTGGTCTCGGTCGAAGTCAGCGGATCGATGTGGTCGAGGCGATGACCGTCCTCGCGACACTCGAGGCGGTGACGAGCATCATGGATGGGGAGGTTCCCGAACTCCAGCGCGCTTCAGAGAAGCTCCGGTATGCTATTCGAGGACAACTATTGCGATCAGGAGAGGTGGCGAACTCTGATGACCCACCGGAAGCGGTGGCACTTCTCCGACGGGCTATCGCTGAACCTGAATGTGTCGAGCTCGACTACACCGATGCCGAAGGCCGCATGAGTCATCGACACCTACTCGCCATCAGCCTGTTTGTGCTGGCGGGTCGATGGTATCTCTACGGCCTCTCCGATGGTCAGCAGCGTCACTTTCGGCTGGATCGGATGCGCAATATTAGGTTGATAGAGTTTGACGGATGCCATGAGGTTGCCGCCATTCGCCTTGCGCAACGCTCGCTCGATCGCCTTGATCCTTTGGGTCTGCGATCCTCGGGAACGCCGATTTGGCTGCATCTTGAACCAGATCAACTCGCCAAGCTTGAGGCGCTGACCCAGGGTATCTTTGACCGAGAGGGGAATGGCTATGTTGTCTACCGGTTCCGTGATGAATGGTTGGTGCGTCTTTTGTTGGCAATCGGCCCCGGAACGAGTGGTGTCATTCCGGCCTCGGTACTAGCCAGCCTTCGTCACCGCGCATCTGTTATCTTGACGATGGTTGAGGAGTGGGTCTCCTCAACGACGGAGCGGTCCGAGTTGTGACGATGCAGTTGAGGTGGTTTGGTGGCGGTTCAGGAAGGTCGAGGCGGTTCATTGGAGAGAACTGAGGTTGTGCAGGCGATCGCAAGCACGCGACACGGGCTACTCGCGACGATCACTCCAAAGGGGGCAGTGCACACGGTCCTTGTGAATCCCTTTTGGTTAGAAAGCCGAGAATGCATTGCGGTGTTTTCGCGACGGAGGAGCCAAAAGGTGGTCAATCTGGAGAATCGATCAACGGCGACCATCACCTTGATCGAGGGTGCGAAGTACTTTGCCATGCTTGGGGTTGCGACAGTCGTGGATGATGGAGATGAAGTGGAGCGTTGCTTGCCCGCTTTTTACGCTAAGTATCAGCGATTCCCTGCGGAAGCAGCCGACAGAGTCGTGATCTATCTGAACGTCGAACGTACGCTTGGTGGTCTCTCGTTGCGGTGATCGAAAAGCGGGACTTGGTTTTCTTGCTGATCGCGAGCTAAGAATTGGCTGGAGACGACGGGGTGGCTGGAGGCGAGTCATGGTTCTATGCTTACCAGGTATAAACAGTTTACAGTGATTGGTTTTTAGGGTGATTGTGTTTTGATAGCGGGTGATACGGCGCGCGTGACCAGAGGAAGACCATGGAGCTAGTGAAGACAGGGGCAGCGGATGCTACGGCTGGCAGTCCTGCGGGGCATGAGCAGTTGCGTGATGCGGTATCGCTTATCCTCGCCATGATGCCGGTCGTGAGGACGATCAAGGCGCGAGCCGGCAGCTGTCAAGTCCAGGGCGTGTCGATTACCCCTCGCCACATGCAAGTGTTGATGCAAATTCTCTTGGTGGGAGAGGTTACCGTGAGCGAACTGGCAGAACAGCTGAGAATGAGCCTTGCAAGCATCTCTTTGATCGTCTCACAACTGGCCGCAATAGGTCTTTTGGAACGCCATGAGGACCCTCTTGATCACCGACGAACCGTGGTGCATGCAGGCCCAGAGTATGTTCGGTTCGTCACCGAGGTGCTGATCGAACGGTTCCAGCCACTGATCAACGCGCTCGACACCCTTGCCCCCGAGGAACGGAACAACCTCGAGCGCCTCGCACATCTTTTGTCGTCTCACCTTGTTGCAGCGCTCGATGGAATGACGCTCGATGGGTGAGGCGCACCCACGATCAACCGGAATATGGTTTGGGCACTTGCGGTTGGCAAGTATCGCAACATCGTCCACTATGACAGGAGCTTCTTTTGAGTCGGTTTTTTGAGCGCCTCGGTGTTTTTGCGGTCAGGTTCAAGTATGCCATCGTGGTGGTATGGATTGCGGGCCTGATAGCTGCGCTCGCGTTTTTGCCTTCGATTGGCTCGGTGGTGCAAAACAACTTCTCTAACTTCCTGCCAACCAACTCACCGTCGATCAAAGCAGCACAGTTAGCCGATGTGTTTCAAAAGAGCACGGACTCGACGGTTGTCGTTGTCGCGGATAATCCGCACGCCGCACTCACGACAGCCGACACCACGTATCTCAATAGCCTGTCACAGACGTTGAAGTCCGTGCCGAGTGTGGTCAAGTCGAATGTGGCGGCGATCTCGGCCAATGGTAAGGCAGAGCAGATCGAGGTCGTTTCTTCGACCTCACAGTTCAACGATTTGGGCATCAAATCCCTCGTCAACGACCTGCAGGCCAAGCTGCAGAGCAACCCTGCTCCGGCTGATCTTCAGATTCATTTAGCCGGGACGGTGGCGACAGCGGTCGCTCAGGCTGACCAGAATAATTCGAGTGCAAGTGCCACGCAGGGCTTCTCGGTACTGTTCATTCTCGTGCTTCTCTTCATTGTTTTCCGCTCGGTGCTGGCGCCCTTCTTGACTCTTTTGCCTGCGCTCATCGTCACGTTGTTAGCTGGACCGGTGGTGGCCCGGTTGACCTCGGTCCTGCACTATCAGGTCTCTAGCGTCACCCAGCTACTCATGATCGTCCTCGTGTTGGGTGCGGGGACCGACTATGGACTCTTCCTTGTGTTCCGAACCCGGGAAGAGCTCAACCGTGGGCGTTCTCCACAGGAGGCAGTTGAGTTTGCCCTCTCTAAGGTCGGAGAGTCGATTACCTTCTCGGCTCTCACCGTGATCGCAGCGGTCCTTATGCTCATCACCGCTACCTTTGGCTTCTACCGAGGGCTCGGTTATCCCCTCGCTATCGCTGTGTTCTTGATGCTCCTTGCCGGTCTGACCCTTCAGCCTGCACTACTGGCTATCTTTGGTAAGGCTGCGTTCTGGCCACGACGTAAGTCGGAGAAGCGACAGGAGGCCAAGTATGGGCTGTGGGGCAGGATAGCAGGTCGCCTGGTGATGCGCCCGGTGGTCACACTCTTGATTGGAGTTGCCTTTTTCGGTGTTCTTGCCTTCTTCGCCCCGCTGAATCGTCCCTCAGGGTTCGCAAGCAACGCCGCGGCTCCTACTGGCACCAACGCCTATTATGGGAACCAGGACCTTACCCGTTACTTCCCAAAGGCATCCTTTAACCCCACTGAGTTAATCTTTCGTTTCTCCTCTCCAATCTGGAACCATATTGGCACGTTAGAGACCTTGGATACCGATATCTCGCACTCCTCGCTCTTTACACAAGTCGATGGGGCACTCAACCCCGCCGGAGTTGCTCTTCCGGTTGCTCAGCTCCAGCGTCTCCACGCCCTTCTTGGACCCGCATCGACGCTTCCCCAGGTGAGCACCGGTCATCTCGTTCCAGCTGGGGTGTATCAGCTGTACCGGGCGACCGGTAACTATATCAGCAGTAATGGTGACGAGGTGTTGTTTGAGACGACCCTTACGGCGGGATCGCCAGGCCAAAATCCTGCGATCAATGCGGTACCGGCGATTCGGTCTTTCACGACCACGTTGGCCAAGCAAGTCGGGGCAACGAAGTCGGGTGTTGCCGGCGAGGCACCGGCTTCCTACGATGTCTCGTCGGCCTCGAATCACGATCTTGTCCATATTGTTCCGCTCGTGATCTTGATCATCGCTATTTTGTTGGCCCTCGTTCTCCGCTCCGTCGTAGCTCCTGTGTTTCTTGTCGTGAGTGTCGGACTCTCTTTCTTCGCCGCCTTGGGTGTCGCGGTGCTACTCTTTATGAAAATCGGCAGTCACAGCGGTCTGATCTTCATTTTGCCGTTCATGCTCTTCCTCTTCCTGTTAGCACTCGGAGAGGACTACAACATCCTGGTGATGACCCGAATACGGGAGGAGTCTCATCATCACACCATCCGCGAGGCAGTGGTTGCCGCAATCGGTGCAACCGGGCCGGCAGTGACCTCGGCCGGCATGGTGCTCGCAGGCACCTTCCTTGTCCTGGGTCTTGCATCAGCAGGTCAGGCAGAGGTCGAGGAGATCGGGATTTCGCTGGCGTTGGGTATCTTGATGGATACTTTTTTGGTGAGGACGCTCTTAGTTCCCTCAGCGGTGGTGCTGCTCGGTCGTTGGAGCTGGTGGCCTTCGAAGCTTAGCGACGTAGAGCCAGACCCGGATTCGCCACATCGGCACGGCGGTCAACAAACGTCGTCGCTCTCCGCGACAGGGGAGAGCAATCGAGAGCCTGAGGGGCAGCTTACCTAGCGTGCAAGGGAACGTCTTTGCAGAGGTTGACGCCGGTACTAAGGTTGCGACGGTTTGGATCGACAACCCTGAGCGCGTGAACGCGATGTCGATTCAGATGTGGGAACGGTTGGCGGAGGTGCTCGGTGCACTTGCACAGGACCGAGACGTCTGGGTCGTAGCGATCCGAGGGGTGAACGGCAACTTTTGCGCCGGTGCCGATCTGAGTGAGTTTGGCGATCATCGGCAAGGGGCTGATACGTTTGTCTATGACCAACGCACGGAATCCGCGCTCGTCATTCCTCGCCAGATGCCTATGCCAGTCGTGGCCGTTGTCGAGGGTTACTGCTTGGGTGGGGGTGTCAGCATCGCCGTGGCCTGCGACATTGTCTATGCTGTGGAAGACGCCAGATTTCAAATTCCTGCTGCGAAGGTTGGTACCGCGTATCCCGATGGGGCCCTCCATCGATTGCGTGATCGGGTAGGCTATGCCAATGCTCTGGAGCTGATCGCAACGGCGAGGAGAGTTACTGCCGTTGATGCCGTCGCGCTTGGCCTTGCGACCCAGACTTTTGCTTCGAGCGAGGAGGTTGTGGACCAGCTGCGGCGAATCGCTACACTGGCACCACGGTCGATCGCAGCGGCGAAGGCGAGCATGGATGGCCGCATAAGCGAGGATGAGCGAATCGCGATCTTCTCGAGCCAAGACTATCAAGAAGGGCTTCGCGCATTCGCGGAGCGACGCAGTCCCCGATTCACTGGTCTTTGAATTTCGCGATCGTAGGTGACGTGCTACCATAGACGTAGACCACGGCTTAGCACATCAAAAGGGGGGCAAATGAAAGTTGAACTCAACGTCTTGGATTTCCTGTATCGCGCCGTCGAGGTATACCCCGATCGTTTGGCGCTGGTGGATGATCCTGGTGTTCCTGGTGCGCTGGGCCGGTTGACCTATGGTGAGATTGGCCAGCGCGTGAAGGGCATGGCTTCCACGCTCGAGGCGATGGGTTATGAGGTAGGGGACCGGATTGGCATCGTGTCACCGAACGCCGGGAAATTCTTGATCTCGTACTTTGGTATCTCTGGCTACGGACGCATTCTGGTGCCGATCAACTATCGATTGAACGTCGATGAAGTACAGTACATCGTCAACCATTCGGGCACGCGACTCCTCTTGATCGACCCAGAGTATGCCGATGTCTTCGGTAACGTCAAGGTCGAGAAGTCGATCATCCTTGACGGCGTGGAGGATGCCCAGCTCTTTGCACCCCTGGCAGAGGGCGCATCGGTTCCAGTCTGGGCAGGTGATGAGGAGTTTGCCTGTTCGATCAACTACACCTCTGGCACAACGTCTCGTCCTAAAGGGGTCCAGATGACCCATAGAAATGCCTGGCTGAACGCATCGACGCTTGGTTGGCACACGACGGTGACGGATCGGGATGTGCTTTTGCACACGCTGCCCATGTTCCACTGCAACGGTTGGGGTATGCCCTATGCAGTAACTGGTATGGGCGGCACCCATGTGATCCAACGAAAGATCGATGGGGAGAGCATCCTTGCCAACGTCGAAAACGAGGGTGTGACCATCGCCTGTGGTGCACCGGCCGTCTGGGCTGCCACGTTGCAGGGTGCGGAGCGTCGGGTCAGTGAGGGTCGCCAAATCCCAGGGCGCGATCTCATGCGCGTGGTCGCGGCAGGCGCGCCCCCTCCGTCGCGGACGATCGAGAGTATTCAGGAGGTGCTGGGCTGGGAATTTATCCAGATCTATGGCTTGACGGAGACCTCACCACTGCTGACGGTGAACCGTCGGCCACAGGAGTGGGATGCGTTGGAGCCGGCGGAGCTCGCGCGTCGTCTATCAATGGCTGGGACTCCGAGTATTGGCGTTCGTATCGCTGAAGATGTCGACGGTGAGGTGCTCGCCCAAGGGAACCAGGTATTCAAAGGCTATTGGGAGCAGCCTGAAGAGACGGCGAAGGCACTTGCTGGCGGATGGTTCCATACCGGTGACGGTGGTGTCTACCGGGATGGATTTCTCCGGATTCTCGATCGGAAGAAAGACGTCATCATCACCGGTGGAGAGAACGTCTCTTCCATCGAAGTAGAGGATGCACTATTTGCGCATCCGGCCGTCGCGGAGGTAGCGGTGATTGGCGTGCCTGATGCCAAGTGGGGCGAGACGGTGAAGGCTCTGGTTGTGCCGAAGCAGGGCACGGATCCAACCGAGAAGGAGTTGCAAGAGTTCTGCCGAGAGCGTTTAGCGCATTTCAAGTGCCCGACTTCGATCGAGTTTCGTGAGGAGCTAGCCCGAACCGCCACGGGCAAGTTGCAGAAATTTAAATTGCGAGCACCCTATTGGGAGGGCAAGGACCGTCTAGTTAACTGAGTCCAGTAGCTCTAGCGCAGCTGGTGGTTCGAGGGTTCCCGTCTTTGCGCAGAGGTTCCCGCTACTAGAGGTCGGTGATGAGCTTGAAGCGCTCGCTGAGGTGGGCGCTGTCAGGTTGAGAGGCTGCCTCGATGAGATGAGGCAGGAGGTGGTCCGTTGCGTCCGCCGTCTCAGGTGCGAGGCCATAGCTCGAGGGGTACTGGCTGCGGTGGCACGCCAGAGCCCGAGCCTTGGCCTTGAGGTGTCGTTGTTCTACGGTCTCGCTGTGGTCCTCGATATCTGCCTCAAAGAGTAGAAGGGCGTCAGGCCGCGATGCCGGTAGCGATAGTTCTCGCCAGAAGCTCTGGTCGCGTGCTTGTACGAGCGCTTCGACTACGATCTCACCGGTAACGCGGTGATCTGGGTGAAGACGATAGCGTTTCCATGGGTCATGCGTGATGACGACCGAGGGGCGGATCGATCGGAGCAGCGTTACGAGACGAAGAACGATATCGGAGGTGGAGCGGAGCTCTCCATCGATCTGTTGAAAGAAGAGGGGTGCCTGAGCACCTAATGCTAAGGCTGCCGACTGGGCCTCTGCTTGGCGTGAGACCGCCAGTGCGAGCAGGTCTTGTGTTGGATTCCAGGTACCACGTCGCCCATCGGTCAGAATGGCGACATGAATGGCGCATGAGCGTTCCGCCCATTTGGCGAGGGTGGCACCGCAGCCGAACTCGATGTCATCGGGGTGCGCGCCGATGGCGAGGACCGTTGCGGGGACCTCAAGATCCTTGGTGATCCTCTGGGGAGAGGTGGTAAAGTAGGTCGCGAATCCCTCACGTTGTGTGTTCATAAGAGGTCCCAGAGTTCTGAATCAGGGAAGATCTCTCGAGCAAGGATGAGATCCTCTGGTGTATCGATGTCGAAAGCGGAAGGACAGGGGGTGACTGCAACAGCGAGCTCCCGAGCTTTTGCACCTTGGATGTGATGGAAAAACGAGTCTTGACCATAGGCGAAGATGGGGTCTTGGACTGAGGTAGGGACGCGAAGAAGATTGGTCCCCGATAGGTGAGAGTCTGGGGTGACCAGAGAGACCCTCGCCGTTGGCCTCTGCCGGTACGCCTCCAGGCTTGTGAGAAACGGTAGGTCATTGGGCAAGATAGTCACACAACGATAGGCCCCAAGCGCGGAGGAAGTGACGATCGCATGAATGGCGACGTTGAGGTCAGCCCCCTGTTGGAGGATAGGGGTGATGTCGAGGCGAAGGCCTTCGTTCGCGGCCTGTTCGTTCGCGGCCAACAGGTAGAGGGTGTCTGGCTCAGTGAGGTCGGTGATGCGTTGCAGGCAGAAACGGGTGAGCACCGTTCGTTGCTCTGGAGAAAGGACAGCGCTCAGCCGCGATTTCGATGTCGCAGGATCGCCTTGAAGAACCACGAAGGCAACATCATTGGGTTCTGACACGGGCATCATCCTAGCCATGTGCCGCTACTCATCACGACACCTTTGGGGAGCGCGGACCTCCGAGCCGACCAGATCGCCTGGTGTAGACGGATTCGCAGGTGTTTGACCCTTAGGGTGGGCTAGCCTGTCCATGATGTCGGTGGGTATTGATGAGGTGGGACGGGGTGCCTGGGCTGGTCCACTGGCGGTCGGTGTCGCTTTGGGCGATGAGAGGATTGCAGGGCATATTCTTAGGCGCCGTCAAACGGATTCGTATTATGACTCGAAGGCACTCTCGCCACAGCGACGGCGCGCGTTGCATGAGCAGCTCCAAAGTGCAGGGCTAGCTTTTGGTGTTGGGTACGCGACGGCATTGGAGATCGATACCCTCGGGTTAACAGCGGCTCTTGTCGTGGCGGCTGAGCGAGGGTTGGTCGAGCTGGAGAGGAAGACGACGGCGACCATTGGCGACCACCGTTTGCTGCTCGATGGAAAACACAACTATCTTCAACGCTCCAACGTGCAGATGATCGTGGGTGGCGATCGTTTGCATCCACTGATCGGGGCGGCCTCGATTGCAGCCAAGTTGGCCCGTGATGCGGTGATGGCTAGCCTTGACCAGGAGTTGCCCTATTGGGATTTTCTCGCATCGAAGGGGTATGGCTCCAAACGGCACCGATTTGGTCTCCATTGGCAAGGACCTTCAGTTGAGCACCGCCGTTCGTTTCGGCCGGTGCAAGCGTTGAGTGCGCCCCTGCCCACTCGGTTTTTCTCCCCCCAAGAGGCAAAGTAGACTAAAGGATGTGAAAACTAGCAACACGGGAGCCCGGCGTGCCGATTGGGTGTGTGATTAGTGATCGAGTCACAGTCGCATGCAAACGCTGGTCTGCCGCTCTGGGCCCAGCTAGCTGAGGCGCTGCGCGAGGGGATCGAAGCTGGGCGATACTATCGCCATTTCCCCTCCGAACCTGAACTGGTGGAACGCTACAAGGTGTCACGGTCAACGGTGCGTGAAGCGATACGCTATCTGCGCTCCGAGGGGTACCTTGAATCGAGACAGGGTAAAGGCACTTTCGTGGTTGCGCGAGAGAGTTTTGAGTCACTCCACAATCACCGATTTTCCTTAGCTGGTAGGATCGCAGAGTCTGGACTTGAGGAGGTCGCAGAACTCCTCTGGAAGGGGCTGATCTCCGAACCAGCGCTGGCGCATCGACTCGGGCTGGAGTCTGAGGAGTTTTATTTGATCGAGCGATTGCGCGGATCCCAACATGAGCGCTTGGCCCTTGAGCGAGCCTACTTGCCACGAGCGAACGCCGATAGTTTCGAGGATGTTGACCTGACGCAGGTGGGGTCACTCTACGCCGTGCTGCAGTCAGGAACTGGTATCACGGTCACGGCTGGAGCTGACGAGGTTTCCGCTGCGATGCCCTCGGCGAACGAAGCTGAATTACTTGGCATTGCCGAGACAGAGCCGGTGTTGGTGGTCGAACGGACGGCCTACTCGCACCAGGAGCTGGTAGAGTTTCGACGAACGATCCTTGTCCCGGCCCGGGTACGCTTCCGCAGCGAGTGGGGGAGGTAGTGCCTACCACGAAAAGCGGGCGACTAGCATAATAGTTGCAACTGCAACGGAAGATGAGGTGTGCCGTGGTATCCAGCGGGCTCGAACAGGCGACCATCGTAACAACTACCGTAGGAGGGGGTGCTCGTGAGCGACTCCCGCGGAGGCTTATTAAGGCGCCAAGCGGTCTAGAGGGTGAGGGCTTTCCGGTGAAACGAGCCTTCGCTGGGGTGCCGATGTCAGAGCTTGATCCCTTTGTCCACATGGATGAGATGGGTGAGGTGGAGTATGGACCAGGCGAGCCAAAAGGCACGCCATGGCATCCCCACCGTGGGTTTGAGACGGTCACCTACCTGATGGAGGGTCAGTTCGTCCATCAGGACTCAATCGGGGGTGGTGGCAGCCTTGGTCAAGGTGATACGCAGTGGATGACGGCAGGTGCTGGCATTCTCCATATTGAGCGCCCCCCAGAGGAACTGGTAGTGCAAGGAGGCCTCTTTCACGGACTGCAACTGTGGGTCAATCTACCGTCTCGGCAGAAGTGGGTGGAGCCTCGCTATCAGGACATCGGACATCGGAAGGTGGCGGTGGGGACAAGTCCATACCGTGATGTTCGCCTGCGGGTGATCGCGGGTGGTCTCGGCCCTGATCTGCGTGGACCCGGTGTTGCCTATACCCCGATCAACATGGTGCATGCGACGCTGCATCCGGGTGCACGCCTTTCACTTGACTGGCCAGCTGCCTTCAATCTTCTTATCTACGTGATGGAGGGCGCCGTCCAGTTTGGATCGACGCGCGTGGCTGCACAGGCATCGCAGCTAGCAGTCTTTGGCGATGGTGACTTCTTCGAACTGGTCAACCCTGGTGTCGGTAAAGCGGAGGTGGTTCTCCTGGGTGGCCAGCCTATCGGCGAGCCGGTCGCTCACTATGGACCGTTTGTGATGAATACCCGTGCCGAGCTTGAACAGGCGATCGCCGACTTCCAGGCAGGGAGAATGGGTCAGGTCCCTGTCACGCATCTGTGATTCCTTGATAGGTTTGGCGTCGAACTAGGCTGGATGGAGCATAGCTGAGCGGACGATAATAGCAGAGGTGGTTGGAGATTGAAGAAAGGGTGGATGGCTCAACTCGTTGGAGTGGTGCTCACACAGCGGAAGGAGCTATTCATTGCTCTTGCCACTGCCATCCTCGGAACAGTAGCAACGCTGTTCGTGCCCATCTTTGAGGAGGCCTTTGTCGATTCGCTGCACGGCCATCACGAACAGGTTGGTTGGCTCGTGGGGCTTATCGTGCTGGCGGTGGCCGCCTTTGGTCTTGCCTTCCTGCGGCGTTTCTTTGGTGGACGTTTGGCCCTTGGTGTCCAACACTACCTGAGAACTCGGATCTTCAATCACCTACAGCGCATCGACTTCGCAGCTCACGATACGTTGCAGACCGGTCAGTTGGTCTCCGAGGCGAACGCTGACGTCTCCTTGATTCAAGGGTTACTTTCGTTTCTGCCGCGACTGTTTGGTAATGCGCTGCTCGCGCTGCTCTCCATCGTCGTGATGGCGGTGGTGTACTGGCCTCTTGCACTCTTGGTAGCGTTGTCCCTTGTGCTGATCGGAGCAGCCTCGATACGGTTGCGGAAGCAGATTTTTCCGGTGAGTCTGATCGCGCAGCAGGAGAAGGGGGCGGTCAACGAGGTTGTTGAGGAGACGGTACGAGGGATCGCCGTCGTCAAGGGATCTGCTCTCGAGGATGTGCTGCTGGATCGTCTTCATGCGAGGGCTCGACGCCTCTATCGGGCAAGAGTGGCTACGATCTGGCGTCAGGCAAAGCTGCAGGCTTTTCTCCAACTCGTCCCGTTACTCACTGAGGCGCTGGTGATCGGCATTGGGGGCTATGCGGCCATCAACGGTCATCTTTCGGTTGGCGCCTTTCTTCTTTTTACCACCTACATCGTTGAGTTGATTTTGCCAGTGCGTCAACTCTCGGTCTTGGTTGCCCTCTCCGAACAGGCGAGGGCTGGCGTGGAGCGCATTTTTGGACTGCTCGAGATCAACCCTGCAATCGTGCAGCCAGCGGATCCCTATATTCCCGTAGCAGTACAGGGCGCTATCGAGTTCAGCGATGTCCACTTCGCCTATAAGCCAGGGGTGTCGGTCCTCGATGGCTTGAACCTTAGCATCACACCCGGCGAAACCGTCGCTGTTGTCGGTTCATCTGGCTCTGGCAAGTCGTCGCTCGCCCTTCTCATTCCCCGTTTCTATGAGCCCCAGACGGGGGCGATCACTATCGATGGTGTGCCAGTAAATCAGTGGGATCTTGGATCCTTGCGCCAATCGATCGGCATCGTCTTCGAGGAGAGCTTTCTGTTCTCTGATACCGTGCGGGCCAACATCGCCCTTGGCCGATCAGATATCGGCGAGGATGAGTTGATGCGGGCAGCGCGGGCAGCGCGGGTCCATGAGTTTGTGATGGATCTTCCGCAAGGTTACGAGACCGTGGTTGGAGAGCGGGGGGTCCGTCTATCCGGTGGCCAACGACAACGCATTGCACTCGCTCGCGCTCTCCTTGGATCGCCACCCATACTCATCCTCGACGATGCGACCTCTTCGGTTGATCCGGCAACCGAGGCGGAAATTCTTGACGCGATTGGTTCAGCCGGCGCCGGGCGGACGATGATTCTTATCGCTCATCGGCGATCGACCTTACATCTGGCTGACCGTATCGTGCTGATGGATCACGGCCGTATCATCGCGATTGGCACCCACGAGGAACTGTTGGCAACGGAGCCAGCCTATGTCGAACTCATGAGCGGTGAGTCCGAGGCGCTCGTCGAGACCCCAAGGATGGCTCTTGTGGAGAGTGGCGCCGAACCCGTCGTCAAACAAGAGGTTCCGGTAGTGGTTCCACGGTTGATCGACCGTTGGGTTGATCTTGGTTGGGTTGATGAGCGCTTTCGATTTGGGAGTCTTTTTAAGCTCATCCGGGTTGGCGTGATCGTTGGTGCGATATTGGTC
The DNA here is from genome assembly GCF_027364955.1 of Ferrimicrobium sp. Taxonomy (NCBI): domain Bacteria; kingdom Bacillati; phylum Actinomycetota; class Acidimicrobiia; order Acidimicrobiales; family Acidimicrobiaceae; genus Ferrimicrobium; species Ferrimicrobium sp. The sequence continues at coordinate 208,142 of NZ_DAHXOI010000001.1, forward strand.
GCCCTTGATGCGCTGTTGAGCCTTGCCTCCCCACTTGTGCTGCGCTCGGGTATCGATGTCGGTGTGCTGCGTCACGCGCGGCCACTGGTCGTCGATGCGGCCCTTGCCCTCGGTATCATCTCCGTGGTCGATCTGATCGTTGTGATCCTCGAACAGGTGATTGCAGGACTTGCGGCAGAGAAGTTCTTGCTGCTGTTGCGCTCGCGGATCTTCCAAAAAATCCTTCGCCTCGACATGGACTACTATGAGTCAGAGATGTCGGGTCGTATTATGACCCGCATGATCAGCGATGTCGATGCCTTTTCAAATCTTGTTCAAAATGGCTTGATCACGGCGCTGGTCTCGGTGGTCTCCTTTGGTCTTGTGCTGGTGGTGGTGGTGATCATCGCGCCAAGCATCGCGCTCGTCTTGGTCGCTAGCCTGCCGCTGACCATCCTGGCGAGCATCATCTTCCAGCGGTACTCTAATCGTGCCTATACCACGGCACGAGAACGTATTGCGGCGGTCAACGCCAACTTCCAGGAACAGGTCTCTGGGGTGCGAGCTTCTCGGGCAAAAAATCGTGGCCGTGAAGCGATCAATCGCTTTGATTCTTTGAGTAGTGGATATCGCGATGCACGCATGGACGCGCAGAAGGCGATCTCCATCTACTTCCCATTTTTGTTGATGCTGGCAGACGTCACCACCGCGCTGACGCTGCTCTATGGTGGGAGTCAGGTGTTGAGCCATACGCTAGCGGTTGGGACGTTGTTGGCAGCCACGCTCTATGTCAATCAGTTTTTCTCTCCGATCCAACAACTTTCGCAGACCTTTGACCAGTTCCAGCAGGCCCGGGTGGCTGCCCGTCAAATTCGGCGTTTGATGGCGCGTGATATCTCCATCCATCCCATTGACCATCCCGTCCAACTCGATCAAATCCAGGGCGCAATCGCGTTCCGGGATGTCACCTTCCAGTATCCCCAAGCAGAGCACCCCTCTCTCGATGCAGTCTCCTTTGATGTCGCCCCAGGTGCGCGTGTTGCGTTCGTTGGCGAGACCGGGGCGGGGAAATCGACGATCGCCAAACTGTTGGTGCGATTCTACGATGCGACAGCAGGGCTGGTGATGGTCGACGGAGTCCCGTTGGTCGATCTCGATCTGCATCAGTACCGCCGCCAGGTCGCCTATCTCCCGCAGGAGCCCTTTCTTTTCACTGGCAGCATCTCCGAAAACGTCTCCTTTGTCCGTCCGGATGCCTCAGCTGCTGAAATCGAGCGCGCTTGTCGGATGGTTGGGTTGGGTGGCTTCCTTGATCGAAATGATGAGGGGATCAACTACGAGATCGGTGATCGGGGCGTGCGACTTTCAGCTGGACAAAAGCAGTCAGTCGTGTTGGCCCGGCTCATCATTCAGGACCCGCGGATCGTCATCCTCGACGAGGTCTCTTCCTCACTCGATCTCGTTGCAGAGGCACAGATGCAGACGGCACTCGATGAGGTCCTGGCTGGCCGGACGACTTTGGTGATTGCGCACCGACTCTCCACCTTGTTAAAGGCGGATCAGATCTACGTGCTGTCGAATGGCGCGATCACCGAACAGGGAACACATGCTGACCTCATTGGCCAGGGTGGCCACTACGCATCGCTCTGGGAACTCTCGGCCTAAGCGGCGGCGGATCAGGACTCTCTGATCACCCGCACATGGACCTCCATCGTCGAGGTGCCGCCACCACGGTAGATACCGATCAAGGGAGGGACGTCAGCGTAGTCACGACCACGACCGATCACGACGTACCTCTCGGGTTCGAAGACTTGATTCGTTGGATCGAGCGGCAGCCATGAACCGATCCATGCCTCAACCCATGCGTGGCTTTCAGCATCAATGACCTCGCCGATCGATTCCTCCTGGTCTGGATAGTAATAGCCAGAGACATAGCGAGCTGGTATGCCGAGACGTCTGAGAAAGGCGATACACAGGTGGGCGAAGTCCTGACAGACGCCTTTGCGTATCGACCAAGCCTCGCTTGCTGACGTGGAGACCGCGGTTGATCCAGCCTCGTAGGTGAGACGTTCGTGGACCAGGTCTGAGGCCCACTGCGCCGCCTCAGCTGGGTTCGGACGCTCAAGTAGGAGCTCGAGCGCGTTGACAACTTCATCGGAATCCTCGACCAGTGTCAGGGCAGTAGGATCCAGAAACTCGGCAAAGGTGTCATCGAAGACGGGGTCCCGATAGTGTTGCCAGGGTGGCGAAGGATCTCGTGGGAGCGTGGCTGTTCCCGTCTGTACGCGGGAACGAGCGATGATCGAGAGCTCTCGGTGGGGTTGATGGACCTCAAATACGTGTGCGAGCGTCCCCCAGTAGTCTTGATAACCCAGTACATGAGCCGACGGCGTCACGATCAGACTGCGTTCGAGAACGAACTGCGTCCGATCGGACTGGGGGAGCATTCTTGCTTCGTTCAGAGATCCATCTGATGCGAGAGAATAGCGATAGTGCGACGAGTGTTCGATGGAGAGAATCCAACTCATCGCCCACTCCGTGGCAGCGTGGTGGCTACTTCGCGTTGCCACGATTGTCCGCGGACGTCTCCGAAGTATTGCTGGGTGATGGCATCTGAGGCGAGAGAGCAGGCAAGGCTCAAGTCTTCAAGCAGTGTCTCGATTCGTGTGGTGAGGTCCTCCCTCGTCAAGAAGGATATCGTGGCTCTTGCCTGGCCGAGGATTCGTTGGGCTGGCGCGGGCGGAGCACTCCGATGGGTGTCGGGTGCGATGTGTTCCAAGCAGCGCTCGGCCGTCAGTAGGCCAAACTGGACGCTGCGCGGGAACAGGCGGTCGACGAGTAGAAATTCGAGCACATACTCAGGCTCTACTTGACCATGGTAGGTGCGAATATAGAACTCATACGCAGAACAGTACTTCAACGTCGTGACCCAATCTCGACTTTCTGGTGCGAAGACGAGGCGAAACTTGAGGAGTCGAAGCGTCATGTCGACACGCTCGATAAAGGTCCCAAGTTGGAGGAATTGCCAACCATCATCGCGTGGGAAGCTCTCGTTGAGGAGGCCGACGGTGATGGCAACCCGCTCATGGGCAAGGCGGACGTAGCGGAAAAATTCGGAGAGGGAAGTACTTCTGCGAGGCATTTTGACGAGGAGGCGATCAGCGATGTTGATGGCTTCGTAGACTTCGCTTGGTAACAGTTCCCTTAGCCCTCCAGCGTTTCTTCTGGCAGCAACAATTGAGGATGCGATCGAGTTTGGATGGTCGAGCGAGAAGCCCAGTGTGGCAAAGAGTGTCGCCGAGTCGGCTTCGTCGCCGTCAAACTTGTCAAAACCGAGGGTAGAGAGGAAGGAACTCTGTGGAGCTGTTGATCCAGACTCGAGCTCATGGTTGAGGTGTACCTCAAGGATGCGAGCGGTATCATCGGCGCGCTCCAAGTAACGACCTAGCCAGAACAGTGATGCTGCGATGCGGACCAACATCTCATTGCTCCTGTTGTTTCGTGCTTTGTAGCGGGTGATCTGGCTCAGGAACAGTCGCCTGATGGGCAAGATGTTCGCCAGCTGCGACGCCGTTGGTGGGATGGAGATCGACCTTGTCTGCGGTGGCATCGAGTACCCAGGTGTCCTTGGAACCGCCTCCCTGGGAGGAGTTGACGATCAGTGAGCCCTTCGGCAAGGCCACCCGTGTGAGCCCTCCAGGAAGCACCCAGATGCGATCCCCTTGGTTGATGACAAACGGACGTAGGTCGATATGTCGGGGTTCGATACCTTCAGGAACTCTGGTTGGACAGGTCGACAGCCGGACCACCTCTTGGGCAATCCAGCCACGAGGGTTCGCAAGTATCGCTGCTCTCGCCGCAATGAGCGTCGCCTCGTCGGCATCAGGTCCGATCACGATCCCGGCACCACCCGAGGCATCGACTGGCTTGAGCACGAGTTGGTCGAGCCTGTCGATGACCCATGAACGGACATCGGGGTCCTCAAGCCGATAGGTTGGAACGTTTGCGAGAATCGGCTCCTCACCAAGATAATAACGAATCATATCGGGAACATAGGTATAGGTGAGTTTGTCGTCGGCGACGCCATTGCCGATTGCATTCGCGACGGTGAGGTTACCCGCACGGATACAGGTGACGAGGCCAGGTACGCCAAGCAACGAGGAGGGCTCAAAGTAGAGCGGGTCGAGGTAATCGTCACTGATGCGTCGGTAGATGACATCGACTCGCTGGTCCCCCTCAGTGGTATGGAGATAACAGATACCGTCCCGACAGGCTAGATCGCCTCCTTCAACGAGATCCACACCCATCTGCCGAGCAAGAAAGGTGTGCTCGAAGTAGGCGGCGTTGTGGATGCCAGGTGTGAGGAGGACCACTTTTGGATCCGAAGTCGCGCTTTGAGGGGCCGCCGCCACGAGGGCGCGGAGGAGCTCTGTCGGGTAGTTTGCTACTGGTCGCACTCGGTTTCCACGAAAGAACTCTGGAAAGATGCGCGTCATACTCCGCCGATTTTCGAGTACGTAGGAGACTCCCGACGGGGTTCGCAGGTTGTCCTCAAGCACCATCAGTTTCCCATCATGGCCCCTCACAATGTCCATGCCCGAGATGTGGATGCGAACACCGTTGGCTGGTGCCAGTCCGTAGGCCTGTCGAATGAAGAGTGGGGAGGAGAGAACGAGCCGGTGAGGGATGATTCGATCTCGGAAGATCCGCTGTTGAGTGAAGACGTCGTCGAGGAAGGCCTCGAGTGCACGGACTCGTTGGATGACACCGCTCTCGAGATAGGCCCACTCCTGTGAGGAGATGATCCTCGGGATCGGGTCAAGCGGGAAGGGTGCCTCCAGTCCTGCGAAGGAGTAGGTGACACCACGGTCACGGAACGAGAGGTCTCGCTCTTGGCATCGCTGCTCGAACTCGGTCTCGCTGAGCTCCTGCAGTGCGCTGTAGAGCTCCATGCAACCTGGCCGTGGAAGTCCTGGCGCAGTGAGCACCTCGTCGAAGGTGTTCGAGATCACGTATGCGTCAAGGAGGGTATTCTCCATAGCGCAACCTTAGCAGATCTGGTTCGACGATTTTCCCAAGCAACATGTTGTTCATCGTTGTTATGAGAGTATGTGCGGTCGAACCTACGCCAGAAAAGCGAACAAATGTACTACTATGTCGCTATGGAGCTGTTGCCTACCTCATCGTTGCTTGACGCGACCTCGCATCAACCACCGACAACGTTACCGCTCAAGGCCGAGTACGCGGCGTTGCTTCCAAAGGGGGGATTGCTGGCAGGCGCCGTTACCAGCGTCCGTGGACCAGGGTCCTATACCGCCATGATTGAGATGCTCAGTGTCACCTCTCAAGCGGGTTGCAACATCGCCCTTGCTGGCCTCCACGATCTTGGTGTGGTGGCGCTAGCACGAGCCGGTTGGGATCTTTCTCGTGTCCTATTGGTCGATCATGAATCTGAGATGACCCAGGTCATTGCGCTGCTTGTTGCAGCCTTTGATGTGGTCGTGTTGGATGTGGCCGTCCTCGACCGTTCTTGGTACCGACTTGTCGCGCGGGCTAGGGAGCGCAGGAGCGCACTGGTAATGCTTGATCGTATGGTGACGATCGAGCATCACCAGCTCCGACGACCTCTGCCTGGAGTGACGCTCGTCGTCGAGGAACTCGGTTGGGGTGTCCCAACGCCGGAGTGCCCCTTGGGATCTCCAATCCTGCGTATGACAGCAGAAGAGCACGGGCTCACGCTCGGTAATGCAACAACGGTGGCGCAATGATGCTGACCACTCCTCGACGTATGGTTGCTCTCGATCTCACTGGGCTTTCGGCGCTGGCGCTCGATCTTGCAGTACGTGATTGCGCTGCAGTGGTGTACCGAGGTCAGATCGTGGAGGTAGCTGAGGCAGCCAAACACCATGGTGTTGTGGTCGGCATGCGTGCATCGGAGGCGATGGCACGCTGTCCCATGCTGGAGGTGCGAGAGCGCGATCAGTATCGAGAAGAGCAGTGGCTTGCACGATTGTTGCGGATGTTTGACTCGGTCTCTCCTCACTTTCGTCGCTACCGACATTCGTTGATAGCCCCATTGGGCTCGATGACTCGCTACTTTGGGTCCGAACCACAGGTATTTGCGGCTATCGAGTCGGTCATTGCATCGCTGACCCAGACCTACCCCCAGGTGCGTGCCACGCTTGGTGCGGCGGATTCTGCCTTTGCTGCATTGGTAGCAGCACGCATGGGGTGTCGAATACGTCCAGGGGAGTCGGTGTCGTTTGTGGGCGAGCGCAGAGTCACTGAACTCCTTCCAACGCCAGTGGCGGCGGTGTTGTGTGAGGTGGGGATGGAGCGAGTTGCTGATTTTCAACGACTCGATGGTGCTGTTGTGGCGGCACGTTTTGGCGGCACCGGACTGCACTGGCATCGTCTCTGTCGCCTTGAAGCCGATCTTGTTGTCGGGGATGATGATCCCTCCGAGATCGTGATGTGTGCCACGACTGTCTTCGATGGCGACACCATCGAACGGATCTCATTCCGCCTGATGCGACCACTCGATCGACTTGTTCACACCGCCGAACAGGGTGGACTGATACTTGTGAAGGCGAACATGGTCCTCGTTACGACGACGGGTGAGCTCACCAAAGTGGTGGAGGTGCTTGATGGAGCAAGTACTACGGAACTGATCGCTCGACTTCGATGGTTCGAGCAGGCGACGCGGTCGCGTCGTGATCGGTTGGTTGAGGTGCGTATCGAACCATTGGGGTGGTCCCCATTGCGTCGACGCCAGCTGACACTCGATCGTCAGGAGCTCAAGGAGTCGGCGATTCTTGCGACACTGACTCGATTGACGACACTCTATGGTGACGATAGTGTGCGCGTACCGGTGATACAGGGTGGTCGGTCCCTAGGCGAGCAGGGCGTTTGGGTCCCTTGGAGTGGGCGATGGCCATCTCCGATGCCCTCAGATGATACTGGGGCTCCGTGGCCAGGTCGTCTGCACGGTGCTGCCCCAAGCCTGGTCTATCAACACCCCCGTGAGATCGGTCTCTTTGATGTCGCTGGCGTTCCTGTGGGGGTGTACGGGGACGGAGTCATTCTTCCTCAACCCGCGGTGCTCGTTCTCGGCCGTGAGCAGCTCGTGATTTTGGCTTTTCATGGCCCTTGGGTCGTCGTTGAGCGCTGGTGGGAACACCGTCGCCGACGGTATGTGCGGCTGATGGTGATCACCCCCAAAGGGGTCAGTCTCGTGATTCGAGAGGCACAACGTTGGTGGCTCGAGGGGGAGTTTGCCTGACGCATGTCTCGCCACCGACAGCGACCGATCTGGCGCGTTCAAGATGTCGCTAGTGTGCGATCGGAGTATGCGGTACCCGACCCTTTGATATCGGGTTACGCAGAACTCCACGCGCATAGCTACTTTAGCTTCCTTGACGGTGTCGTCTCACCCGAGGATCTTGTCGCCGCGGCGAGCCATGCAGGTCTCGCTGGGATTGCACTGACCGACCACAATGGTCTCTATGGGATCCCTCGCTTTTTGGCGGCTGCTCACTCCGTTGGAATTCAACCGATTATCGGGGCTGAAGTAACCCTTGGTAAGGAAGAGACGCGCACCGGGACATTCGATCCGCCCGGAGAGCATCTCGTGATTCTTGCGGCCTCGATCGAGGGGTATCAAGCACTCTCTCGAACGATTGCTGAAGGACATCTTCGGGGGGGATCGAAGGGCGTCTTTTCGTTGTCCCTCGATCAGTTGGCCGCCAACCAACCACAGGATGGCTGGATTGTATTAACTGGATGTCGGAAAGGGCCCCTCTCGCGTGCGTTCATGGAGGAAGGTCCCAACGCGACTCGACGTCGATTGAGTGAATTGGAGGAGCGTTTCGGCCATGATGCGTTGGTGATTGAGATCCACGATCATGGTGATCCATTGGATGCGGTCCGAGCGGATTTCTTCGCTGCACTTGCGACCGAGCGGGCGTTACCGCTCGTCGGTACGCAAAATGTGCACGCTCTCGATGGCCATGGTCAGCGATTAGCGACGATTGCGGCTGCGATCAGGTCAAACTCTCGGCTTGCGCAACTCGACGGATACCTGCCGAGTGCGGGGGTGCCGCGACTGCGCACCCCCAAGGAGCAGCAACAGCATTTTGGACGTTATCCGGGTATCGTAGCCCAGACGTTGGAGGTGATGGAACGCTGTCGTTTCCCACTCCAGCTCATCGCTCCGGGTCTGCCTCGCTCGCTTGCCCCTGCGGGTGCGACGGATAGCTCCTGGCTTCGCAACCTCACTTTTGAGCGAGCGCCACAGCGCTATGGAGTTGCAGCTGCCGAACGGGTTCCAGGAGCCTATCGTCAGCTCGGCTACGAGCTTGATATCATCGAGTCATTGGGTTTTGCTGGCTACTTCCTTGTGGTGACCGATCTGGTCGATTTTTGCCGCAGAGAAGGGATCTACTGCCAGGGTCGGGGATCGGCAGCGAACTCCGCCGTCTGTTACGCCCTCGGGATTACCAACGCTGACCCGGTCGCCCTTGGTCTGCTCTTTGAACGTTTCCTCTCTCCTGAGCGTGACGGTCCTCCGGATATCGATATCGATATCGAGAGTGGGCGACGCGAGGAGGTGTTGCAGTATGTCTTTCGTCGCTATGGCAGGGAACACGCCGCTCAAGTCGCTAGCCTGATCACCTATCGGGCTCGTTCTGTGCTCCGAGATACCGCACGCGTCTACGGTGTGCCAACCACACAGATCGACCGATGGTCTCGCCAGATCGAACGGCGCGGTTCATTACGTGCTTCACTGGATGCGCGTGATCATCACGGACACCCACTGCTGGAAGTTCCTGCCGACATGGCTCAGATCGCACTCGGTCTCGAAGATGTCCCCCGACACCTTGGTCTTCATGTGGGGGGGATGGTGATCTGTGATCGACCGATCATTGAGGTTTGTCCAGTTGAGTGGGCGCGTAAGGCAGAACGAAGTGTGCTGCAATGGGACAAGGATGATTGCGCACAGATGGGACTCGTCAAGTTCGATCTCCTTGGCCTCGGGATGCTAGGCGCGATCCATGAGATGGTCGACCTGGTCAAGGAGGCCTGGGGCGTTACTGTCGACATTGCACTTTTGCCCCAAGAAGAGCAGGTCTACGAGATGTTACAGCACGCTGACTCGATCGGTCTTTTCCAGGTGGAGTCGCGGGCGCAGATGGCGACATTGCCACGGTTGAAACCGACCTGTTTTTATGACCTTGTCGTCGAGGTCGCACTCATTCGCCCGGGCCCAATCCAGGGAGGGTCGGTCCACCCCTACCTCCGACGCCGGAGCGGGGAGGAGGCGGTGACGTACTCGCATCCACTGCTCGAACGGTCGCTCGCCAAGACCCTCGGGGTGCCACTCTTTCAAGAACAACTCATGCAGATGGCGATGGATGTTGCTGGGTTCTCGCCAGCACAGGCTGACGAACTGCGACAGGCGATGAGTTCTCGACGATCAACGGAGCGCATGGAGCGACTCAAAAGGCGTCTTTTTGCCGGTATGGAGGCGAACGGGGTCGATGACCGTGCAAAGGAGGAGATCTACCAGAAGCTCTCTGCTTTTGCAAACTTTGGGTTCCCGGAGAGTCATGCTGCCTCCTTTGCCTACCTTGTCTATGTCAGTGCGTGGTTTAAACGCTATTACCCGGCAGCGTTTTATGCAGGTATCTTGCGTTCGCAGCCGATGGGGTTTTGGTCACCGCAGACCTTGCTGCGTGACGCCACTCGTCATGGGGTTGAGATTATGCCTCCTGATGTCAACCGTGGGTCAGCTATCACCACCTTGGAGGCGCATGATGGTGAGATCCGGCTTCGGGTGGGACTCAACACCATCCGTGGCATTGGAGACGAGAAAGCTCACGCCATCATCGGGGCCAGACCGTACGACGCTTGGCGAGCGCTTCTCGACCGTGTCGAACTCAACGAGTCGCAGATGATCAATCTCGCCAAAGCAGGGGCATTCGATAGCTTTGGTGAACATCGTCATGCGGTGATCTGGCAGAGTGGTGAGTTGGTGCGGGATCAAGGAGGGCTCTCGGGTATCGTGGCGATGGGTACACAACCTTCCTTCCCGCCCCTCAATGAGCAGGAGCGACAGCGCATGGAGTCTCGCGCTCTCGGATTTGTGACCGGTGGGCACCCACTGGAGTTGCTCCGCACCTCACTAGAAGGATCTGGCGTCGTGCGCTCCGATCGGCTAAGAGAGTTAGGCGATGGGGCCAAGGTAGTGGTGGCGGGCATCATTACCCATCGACAGCGTCCAGGTACGGCAAAGGGTGTGGTCTTCCTCAACCTTGAGGATGAGGCTGGGTTGGTGAATGTCCTCCTACGCCCTGGCGTTTGGGTTCGTTTTCGCGAAGCAGCCCTTTCATCTGCCGTGCTCGTGACAGGGAGGTTGCAGTGTAATGGGGAGGTGCGCTCGGTGATCGCATCCAAGGTGACACCGCTTGACAGTATCCCTGTATTTGGAGCGCGTAATTTTCAATAAGGGTAGCTCCGCGCTAGGGATAGTGACACAGATCACGACCACGACCTTAAGTGAGGTAGAACCAAAGGCGGATGAAGACGTGCTAGGGTAGTGGCCGATGCGATACCAGACGATCAGTATGTCATTAGTGGTCGCCTTGGGTGGTCTCGTGCTGGCGAGTTGTGGAAGTCGGACGACGAGCCTGACGACGCCGCTTGCCTCGGCCCCAGGGATTACCGCTTCGAGCGTGCTGTTTGCGAGCGAGGTCGACACCGATGGGGTTTCTCGTCAGTACGCCGCTGATGAGGTGGCTGGCATCCGTGCGGTCCTTCGACTATTTGACGAACACCACGGTATCTATGGTCGTCAGCTGAGCGTTGTTGTGAAAGATGACGCGGGACAGACCGCGATTGCGGCTGACGAGACACGGTATTTGAGCATGACGGTTGGTGCTTTTGCCCTGATAGGCGATAGCCCGTCCTCGGTGCTGAATCCTATCTCGGCCCAGGCCTCGAATTCGGGCATCCTTCAGCTCTATCCGATTGGACAGGCGACGGGGGCGAATACGGTCAATGCCGTTCCTCCGGTCACTACCTCAGCCTCCAATCTTGGGACGCTTCTGAACTATCTCGATTTAGCCAATGGCACCATCGCTGTCCTCTCACCAACTGGTATTCCAACGATCGCTCGTGATCTTGGCGTCAAGACGACACCGGAACAGCTCACGTATACCACCAGTGGACAACTGCAAGGGTTGACCCAGCTCACCACAACGGTCCCGGACCTCGTGTTGAGCTTCGCTCCAGCGTCGGTGACGATCAAACTGCTTGCAGAGCTCAGTAGCTTGAATGAGGCGCCGACGGTGATCGCCGTCGAGGACTCCACATCGCGTCAACGGTTGCATGCCGGAGCACCAACGTTTCATGGCGATCTCCTGCGCCTTGGAACTTGGGTGCCTCAAGAAGCCCTTGATCAGGCATGGAGTGGGTATCTGTCCAAGGTTGATCACCTCCTCGGTCCAAAAGTCCCCCTGAACTCTGCGACCCTTAACGGCATCTACAGCGCTACGATGTCGGTAGAACTCCTCCGTTCAGTGGGGCTCAATCCGAGTCGTCGCGCGATATTGACGAGCTTGGCTCAGCACCGCTTCAGTCCGGCCATACCAGCTTTGGGTCCGTGGAGTGCGACTTCGGGATTTCAAGGGGGTGTACTGACGGGGACCGCACACCCCGTATACGTTGATGGCACCCGAGTAACGCTGACGCCGCCCAGCCTGGCATCACCTCCGAGGGTCTAGGCCGGCGGTTTGCCTGACCCTTTGAGTCGCCTGGGTGGTGCTAGAGTCGGTGCATGCGCGAGAGAAGGAGGCGATGATGGCGTGGGACTTTGCTACTGACCCCGCATTTGCAGCGCAACTGGTATGGATCGAGGAGTTGGTCCGGGAGGAGATTTTTCCGCTTGAAACGCTCGATCTTGCTACTCCAGGGCTGAAGCAGATCATCAAGCCTTTGCAGGAGGAGGTGAAGGAGCGTGGACTTTTCGCTGCCCATCTGCCTCCAGGTCTTGGTGGTCAAGGTTTTGGTCAGGTCAAGCTAGGACTGATGAATGAGATTTTGGGGATGTCACCAATTGCCCCACTCGTCTTTGGCAACAACGCTCCCGACTCGGGAAATGCTGAACTTCTTGCTCTTGGTATCGAGGCAAATGGTGCCGAGTTCCAGCGCGAACGCTATCTTGAACCCCTGTTACGCGGTGAACTCGCGAGCGGGTTTTCGATGACTGAGCCCGATGCAGGTGCTGATCCGACGCGCATTAGCGCGACGGCGTTAAGGGATGGTGATGAGTGGGTCATCAACGGGCATAAATGGTACACCACCAATGGATCGGTGGCAGATTTTCTCATTGTGATGGTCCGGACGATTCCTGATGTGCCTGCTCGCCAGGGTATGTCGATGCTACTTGTCCCGAAGGGGACGCCTGGGGTGCGTGTGGTGCGAGATATCCCCACCATGGAAGACCCTGTCGTACGCCCAGGCTCTTACGGCAATCACGCGGAGATCATCTACGAGGATGTTCGCGTACCCCTTGATCATCTCATTGGACATGAAGGGATGGGATTTTCCCTCGCTCAGAGTCGGCTCGGTCCTGGTCGGATCCACCACTGCATGCGATGGCTTGGGCAGTCACGCCGGGCCTTTGCGATGATGTGTGAGCGAGCTGTCTCCAGGGAGGTTTTTGGCGAGCCACTCGCTGCCAAGCAGACGGTGCAAAACTGGATCGCCGATTCAGCTGCTGAGATGTCGGCTGCTCGTTTAATGACCCTGCAGGCGGCGTGGTTGATCGACCTGAAGGGACAGAAGGCAGCTCGCAAGGAGATCTCGATGATCAAGTACTTTGGGGCCCAGGTGCTCTACAACGTGATCGATCGGGCGATCCAAGTCCACGGTGGTCTCGGGTTCTCCTCCGACCTTCCGCTGGAACAGATGTACCGTGCTGCACGGGCAGCCCGCATCTATGATGGTCCCGATGAGGTGCACCGCATGACGGTTGCTCGCCAGATACTGCGTGATTACGAGCCTGTCGAAGAACCCACTGAACTCATCGCCACCCGGCGAGTGGCAGCCAAGGAGCACTTTGCGGCGCAGCTTGAGCTGTTAAGCATCGACCGTTGAGCGAGTAGGGCGAACGCATCGGTCCTGTAGCTTGCCTTTGGCAGTTAGCCTATTGAGAGCACAACATGTGAGATCGATGGAGGAGATGTGTCGAGAGACCCGCGGACGATTGTGAGCGTTCATGCCCACCCCGATGATGAAGCATCCAAGGGTGCTGCTACGATCGCGAAGTACGCCCAGCTGGGTGTTCGTGCGGTGCTGGTCACCGCCACGGGCGGCGAGGAGGGCGAGTACCTGAATCCAGCCTTCAAGGAGCGGGACCCAGGCGAGTTGCCGGAGCTGAGGATGAAGGAGCTGGCACGTTCTGCTGAGATCATCGGCTATGAGCAGGTCGAGCTGCTTGGTTTTCGTGACTCAGGCATGCCTGGCAGTGAGGCTAATGGCCATGTGAACTGCTTTGGCGCGGTCTCGCTGGAGACGGCGGTGCGACCTCTAGTCGCAGTCCTCCGACGAGAGCGGCCTCAGGTGATGATCAGTTATGGAGAACGACAGGATGGGTATCCGCATCCCGATCACCTGCGTGTCTACGAGGTAGCAAAGGTCGCCCGCGATTGGGCGGGTGATCCAGACTTCGCCCCTGAACTTGGCCCGGCACACCGGGTCGCAAAGTGGTATTGGTCACTTTGGGTGCGTGCTCGTTTCGAGGCGCTAGGCAAGGCTATCGCTGCGAAGGGGATCGAGCTTCCTTTCCGTATGGGAGAACGTGCGGGTGATGATGATCTCGTCACCACTCGTATCGACGTACGGGAGACCATTGGGGTGGGTCCTCGGGCCTTGCTGGCCCACGAGACCCAGGTGGATCCGAATTCGCCATTCTGGTTTGCGCTCTCCCCTGAGGAACTCGCTGAGGTCTATCCCTACGAGGAGTATCACCTTGTCGGCGCGCCCGAAGGCTATATCGAGCATGACCTCTTCGCTGGATTAGAGGGGGACTGAGATGGCTGCATGGCTCTCAGAGGGATGGATTGCGGATACTCTCGAGCTCGGTGCGGTGATGCCGTATCAGGCGGGGGTATCGGCGACGCTTCAGTACTTTCTGACCGATACCCACGGCACCGAGTACGCCTACTACTGGACGATTCGAGATGGTCAACTTGCCGCTGCTGGACTCGGTGAACACGGGGCTCCTGATGTCGAACTCTCCGTCGCACTCGATGATGCGCGTAGCATGCAGACGGGTTTGACAGATGCAACGAGCGCATTTATGGAGGGCAAGTTACGAGTTGACGGTGATCTCGATCTGCTGATGACATTACTCCCGATCACCGGTTCGAAGGAGTATCAGGAACTCGAGCGCGAGCTTGCTCGCCGTACAGATTTCGACCGCCTGGGATCCTAGTTGCTCGATCCTCGACTGGTTCTTGCACTCGTCGATGCGACGATTGAAGCGACCAACGGGATCGACTCGTCACCGTGGGAAAAATCCCCTGGCGAGTGGGTGACTGAGCGGGATGTTGCGATCGAGTCCATGATGAAGATGCGGCTTGCGCCTCTCATCCCTGGGAGTCGAGTCCTTGGGGAGGAGTGGGCAGCGCACGATGGGGAGTGGCCCAGCTGGATCGGTTGTGGGCCGGTATGGGTGATCGACCCAATCGATGGTACCGCGAACTATGTGGCTGGTGTTGGACCAGTCGCTACCATGGTAGGGCTTGTACTGGATGGGTCACCATGCCTGAGCTGCATTCGGCTGCATAATGGCCCGGCGCTTATCGCTGATTCGTCGAGGGTGATGGTTATCGACCAACCGATTCAGTCCACAGAGCGACGAGCACGAAGTCGGGGAATGGTCTCCTCGCGATTCCTACCCAGAACTGTTGCCGAACAGTTTCTGGGTGTGCTGAGTGACGACTTTGATATCGTCGAGGGTTCTGGTTGCGCAGGGAGCGACTATCTCGAGCTGGTGAGCGGTACCTTTGACTTTCTCATCTACGAACGGGTTCTACCTTGGGATCACGTCCCAGGAGCTCATGCCGCGACCGTCTGGGGCGCTTCGGCACGCATGGGGGACGGCTGCCTGTATCAGGCGCAACCGGAAGGGGCTGGCCTGGTCGTTAGTCGGGAAGAGGTCCTTACTCAGCACTTGTTAGGACTTCGGCGATCAGCACTCCGGGCGGAGTCATAAGGTCAAGGTTGCCTGAGTCGCAATGTCGTCGATGAGCTGCGAGGGCGTCGGTATCGTCATCGATGGAGTACTGTGACGGTGCCGACCCAGTGACGGCGGTCGGTCACCTTGACCCGATTGGGTTGTTGGTGTGTCGAACGCAACTAGTGGAGGTTTGTGTTCCAGGGTCGGATTGTGATGCGAACTCCCACCCCTGTCGTCAGGCTGGCTCAGGTGGTGTGGTGTAGATCTGGGTGTCGATGCGGTTCTGTCTCGCGATACCCGTCTTGGGTGATAGCGAACTTGGCGAGGAGTCGGGTGAGCCTGGTGGTCGCTTGCGGTAGCTCTTCTGCGTCAATAAGAAGGGTCGTCCTCGTCCCGTAGGTTTGGAGCTCAGGGGTATCCGCACCAAAGGTCACCGATACTTCCGTGACGCCTGCGGTCTGGGCGCCAAGTTCATCCTCCAAGAAGTTCAGAAGTCGTGCGATCGAGGTGATCTCGTCTCGGGGGATCACCAGGATCTTGTCGATGGTCCTAATCCCGCGCTGACGAGCCAATGTATAGGCATCGTAGCCGAGATGATTTTCGTCGCTCATCGAGGTCAGACGAAGGGGAATGCAGAACTCTTCAGCCAGACCGAAGAGGACATCAGCAAGATCGGCTCTGGGCCAGATGGAGTCCTCAAGGACCGCCAGGTGCGAGACGCTGATGCCCCAGAGAATCGCGCGCTCAAGTTGGGCGCGCAGCTCATGGTAAACCTCTACTGCGTCGGCATGTTCAAGCAGGTCTTCGACGGTCGTAGGGAACGTTCCATCGCCTCCCATCAGTGTTGGTGCATAGGTGAGCGGACGATAGCCAAGGATTGGGTGAGGCGATGTGAGCACGAGCTCTACGCCAAGATCCTCGCCTCGGTAACGCTTGACCACTTCGCGAGCCCAAGCGCCGACGACGTTGAGCCGTCCGCTGGTAGCAAAACCACTCTTCATTGCGAGGAACCCGGCTGAGGTCGTCGCTTCAGTCACGCCGAGACTATCGGCAACGAGAATGAGTTGTTTGGCCACCTAGGGGCTCTCCTTTAGTCGTTGGGAGTGGCGGTGGAGTGGTTAGTGTTTTCAGCGATTGCAAGTCCAGCCGTTGGGCGAAAGTCCTCAAGTTTGGCGATCGAGGCGTTCTTTTTGCCCTCAGGGTGCACAGGCTTGCCAAAGGCTTTATCAACCAATTCAGCGACATCGGCACCGGAGATCGTTTCGCGTTCAAGGAGTGCATTTGCGACGTTGACGAGGCCCGGGAGATGGGTCTTGAGTATCTTCGAAGCTCGCTCCTCTTGCTCGCGGAGGATGCGCTCCACCTCCTCATCCACCAGCCTGGCGGTTCTATCGGAGTAGTCCGATGAGTGCAGCAGGTCTTCACCTAGGAAGACGACGTTTTGCGAGCCCCAAGCCATCGGGCCGATCCGTTCGCTCATGCCCCATTCGCGCACCATCCTTCGTGCGAGCTCGGTATTTCCTTGAAGATCGTTGCTCGCACCCGTGGAGAGGTCCCCATACACCAGGAGTTCTGCAACACGTCCACCCATACGAACAACCAGCGAGTCCTCAATGTACTCTTTCGGGTACAGATGGCGCTCCTCAAGCGGTAGCTGTTGAGTTACACCCAGTGCCATGCCGGTTGGTAGGATCGTCACTTTGTGTACAGGATCCGAGTACTGGAGTACGTAGGCGAGCACGGCATGTCCACCTTCGTGAAAGGCGACACGCTCTTTCTCTTCGTCTGAGAGGATGGTCGACTCTCGACGCTGTCCCATGAGGACGCGATCACGAGAATACTCGAAGTCTTCCATGTCGATTTCGGAAGAACTGCGACGGACCGCACTCAATGCCGCCTCATTGACGAGATTGGCAAGATCAGCACCGCTCATGCCTGGCGTGCCGCGCGCGACGACGGTCAGGTCGACATCGTCGGCGAGCTTTTTGGATCGGGTATGTACCTCAAGAATTGCTGTCCGCTCGTCGAGGTCGGGGAGTGGTACCACTACCTGCCGGTCGAAACGACCAGGGCGCAAAAGTGCAGGATCAAGAATATCAGGACGGTTGGTTGCCGCCATCACGACGATCCCCTCCGCTGGGTCGAAGCCGTCCATCTCGGAGAGCATCTGGTTCAAGGTCTGCTCACGCTCGTCGTGCCCTCCTCCGAGGCCGGTACCGCGCTTACGACCGATGGAGTCAATCTCATCGATGAAGATAATAGAGGGCGCTTGCTTGCGGGCGGTTTGGAAGAGGTCGCGAACGCGGCTAGCCCCGACACCGACGAACATCTCCATAAAATCTGAGCCACTGACGGACATAAACGGCACACCAGCCTCACCGGCCACGGCCCTTGCGAGCAGTGTCTTGCCGGTGCCAGGAGGCCCAACGAGAAGGATGCCCTTGGGGATACGTGCGCCGAGGTTGGTGAAACGGGTGGGGTCGCTGAGAAACTCGACGATCTCCTTCACCTCTCCCTTCACTCCTTGATAGCCAGCGATGTCATCAAAGGTCGTGCGCGGGCGTTCAGGAGAGTAGACGCGCGCCTTTGACCGTCCAATCGACATAATCCCCGACATCGAACCCTGGGTCCGGCGGCTGATGAATATCCACACGAGGGCGAAGCCGCCGATCAGAATCGCATACTCAATGATGGTGCCAAGAATGCTGGGAGTTGTTGTCTGGAAGTTGTAGCTGACGCCAGCCTTCTTCAGCGCCGTGATCTCGCTCTGGAAGGCGGGGAGTGGCCCATAGAGGCTGTAACTCTTGCCGTTTGTCAAGGTACCCGTAATTTGCCCAGACGAGTTGTCAATCAGGGCAGTTTTGATGTGATGGGAACTCACATTCGAGAGAAACTGACTGTAGGTCAGTGTCTTGGCGGTCGGTCCATGATTGAAGAGAGACACGAGAAGAACGACGACCACGAGCCCGATCAGGAGCCCAAAGGTTATTCGCGCACGGCGATCGTTGCCTTGTTGTTGACCGCTGTTACCGGGTCGCATATTTTGAGGAGTGCGGCTCATTGCTACTATGCTAGGCGGTTTGGCACCAATTGAGAAACCTAGTGCGCCAAGTCTCGTAGTGCATATCGGTGGCTGTTCCTCAGGTTGAGATGCCCGAGCGTTGATGGCGCGGCAACTTCGGTGGAATGCGTGAGGAAGGAGCGATGCGTGGAGGTGACAAAGGGCCGACCGGCTCCACTCTGGTTTCCTCCGGTCGTCCTCGGCTTGGCGTTGGTGTCGAGCACGATTTTTCTCTCTGTCGGGATCTCGGTCTCCCACTTCTCAGGGCCGGCAACCCTCTCTCGCCTAACCCCATTCTTGTTGCTTATGGACGAAATTGGGTTGTGGGTCTTCTTTGTGGGTGGCGCAGCTTTTGCCGCGCATACCTACTGGCGTGAACCCTTCTTCGCGTTGATTGGATGGCACCTTCGACCACTCGTTGACGTGCCAGTAGGGATAGTCGCCGGTGTCGTCTCCCAGTTGGTGATTGTCCCCCTGCTGTACCTCCCTTTCGAGGCGATCAATCCCTCACTCTCACGGTCCCTATCGAAACCTGCACAGTCCATCGTTGGTATTGGTCATGGCGAGGGGCTCATCGTGATCGCCTTTGTTTTGGTGATCGGGGCACCCGTGTGTGAGGAGATTTTCTTTCGTGGACTCACTTTGGCGGTGCTCCGTGACCGGTTGGGGCGATTTGGACCAGTGCTTCGGGCGACATTGGCGATCCTTGGTAGCGCCTTGCTCTTTGCCCTCGCACACTTCGAACCGTTGCAGTTCGCTGGCCTCTTTGCCGTCGGTTGTGTGTTCGGGGGCCTTATGTGGCGGACGAAGCGACTCGGCACGTCGATCATCGCTCATGCAACCTTCAACCTGGTGGCATTGCTTGCGCTCGTGCACGTACACTGATGCGTATAAGAGCGAGTGCCGATGCGATGCATCAGGTTAATTATCGTTATTGAAGCTGGCCACACGCCAACACGAGCGTGGGAAGCGAGACAAACGAAGCTGGGTCTGGGTCAACGCCGGTCATGGCTGCGAGATAGCGTCCCGCCAGCGACCCACCCAAACCCACTGGGGTAAAAGCGGCGATGCTGGGCTCGCTGACACCCACCGCCGCGAGCAGTTCGCACAGGCGCAGGCCGATGTCTGGGTTCGCAATCTCGTCGGTCCCAACGCTGAGCGGGTGACCCTCGACTCTTCCGGTTGACGTAATTGGCTCCATCAAGACGAGGTGGCCACTTGGTCGCACCCACTGTCGCATCCGCTCTACGGCTGCGAGAGGTGTTGCGAGGTTGAGGAGTAGGAAGCGGCAAAAGAGCACATCAACTTCGGTCGGTAACGTGAGCTCGTTCACCTCCTGGACGAGAGTCGTGATGGTGCAGTGTGCTCTCGTGTGTTCGCCAAACGGTGGGTCGAAAACGGTTGGATCGTGGTCAATGGCGTAGAGGGTGGTGTCGTAGGGGAGCACTTGGGCAACGTCGAAGGTGACACCCGCGTCACCGCATCCCACATCAGCGACCAGGTGTGGGTTCAAGCTCACGAGGAGATCGAGCAGATAATCGGTGGCTTGCGAATAAGGGTCACCGATGTCATCGTCGGTATTTGTCTGTCCACAATTGGATTTTGTCGGTATAAGGTGGCGATCTCCCACATTTCTACGCTAGCGTTATGGGTCGTGAATGCAACGTTAATACTCTGCGATTCTGCGCAGGTCAGTGAAGGTAAGCTCTTTCTCCTTGGCGGTGGGTGGTCGGTGACCGGCCCAGGTATGTCGCCGATGGCGATTGCAATGAAGGTCGATGTTGGGTGGAGCGAGGCTCCTGAGGCACATCACTGGGAGTTGTTTCTACAGGATAATGATGGCGGTGCCATCACGGTGGAGACGCCGGAGGGTCCACAACCGGTCGAAGTGCGTGGTGATTTTCAAATCGGCACACCGCAAGGGGTACCTCTTGGCAGCGATATACCGGTGAATCTTGCGATTAACCTCGGTCCACTCCCGCTACCACCAGGGGGTCGCTATCGCTGGATACTCACCATCGATGGTGAGTCTCAACCGGACTGGAATGCAACCTTCTCCACAATGGCGCTTCCGCAGGGCGACGTCGCTGAAGGCGGGGAACCAAGCGAGGCCCCGCGTCCAATCTCAGAGGACTAACCCTCCATGGGCGTGAGTGACCGACCCTTTGGTCGAGCGTTCGAAGATTTCGTCGTCGGTGATGTCTATCGTCATTGGCCTGGCAAGACCATCACCGAGGCGGACGACCACCTCTTTTGTATGATCACCATGAATCATCATCCCTTGCACACGGATGCGTACTTCGCTGAGCACTCGACGGTGCACCAGCGGAATGTTGTAGTTGGCAACCTTGTCTACTCGATCGTCTTGGGAATGAGCGTTCCGGATATCTCCGGTTCTGCCATCGCGAATCTCGAAGTCGAGTCGCTCATCCATCGTAAGCCCACCTTCCACGGCGATACCATCTATGCGGAGTCGCGGGTACTCGCGGCCGAACCCTCAAAATCGAAGCCTGACCGCGGTATCGTGACGGTCGAGACCTTTGGTTATAATCAGGATGGCGACGAGGTGGTGTACTTCCGTCGCAAGGTTATGGTTTGGCGCAAAGATTCGGTGCCGACGAGAAAATTCCCCTACGCTGAACCTCGCTGACGCGTTCACCATCTCATCGGACAGGTTTGACTAGCCTGCCTCGCCTGAGGCATCGTTCATGCTGCGGTTTGGCGATATTCCATTATTTTCTCAAGGTCTGAGGGCGCAAGACGATGTTGTTCTGAGAGGAGATGAGCCGCTGACCTAGACCTCCCCCTCTCTGTCATGTGGCCTCTCCTCTCTCACAATGCACCGACATTGACGAACGTGATCGTGGCCGGCAATCGCAGGTTTGTTACACTCGGATAACGGCTGGAGTGAAGGACGGCTGTTGGCAGGTGCCCCGCAGTTGGACTGATGCTGGTGAAGCGTGTCTGCTCATTTAGCTTGCGGGTTTGTCCTGGGCTTGGCGACGGAGAGGAAATTCTCTCTCGAGTGCGATGGGTCTTTGGGGCTTGACAAGCTCAGAACATCACGCGTTGTTTGTAGCCCATTATCAAGGCATTCCAGGCGCCTGGTTGACGCCAGGGTCGCTCTTCGAAGAGGTGCCTTCGAATTGCGCTACCTTCCGGACCTTCGCGATGAGTCTTGACGGCAGCCCTCCCTCTGTTCTGAATAGATGCTGTTGTGTAAAAGGGGGCTCCTTTGAAGGAAGCTCCTTTGTGTCATTCGCGAGATGAGGTGCCGTTTGGCGCTCTGCTGAGCAAGTTCCCGTACGAAGCACTTGTCATACTGGACAACTCGTCATACTGTCTCTTGCGATGATCAATCAGCACTATTGGCCTGGTGTGCGAATGTAATCGTCTCCTATGATGCCGGCCAGTGGATCGATAGACGACGGGTGCCACCTCTTTGTTCCCTGCGCATCGTGGTGGGTGGGGGCAATGTCCACGGTGGAAACGGTGTCGTGGGATGAGTTTGTCATAACCACCTTGTCATGCGATCCCTACGTCATGCTCGGTAGAACGATGCGGAATCGGCGCGATGTTGTTCGCTGTTTGGTGCCGGCCGAGGTGGCGAGTCAACGGAACTGTCCAATGGTTGCAGTAACACGAGACGTTATCTGGACATAAAAGAGATATAACCTAATGGCCACGCAGGGGGTATCGATGACAGAGGAGCGGCAGGAACGTTTTGACGCGCTGTACCGCTCAACACGAGCCAAAATACTTGCCTATGCACTGCGACGGGTCCCTTCAACTGAGGATGCCGCGGATGTCTTGGCGGAGACATTCACCGTGGCTTGGCGAAGGTTGGAGCAGGCCCCTGCTGGTGACGCCGCGCTCCTATGGCTCTACGGCATTGCTCACAATGTCGTTCGCAACGACGGTCGCAGTCGTAGGCGACGTTCGCAGCTCGTGGGGCGGATTGCTCAGCAGATACCTGAAACTCAATGGTGGAGTGTCGCTCGCGACGAAGACCGTCTGGTCGCGCTCATGTGCTTGGCGAGACTTCCCCGGGATGACCGAGAAGTACTGATGTTGGTGGCCTGGGAAGGACTTACACCGTCGGCGATTGCTACGGTCCTGGGATGCTCTCCTGGGGCAGCGAGGGCGCGTATCCATCGCGCTCGCCGGCGTCTTGAACTGGCGATCCATACGGCGGGAGTAGAGGAAAAGCATCGAAACGATGTCAGTACGCATGGGTCGACAACGCCCGTAGTAGATCTATTCACCAATGATGTTAAGGGAGAGAGGCCACAATGAACGTGTTTTTGAGTCAACTTGATCCGGTCGATGAATGGACCGTTGAAGCAGCCGTTACCCATCCCGTCTTTGAGGAACTATTTGGAGTAATTGTTGGGGAGGAGATCGAGACATCGTCTGAGCCTGGACCAAAGTGCCCTACTCCCTCCAGGCGATCATCGCACGGGCGCGTAGTAGCGCTCGTGGCGGTTCTCATACTCGTGGGTGCCTTGGTGGGAATTCGAGCCTTCAGTGGTGTCCGCGCGCTCACCCATCCCATCACCACCGCTTGGCGCCAGGCCCAGGTGCTCGCGTCGGGGAGTTCTCCTCGCGGCGGAACCTGGCAACTTGTTGATGCGGTCATGAGTGGGACCTGGCAACAGAACGAGGATGGACCACCGCCGGGGTACCTTACCTGCGCGACTCAGGGGCGCTGCTATGTGATGGCGGGTAACTACTCGTCCGCTTCTGCTGGAGCGCCACTGCTCTCCGAGTCACTTTACGTTACGATCGACCAGGGTGCAAACTGGGCAATTCTTCCCATGCCCGCCGGGTTTGCCCCTACGACAGCCCTGTCCTGTTCAGGGGCGGGCTGGTGCGCAGCCGGTGGAACCTATCACGGGCAACCGATTGTACTCTCGACCACAGATGGAGGACATTCCTTCACCTTGACGCCTCTGCCGGGTGGGCTGGGGACGATCGACGTCCTCTCGTGTCCATCTCGCGGAGCCTGTGACGCACTGGTCGCGGCGTCGACTGGACTAAATGGTGGTCCGATTGGGGCTACGTTTCTTACCATGACCGGTGAAGGAGCGAGATTTGTGGATCATCCGATCCTGCAAGGGGATTCGATGGTCGCGCTTGCCTGCGTCTCCTCGACCCGCTGTACGGTGGTTGGAGCGACGAGCCGAACACAGGGTTCGCTGCTACCCACCGGGGTGGCGGCGTTGACGAACAATGGCGGCAAGACGTGGACGCCGGGGAGTATTCCTGCTGGGTTTGGCATCCAAAGGATGTCTTCGCCTCTGGTCTGTTCCGATGCGACCCACTGTGTTCTTGGTGGGGAGATTCCTATTCACGATGCGAATACCTGTGTCGGGATACCCACCGTTGGACCATCGCTTGCGTCGTTTCCCTTATCGCCTTCGATACGAGCGATCTCTCGTACTGAGTCACGGATCGCCGAAGACTGGGCGATCCAAAGCGGGAGCTTTCAGGGTGCAAGGACCTGCACGAACGCTAGGACTAGCGTAGTGAGCGCATTTGCCACAAGTGCGAATGGTGGCCTGACCTGGAGCGCACAGTCGTTGCCCTCTGACGTGCCTGATCCACAAATCGATGGGCTCGCCTGCTCTTCGGCAACTGCGTGCTGGGCAGCGGGGTCGGAGTCGGTGCCCCAAAAGATCGCTAAGGTTACTGACTTTAGCTCCTCTGTCCTCCTAGGAACGGTCAATGGGGGCCAGAGTTGGTCAAAGGTGATCTTTCATGTGCCCGCAAGCGCACCGAATCCACAGGGGCAGTCGTATCAGACTATCGGTGCCGTCAGTTGCCCAACGAGTAGTCTTTGTCTGGCCGCAGGGGTGGCGGCCCAGGGCGCCAGCGTCAGTCCAATCTACCGCTTAGCCATTCCAAGCCACCAACCTCAGAGGTTGGGGTGAGGCGAGCGCTACCGGCAATCCCCTGTGCGTACTCGATTATTGGCCCGTAGAGCGTTAGCGGAGGGCGCTGCCAGGGCGGTGAGACCACCGGAGGAGAGGAGTACGTTGCACGACCGGTCCCGAGACGGCGCATTCAGGTATCCCCTGTCGAGGCCGTCTGGAGCGCGGTGGGAGCTATAGACGCCGATCAGCAACAGAGAGACTGCGCCGATTGTCCCGTGTATCGGAGGACTCGCACCTGGATTCAGTGCATCTTTCAGCACCCCAAGATGGCCTATGGCGCGCAACCGGATGAAATCTAGCGTGCACCCGCTGGTGGCTGACTCGGGGTACCTCCCAGTGCGAACGTCGGAACGAAATGGAGAGGCAAGACCCGGTGAGGGCGCCCTCAATACACTTGCGGTCACTCGGCTGGTAGGGTCAGGGCGAGACCGAAGGATGGATCGCACGTTCACACGCCTCGAGGAAGGGCGTCTGTCGCTAGGTTCTTGGTGTCCCTTGCGGTCGATGCTGGGGGGCGATCTCGGAGAGCCGAGGGTTCGTCTGATCACGGGTCGAGACGACGGGGTCTGAGATGCGCCAAGCGTCTTGGAAGCGGGGGTCGTCCCAACGGATGCCGAGTTCGTCGGAGGGGTTGTAGTAGCTGTCCACAAGGTACGTCAAAGTGATATCGGTGAGCGTCGCGAATCCGTGCGCAACTCCAGGAGGGATGAAGACCCCGATAGGGTTCGTCTCTCCCATCTCTAGATTCATTAGTCGGTCATAGGTCGTGGAGGAGGCACGCAGGTCGTAGAGGAGAACCTGTGCGACACCGTCGACGATGTACCAGTAGTCGGCTTGGTGGAGGTGGTAATGAAACCCTACCAGCGATCCAGCTATCTTGTCGGAACGGGAACTCTGTACCATCTCGCGACCGAGTGGAAACCATGAGCGACGATAGGTCTCCTGGAAGGTGCCACGGGCATCTCGATGGACCTCAGGTTGGATGATGATGACGTCTTGAATAGCGTCGTTGGAATCTTGGTTCGTCATTTGCAACCGCCGTTTCTTTGCGTCCCTTTGACGGTTAGGCTATCAGCCGCCAACGGCTTTGCACGCATCTGCTGAGGCCGTCGCGTTTGCGTCGATGCGAATCAGTTGGCCGTGAGTCCGAGATCCTTGAGCATGAGTCCGAGATCGTGACTATTGGATGCATTGGCGAGTGCGGTCTCGGCGGTGATTTTCCCCTCGGTAACTAACTGGGCGAGCGCTTGATCGAAGGTCATCATCCCGTAGAAGGCGCCCTCGGTAACGATGGTCTTTAGGTCAGTCGCGCGGTCAGGCTCAAGGATGGCCTGCTTGACCCTTCCGTTGGTGACAAGAATCTCGCAAGCGGCTACCAGTGCAGTGCCAGCGGCTGCGTCGACAAGGCGTTGCGAGATGACGCCAGCTAGGATATCTGCAAGAGAGACCCGAGCCTGTTGTTGTTGATAGGGCGGGAAGAAGTCGATGATACGAGAGATCGTCTCGGCAACACCGAGCGTGTGGAGCGTCGACAGCACAAGATGCCCGGTCTCAGCCGCTTGCATGGCAGCCTCAACGGTCTCGAGATCCCGCATCTCTCCTACCAGGATCACGTCGGGATCCTGGCGTAGGGACGCCCGCAATGCGGAAGCGAAGGTGCGAGTATCAAAGCCGATCTCGCGTTGGTTGATAAAGGACATCTGGTCGCGGTGGGTGAACTCGATTGGATCCTCGAGGGTGATGATATGCTTGGCCTGGGTCATGTTGATGGCGTTCACGATGGCTGCGAGCGTCGATGATTTGCCCGACCCGGTCGGTCCTGTGACAAGGATGAGACCGCGTTCGATGGCCGCCAGGTTGGCGATTGAGGCGGGGAGACCGAGGTCGGTGTAGGAAGGAGCCTCTGGCTTGACGGAGCGAAAGGCAAATCCGACCGCTCGCCCGAAGACAAAGCAGTTCACGCGGTAGCGACGGCCGTGGGTATCGACGTAGGCAAAGTCTGTCTCACCGGTCTTCTTGAAGTTTGCTGCCGCCGTCTCGGGCAGGATCGTCTCCATCATCGCCGAGAGGTCACTTGCGGTCGGAACGGGCAGGGTAGCAAGTGTTTGGAGTCGGCCACTGACACGAACCCGAGCGTGGGCATCGGCCTTGATATGCAGGTCCGATCCTCCTTGTTCGCGGAGGGTGTCTAGGTAGCGCTCCAAAAGAGGGTGATAGGTCATACTGGACAATCTTCGACCTGTTGGGCCGGTTGCTGAAGGTGTACCTAAATCCGCATAACTGCGGCTATTTTTGCGACGTCTATACTGGAGCAAGAAGCGTCGTCTCTCACCTTCGAGGTGTCCCATGGAAGTAATAATCGTCTTTGTAGTTGCATTTATCGGCTTGGCGGTTGTAGCGCGGATTGGGCTATCGAATGCGACCCGCGAACGTCGTTCCATGTCTGGTCATCGCCAGACGCTTGAGACCATCTCAAAGGTAGCTGACGCTCCAGTTGCTGACCGAGATGTTCGTACCTTTAAGGTTGAACCTCTCCGTCCAGTGCGCCTTGATCTCTCCAAACTCGATGATCTTACCGATCCCGACCTCATTCGTATCACCTCTCCGCTTGCGAGTGATGACGAGCCGCCGGTCGTGGAGGACCCTGCTACCGATACAGGTCAAGACCACGACACCGGTCGTTCTCGGACACACGCTTCGAGCGAGAGCGATGCCACGGTTGCCCATGACACCTTTCTTGACCGCGACGATCGTGAAGAACCTGCCTCTGTTGCAGAGCGTGAGGCTATCGATTCAGGACTTGTCTTTGGCGATGAAGGTCTCATCGGTACAGCCCCCGGGGAATCGGAGGTGACGGCTCAGCTTATTGCCGCAGGAGAGGTGGACCCATCGCTACTGACGCAGTCCATGGGGACGGTAGAGCCACCGCTAGGCCAAGACGCAGTGGATGAAAAGGGTTCGGCAGATGAGCAGGGCTCGACAGGGGGGTTTGGAGCTCGAGGTCAGCACCGTGTCTATTCCAGTGGACGTAGGGGCGTTCCGCTGTCGGCGATGGCGGTAGGCGCCGGGGCGATTGCGGTGCTGCTCGGCGTAGGCTTCTTCGTGCTTGGTAGGAATACTTCGGCTACCGTTGTTCCACCCTCGAGTACGAACCAGACGCAGACCACTACACCCTCAAAGACCTCGTCCACCGGCTCTCAGCCCACATCATCGACCAAAAAGAAGACGGGTACTGGTGGATCATCGACGACCAAACAAGCGAAATCAACGACCGGAGGTAATGGAGCTTCAGGGAATTCCTCATCGGCGTCGCCGACGAGTTACACGCCGGTGAGTTCAAATGCGGGTTACGCTACCTACGACATACCTGGAGGCGCTAAGACGATTGTTGTGAGCGCAAGTCAACCGTGCTGGGTGGCGGACTCAGATTCTGCGAACGGTGCTCTCCTGTGGGACGAGACGCTCCCAGCGGGTGGATCATATACGATCTCGTCGACGGCCCCGTCGTTGTGGATCAAAGTTGGCAACGCGCATGAATTCCAGATGCAGGTCAATGGTGTCCCGGTCTCATTCTCGGCACCGCCGGGAGTCTACGCTTTCAACTTAGTGGCGACCTCTGGCCAGTCGCCAGCGTAATTGCTGCCATGATCTGGGGTCGCTGGGCGCCGCGCTTGCGAAAGCCACCGCCCATGCGGATGGAGAGAGCACCGGGGGAGCCTGCAGGTACGTGACCCCAGCTTGTGGTTCGATCTAGGCTCGGTTTACGGTAGCTCAACGTTCGTGCATGCGGCGATGAGGAAGGCTTGTACCAGTGCCTCATTCTCATAGACCTCCGTACGCTTTGAGGCGCCCATATGTCCTGCCTCCTCCTCGACTTTGAGAGCGACATTGGTCATCGGGGAGAGTTGACGGAGTTTGGCGACGTATTTGGTCGGCTCCCAATAGGAGACCCTGGAGTCATTGAGGCCTGTCGTGACCAGAAGGTCCGGATATGGTTCGGCTCGCAGATTATCGTACGGGCTATAGGAGGCCATCAGCGCCTCGATTGCCAGCGATTCGGTGGGGTTGCCCCACTCCTCCCATTCGGTAATGGTGAGCGGAAGATTGGGGTCTGATATGGTCGTCAAGCAGTCAACGAACGGGACTTCAAGGACCGCAGCGCGGAAGCGATGCGGATCGAGGTTGAGTGTCGCTCCTACCATGAGCCCACCTGCACTGGCACCGCGAAGACAGAGCATGTTCTGGTCAGTGACTCCACGACTGATGAGCCAGTCGCTCGCAGCGAGTAGGTCATGAAAGCCTTGAGTTTTGCGCTCGAGGCGTCCCTCATCGTGCCACGTGCGACCGAGTTCACCGCCGCCTCGCACATGGGCGATCGCGTAGGCAAATCCGCGATCGAGAAGGGAGAGCCGCATGGTTGAAAAACTCGGATCGATGGGTTCTCCATAGGCGCCGTAGCTGTACAGCAGTGTTGGGACCGGCAGCATGACGTCTCGACGGTGGATCACCGTCACGGGGATCGGGGTTCCATCGTCGCTCGGTGCGTAACCACGATACGTCAGATAGTTGGCGAGGTTGACGTCGCCAACTACTCGCTGTTGCCACAGGGTGGTCCGTTCGAGCGTAGCGAGATCAATCTCGTACAAGGTCGCCGGCAATCCAAGCGAGGTCTCTTCGATCCTGATCGTGGTGGCAGCGGGGTCGGCATTGCCGAGCAGTATCGATGTAATGGCGGCGTCGTCTCCTGACAGTTCGATACCAGTGCTTGCTGGCGCTCGATCAAAGGCGACATAGGTGAGCTTTGTGCGGTCCTGCGAGCGCAGTTGCAACACAAGTCCAAGTGAGGTCGCCTCAAAGCTCTCAAGGCGGTCGTCAACCGGTAGATCGAAGAAGGGTTGCCATGGGGTCTGTGGGGTTTGTGCTGAGAAGAGACGGTACTCCTCGCCCTCATGAGCGGCCAGGAGATAGAACGTCCCATTGATATGGTCTAAGTGATATTCAAGCCCCTGTTCACGTGGTCGAAAACAGGTGGGCGTACCAAGATCCCCCGAGGTCGGCAACAGCCAGTATTCGCTGGTGATTGCACTTGCTGATGAGATCACCAACAACTCTCTATCCTTGGTGCGGCCGACGTCGAGGTAGAAACGTTGATCGTCTTCATGCATGAGCAGTCGATCGTTGGCTGAGTCAGAGCCAAGTGCGTGCAGGAGGACGGTGTCTGGTCGCATCGCTTCGTCAGGACGGGTGTAGAGCAACTGGGTCGCATCGTTGGTAAAGACAAACCCGTACGATGTGCTGGGAATCTCTTCAAGGACGTTGATCACGCCATCGGTCAGTTGTCCAATACGCAGGGTGTAGCGCTCCTCTCCAGTGAAGTCAACTCCATAGGCAATCGTGTGATCGTCATCAGCGATGGCGATACCGCTGATGCCGAGAAAATCATGGCCCTCGGCGACTACGTTCTCGTCGAGCACCGTCTCGATATGGGTGTCGCCGACTCTGCGCCGGAGATGAATCGGGTAGTCGCGATCTGGTTCTATTCTTGTGAAGTACTCAAAGGCCCCGCGACGCATCGGATAGCTCTCATCTGGCTCAGGGATACGGGTGCGAAACTCCCGTACTAGCTCATCTCGTGAGGTCAGCAAGGTTCCGGTGAGTCGATCCATGAAGTCTCGCTCCTGCTCAAGATAGGCGGCCGTGACCGGGTTGTCGAGGTTACGCAGTTCGTAAAATGGGTCCTCGCGTAGGATGGAACGGCCTTGGAGGGTGCGTTGGAGCCCCCGCGGAGGGGTTGGGGTCGGTAAGGCGCGTGCAAAAAGCTGCTGAGACAGATATGGCATGATGCTCAGTGTAGACCGGTCGTGGCGATGCGCAGAGTTGTTACTATGGAGGTAGTGCAAATCACTCGTACGACTCAGTTGGGGGGTGATGGTGCCTAGCGGATGCGTGAAGGAGTAACGATGGCCTCGGTAGAACTTGATCTGGGACGATACAAACTCGGTTGGTCTGACGTCGAGGATTATGTATTTAAGCCGAAGAAGGGACTCTCCAGAGAAATCGTGGAGGAGATGTCGAGAATCAAGGGCGAACCTGATTGGATGCGAGCATTTCGATTGAAGGCCCTTGACCACTTCATGCGTAGGCCGATGGCTCCCTGGTTTGCGGTCAACATGCCTGATTTAGACTTTGATGATATCTACTATTACGTGAAGCCCACCGACCACCAGGTAGATAACTGGGATGCGCTTCCCGAAAACATGAAGAATACGTGGGATAAACTTGGCATCCCTGAGGCTGAGCGTAAATACCTCGGTGGCGTGACCGCACAGTATGAGTCTGAGGTCGTTTATCATCGCAACCGGGATGACCTCGCCAGACTTGGTGTGCTCTTCACCGATATGGATACCGCCTTGCGCGATTACCCGGAGATCGTCAAACAGTATTTCGGAACGGTGATTCCGCCCAATGACAACAAATTTGCCGCATTAAACTCTGCGGTCTGGTCAGGGGGATCCTTCATCTACGTGCCCAAGGGTGTGAAGCTTGACATGCCTCTGCAGGCGTACTTCCGGATCAACTCAGAGAATATGGGCCAGTTTGAGCGGACATTGATCATTGCCGATGAGGGTTCGCAGGTTCACTACATCGAGGGTTGTTCGGCACCGGTATATTCGACGGATTCATTGCACTCCGCGGTGGTTGAGTTAATTGCAAAGCCGGGTGCTCGTATCACCTATACGACGATCCAGAACTGGTCATCAAACGTCTATAACCTGGTGACGAAGAGAGCCCGTGCTGAAGCTGAGGCGCGAGTGGAATGGATCGATGGCAACATCGGCTCTCGCTTGACGATGAAGTATCCTTCGGTGTACCTGATGGGTCCTAAGGCATCTGGAGAGGTCCTCTCGGTGGCCTATGCCGGAGCGGGACAGCACCAAGATGCAGGGGCCAAAATGATCCATGCTGCGCCGGAGACGACCTCGACGATCGTCTCCAAGTCCATCTCAAAAGATGGAGGGACTGCGACCTATCGCGGGCTCGTGCACATGGAAGAGGGCGCGAAGAACTCACGATCCTTCGTGCGTTGTGACGCACTACTCCTAGACGATAACTCTATCTCCGAGACGAAGCCGTACATGGAGATCGGAGAGCGTAACGCATGGATTGGTCACGAGGCGACGGTCTCGAAGGTGGGTGAGGATCAGCTCTTCTACTTGATGAGCCGAGGCCTATCAGAGGCTCAAGCCATGAGCCTGATCGTGAACGGGTTTATCGAGCCGGTGACGCGCACGCTGCCGATGGAGTATGCGGTTGAATGGTCAAGGCTGATCGAGCTGCAGATGGATGGTTCGATCGGTTAATGGGGTCGCTTGACCTTGGTCAGGGTCGAGCTAACGCAACGTACGGTGATGCGATCGCATGGAGCGAATCTTTCGCGGCGATCGGTCACCGACGGGCTGGCGTTGCTTGAGGCAACGAGGCTTTCTCGTCTCCATAGCCTTCTCGTCTCCATAGCCCTAGTCAGAAGTTACCCCATGAAGTCCTCCCTTAAGGCGTTCTAACTGGACTTATTCCAAAAATCCTGCCTACTGTGGGCATGTAGACAGACCGCTCACCTGGGGTGGAGTACTCCTGAAGGGGGAACTTTGGCCTCGCAGGGCCGCAGCGGCACACAAAGACTTGATGGACTTGCTAAGCGACGCATCAAACGAGTTGAGATGTGCCCACCGCTACCCGAACCTCAGGTCCGCAGTAGCGCCATGATGAACCATGCGTTCTGTCCGTCTCGCAACAGGATGCGCGTGCCCCCGAAAGGATGGACCCGCTCCACCTGTTGCGATAGGGACGTGCGTCTAGCTCGTGCGATCTCTCGTAGAGTACTTATAGCCAAGCCATCCCCCTGCAGCAGCACCGACGACGAGGCCGATCGGTCCTGCTAGCATCGTTCCGAGGACAGCGACCACTGCTCCGGCACCTACGGTCTTGCCTACCAAGGCTGGTCCACGATTCGAATAGCTGCTCACGGTGTCACCTTTCAAGAACTCTGTCATGGGTCATGCTACTAGCGTTGCTGGAGCGAGACAACCTTGTGGTTGCGGGCTTCTTCAGCAAAGCCGCCTGGTTCGGCTCCCGGGTTCCTCCCTGCTCTGTGGTGGCGTGCCGTGGCTTGACCCCACTCGGATGGCAGGGCGGGGTTCATTCCGCTTTGGAATGCCGTTCTCTGCGAGAGGAGATCTTCCAGCGGGGCGTGAGTCTTGCGGTCGGTTCGTTGGTTGCTTGGCGATCTGCTAAGTCAGGGATGGTATCGGCAGCATCCATCTCGAGCATTGGGAGATCGACTCCAAA
This sequence comes from Ferrimicrobium sp., assembly GCF_027364955.1. Classification (NCBI taxonomy): domain Bacteria; kingdom Bacillati; phylum Actinomycetota; class Acidimicrobiia; order Acidimicrobiales; family Acidimicrobiaceae; genus Ferrimicrobium; species Ferrimicrobium sp. Next base: position 240,708 of record NZ_DAHXOI010000001.1, read on the forward strand.
ACAACTGCCTCGCCCGAGACCAGGGCTGGCGACCCAAGCGGTACCTCCATGGGCATGCGTGATGGCGGCGACGAGGGAGAGTCCAAGTCCAGCTCCACCACGCGCGCGTGAACGCGATTCGTCCGATCGATAGAACCGTTCGAAGACGCGTTCTAGCTGTTGCCCGTCGAGCCCGGGTCCAGAGTCGCAGACGGTGAGCCGTACCATAGCGTCCCACTCGAGGAGTGCGATGGTTTCGTCAATACTGCCGAACAGATCTGATATACCCTTTGCTGTACGGGCACCTGGGGGCGGCAAGGCGCCCTTTGGAACCATCTCGACTCGCACCACGACGGTCGCCGTTGGAGGAGTGTGGGTGCGCACATTGGAGAGGAGGTTGGTGATCACCTGGGTAAGCCGATGTTGATCACCGAGAACCAACGCTTCGTCTGGTGTGATCAGCTCGATGTTGCGATCGGGTTCGACGGCCTTAGCGTCCATGACCGCGGCCTTCGCGAGCGCTGATAAATCGATAGGGGCTAGCGAGAGCGGTCGGTTCTCGTCCATGCGGGCGAGCAGGAGCAAGTCTTCGATGAGCGCTGCCATGCGACTCGCCTCGGATTGAATGCGTTCCATGGCGATCGGTGTGTCGGTCGTTGGGTCGAGAGCGCCGTCGAGATAGAGTTCAGCGTAACCCTTGATGCTGGTGAGCGGTGTGCGGAGCTCATGACTGACGTCCGCGATGAATTGACGCAGGCGGGTCTGTGAACTCTGGGAATCGTTGTAGGCCTCCTGGAGCCGTTCTAGCATTGTGTTGAGCGTGCCAGCAAGACTAGCGATCTCCTGAGGACCATGATCGTCGACTCGGGCCATGGAGTCACCTGCGGTGATCTCACGAGCCTGTGTTCGCATCCGCTCAAGTGGGTTCAGACCAATGCGAATGGAGAAGGCACCTGCGAGACCAAGTGCCAGAACAACCCCGAGGGAAACGAAGAGTTCGGCTAACTCAAGCCGGCGGAGCGTGCTTTGCACCGAGGTGAGGGGGATTGAGAGGACCATCGTCGCGCCGAGTGACGGATCGCGAGCAGCGAGTACACGGTAGGCGTAGTCGGTTCCAGTGAGTTCGATCGTGATGGGGTGTCCGACAGGTATGTCGACGCGTTGGTCTCCTGCCTTGCCTGAAGCGACGTTTGGCGGGGGTTCAGAGACCGAATTTGAGAATTGGCCAACCACTGAGGTCCCGTTTGAGAAGATCAGCTCACCATAACTGCCTTGTGGCAAGGAGACAAGACCGGTAAAGCTCGAATCACCATAGATGCTTGAGTGCAAGAGCTCTCGGGCAGCGAGGGGGATATCGTTGGTCAACTGAGAGTCGACTCGTGCTACGAGGAATGATCTGAGTGCGGTGACCGTCGTGAAGTCGATTGCCAGGGTGCCGACGATCAGGGTGGTCAGCGCGATGAGCAGCAGTCGAGCCCTCAGGGAAAGAGTTGATCGCTTCGGTGACACGGCCCCTGTCTCGCGCTTCAGGAGTTTTTGATCTCTGGGGCCCGCAGACTGTAGCCGACTCCGCGGATCGTTTTGATGATCGGTGGCCCAAACTGGTCCAGTTTCTTGCGAAGGTAACTGATGTACGTTTCGACGATATTGGCATCGCCTCCGAAGTCATACTCCCAGACATGGTCGAGAATCTGTGTCTTTGAGACGACCTTATTAGCATTGAGCATGAGGAATCGCAGAAGTTTGAACTCGGTGGCGGTGAGCTCCACGAGTTTACCTGCCCTAAAAACTTCGTGTGTCTCATCATCAAGTGTAAGATCATGAAATGTTTGCCGGGTGGATTCGGTTGTTGCTCCACCGCTGCGTCGCAACACCGCCTCAATACGAGCTGTCAATTCGGCGAGCGAAAATGGTTTCGTGAGATAGTCGTCTGACCCTAAGCGGAGTCCTTCAACACGATCCTCGACCGAGTCACGTGCCGTTAAAAAGAGGATAGGCGTGTCATCGCGTTCCTCGCGGAGCCGCTTGACGACCTGGAAGCCATCAAGTCCTGGCATCATGACGTCGAGCACGATGACATCAGGGCGAAAGGTCCTGGTGAGTTCTAGGGCTTCACGACCGGAAGCTGCCACCCCAACATCGTAGCCTTCGAAGTTGAGCGCCATTTGGAGAAGTTCGGTGATTGGCAGCTCGTCGTCTACCACCAGTATCCGTTTGTCCTTGGATGGTCGGCCCTGTGGGGATGTCATGAATCCTCATTTCTGTTGGCTGCGGCTCTGCCTCTCGTGTGCAGCCCGGCGGACACTGGTCGAAGAGGCAAGGGTTGGATGACTGAGACAGGAACGATACCGCTCGTGTCATAGGTGACGCGAGCGGTATCGTTCCTACGAGTTCTACCGAACCAAGAACGCCTCATCTAGGCTGCCGGAGCGTTGCCAAGAGTAATCGTCATTGTCGAAGTCCCTGATTGTGAGAGTACCTTCAAGGTGACGGAGGTTCCAGGAGACTTTGACGTGACGTCGGTGACGAGTTCAGAGGCGTCCGTCACTGCCTTGCCATCGAATCCAATGATGACATCACCCGACGTGAGTCCAGCGTTCGATGCGGGCGACCCAGGATAGATGTAGTCGATGAGCGCCCCCTGTTGATCGGTCGGATAACCGAGTTGGGCTGCGGCTTGTGCATTCATCGTCTGTATACCGACGCCGAGAAATGCCTTTGCCGTGGTGGCGGTGCTCGAGGAACTTGAAGAAGTTCTGGTGTAGTAGCTCGGATCCTTCAGGATATTTTTCACGACTGGCAGAACAGAATCTATCGATTCGGCGAAGCCTAGGTTTTGGGCGGGAGTCTGTGAAGTGGAGGAGATAATGGCGGTGTCCATTCCCACCACCTGTCCCGCTGCATTGACGAGCGGACCGCCGGAGTTGCCGGGGTTGATGGGTGCATCCGTTTGAATCATTTGGGTGAGGTGTTCGCTTAAATTTTGATCCTGCGCAGTGATCGAACGGTTGAGCGCAGAGACGATGCCCTGCGTAACCGTAGGATCACCTTGCAGTGCGAGTGCATTGCCGATCGCCACGACAGGATCGCCTACTTCCAGTTGCCCAGAGTTTCCAAACTTGACGGTAGGCAAGCCTGATAGGCCCTCGATCTGAAGGACAGCAACATCATGGGTGGGATCGGTTCCCACAATCTTGACCGGGTAGGACTTCGATTGGTTATAGAGCGTCGCCTGTATTGAGGTGGCCCCGGCGATGACATGGTTGTTGGTCAGTACAAGACCGCTGGAACCAAATATCATCCCTGTTCCGGCGTCTTCAAACTGACTAGTGCCCAGGAAGCCGTTGCTGGTCGAGCCCTCAGCCGTGATATCAACGACTGCAGGTTCGACTTTGGCCAGGATCTGAGGCACATTAAGACTCCCGTTACCATTTAACCCGGAGCCTTGAATGGCGGTGGGAGAAGCCGATGACTCGGTGATGACGACAGGCTTTGAGTTCGAGGTGCCGCTCAAGTGAACGACGGTGATGCTGGTGCCGACGGCCACCACTGCTGCCACCACCGCTGCGGTGAGGACAGTCAAGCCAGAGAAGCGCCGCTCGCTGAGTGAGCCTCGACGCTTCGCTGATCCCTTCTTTGTTGCACCTGACGTCGGCGCTGACGGTGGGGGGGAGGCCCAACTGGATGCATATTCATAGCCTCGATAGCCAGCACTCTCCGCAGTGGTGGGTCCATCGGGATCAGTGTTCTCATGTCGGATGAAGGGATCATCGCTCGACGCCTCGCTCGACCAACTTTCACCGGACGAGAGGGTGTCGCCAGCAGACCAACCGTCACCGGAGGACCAACCATCTCCCTGCAAAGTCGCATCGGGATCCTGTCCGCTGGGGTTCGAAGACATCTCCTCGTCCTGCGAAGAGGAGTCTGCGGCCTCGTCGCCCGTCGGCTCCGCTCCGGTGCCATTCTCTGGGAAATCGCCGTCACTCATCATGCGTGCCTTTCTCTACCGATCTTCTTTGAGCGCTACCAACCGTGAGACTCATCGGTGTCAGCAACCTTTCACCCGTCATTCTGGTGGTCTATGCTTTGAGAAACCTTAGGAACAGGTAGGAGCTTGGCTAAAGGCCAACAGCGCTCCTACATCCAGCACTCCTAGATCTATGGTAGCGGTACGGGAGCAAAGCCCGGTCTTAGGTCCTTGGTGTGTCGAGCATGCGAAGCAGATGCGACGGTGTTCTAGTGTCCCTAGCCAGAAATTCCTTCAATAAGGAATTTTCAACCCTTACACCTGGTTATCCCAGTTGGTATCTACTCTGGGAGGTAGTCGGTTATGGGAAAGCAAGAAGAGCAATCAACAAACGAGGATCATGCAAGGAACGTCGGTGGACGCCCGATCCTCTATCACGTGACGCTCTCTCCAGAGGAACGAGAGCGCTTAGATGCCCTTGTTCGTCAAACAACGGCCCCGCAGGCTCAGGTACGTCGTGCCAAGATCGCTTTGTACGCAGCTGAGGGGATGGGGACCACCGAGATTGCCAGAAAACTCTCGCTATCAGCTCAAACAGTAGATAAGTGGAGAAGGCGGTTCTCGTTGTTTGGGGTAAAGGCACTCTCGGATGCACCAAGATCTGGGACTCCAAGAACCCATGGGGATGACAAGATCGCCGAGATCATCAAGCTCACTACCACGACTGATCCCCCGGATTCATCAACCCATTGGTCAACCAACACCATGGCAGCCCTAGCTGGTGTATCCCCCTCTACAGTGGGGAGGATCTGGCGAACCTTTGGGCTCAAACCTCACATGGTCGAGACCTTCACTGTATCAAACGATCCAGAGTTCACCGAGAAGGTCAGAGACGTTGCTGGTATCTATCTCAACCCACCTGAGGCGCACGATCGAACTCTCGCGTCGACGAGAAGACACAGATCCAGGCACTGAACCGTACCCAGCCCATGCTCCCCATGGTGCCAGGGGTTCCTCTGCGTCGTACGACCGAGTACAAGCGCAACGGTATCTCCAATCTTTACGCTGCACTCGACATCGCTTCCGGCAAGGTCATCACCAAGATGAGGAACGCCCACAGGGCGATAGAGTTCATTGAGTTCTTAGAGCTTATCGACCGACAAGTACCCAAGGAGCTGGGAGTTCACGTTGTCTTAGACAACTACTCAGCCCATAAGACCGAGTCGGTGAGAACCTGGCTCCTTGCCCACCCGAGGTTTGAGTTCCACTTCACGCCAACGTATTCTTCTTGGATGAACCAGGTAGAGAGATGGTTCTCAGCGTTAACCACCAAGTACCTTCAACGAAGCGTTCACCACAGTGTGACCGAACTCAACCGAGGGATTATCAAGTGGGCCAAAGCCTGGAACGAGAACCCCAAGCCCTTCATCTGGACCAAGAGCGCCGACGAGATCTTCGCTTCTATGCGCAAATACCTGGAGCCGATAGTTATGAATGGAACTTCCGAGGAGGGACACTAGTTGGCGTGATAGTTGGGGGGCCGTCGTTCCTTCATGGCGGTCAACGCTTCTCGCATGTCGTTCGATCGCATCAGCGCGACGTTGTAACTGGCAGCGAGTTCCAGGTGCTGTGTGAGCCCTTGTGTTCGTCCTTGGACGAGCAGGCGCTTGGTCGCCTGAACGGCCAGGGGTGGATTGGCCTGAATTTGCTGGCCGAGCTCCAGGACGGCCCGGTCCAGATCCTCGGCGGTATCCCAGATCGAGTGCACGAGTCCGATTGTGTGAGCTTCGACGGCATCGACATCGCGACCGGTGAGGGCCATCTCGGCCAGGATCGCTTGGGGGAGCACCCCGGAGAGCAGGGTGAGCGACCCGAGATCGGCGACGATTCCAATGCGGACTTCGCGGAGCGAAAAGATCGCCGAACGAGTAGCTAGGCGAAGGTCGCAAGCGGCGATCAGATCGAGGCCTCCGCCGATGCAGTAGCCGTTGACGACAGCCAGCGTGGGTTTCTGGGCAGTCGCGAGGGCGATAAAGCCCAGTTGAAGCGATCGTATGTCGTTGGTCGATTGGATGTTCTGGGACCCTGGCGCGAAGTCGGTGAGGTCAAGTCCTGCACTGAAGTGGGGACCGTTGGCACGAATGACGATGACTCGTACGGCTGTGTCCGCCTCAAGGATCTCGATCGCGCGTGGCAGTTCCGTGAAGAAGGTGGCGTTCATGGCGTTGAGTTTGGCGGGACGGTTGAGGACTAACGCTCCGATCCCATCGTTGATCTCAATCTCTAGGGTCTCCATACCTCTCCTTTTGGTGGTGCATCGTGGACACTTCCTAGGTTATCACTATGATGGTAGGGGAAACTAGCACCCTGGCGGTGCGAAGGTAGCAAACAGTATCGAAGGAGATCGCGTGAAGTCCCTAGGGAAGGATATGTCCTGGGAGCTGCCGGCTCGCAGTATGACGAGGGCGGCCGAAGCTGAACGACTGGAACAGCCGACAGAAGCCCTGGAGTGCTGGAGATACTCTCCAGTTGACGAGATCGAATGGGAGCGCTACCAGAAGAGCTGTGCGGCGACGAACGATGATCTGTGGGCAAGAGGACTGGAGATACTTTCGACCTTTGGCGCGGTGGATGCGACCGTGCGTGTGGATGGTGGCCGGTTGATAGAGGGTAGTTCTGCGGTACCTGGATTAACCGTGGCCCAGACGGAGGCCGTTGGTGAGTTCCTTCGCGAGGAGGACGAAAGTCTGTTGACGCTTGGCACCCTCCTGGCCCCTGGTCGCGTCGAGATCAAAGTGGAGGCTCCACTCCGGCGGCTGGGCATTCTCACCGCTGGAACGGGTGACGATGCTGGCCTGTGGAGTTGGCTTCGACTCTCGGTGGCTCCCGATGTCGAGCTCGAAGTCATCCATGTCGACCTCTTGACCGGGTCGGTTATGCACCTTCCGATTCTTGAGATCGTTGGTCAAGAGCGGTCAGCGGTGGTCTATCGCCACCAGCTCGAACACGACCGAAAGGCTCTCAGTCTTGGGTACGTACGATTTCGACTCGGCGCCGAAGCCAGTCTCGAGCTGGATGCGGCCAGTGCCCATCAGGGGTACACCCGTGTGCGTACGGATGGCATACTCGAAGGCACCAGGGCCCAGGCCGTGATTCGGGTTGGCTATGTCGTTGGTGCCCATGAACGTGTTGATTATCGGACGTTCATCACCCATGACGCGCCGAGTACGACCAGCAACCTGCTCTACAAGGGGGTGGTCAATGGTGATGGGACGTCAATTTACACCGGGATGATCACGATCACGCCGCTCGGGAGAGGTTCTGAAGCCTTCCAGACCAACCGGAACGTCCTCTTGTCGGAGGACGCGCTTGCGTGGTCGGTGCCAAACCTCGATATTCAGATCAGCGATGTGAAGTGCTCACATGCCTCCACCGTCGGTCCTATCGACGAGGAGGAGTTGTTCTACCTCGCCTCAAAGGGTTTTCCGGCCGAGGAGGCTCGACGTACCCTCGCGCGTGCGTTCTTCGCTGACATGGGAGATACTTTTGCGGTTGAACAGCAGCGCCTGCGAGCGGCAGTCGATGAGAAATGGGAGGCAGGGGCGTAATGGACAAAATTGGCACAACGCGAGATTTTGAAGAAGGCAAGCCGGTGAAGGTTGATTTCAACGGCTTTCCGGTGGTGGTTGTTCGAGTCGATGGTGAACTCTTTGCTATTGGTGATACCTGCTCACATGCCAAATACAGCCTGTCGGAGGGCGAAGTGTATGCAGAGGAGCGTGAGATTGAATGCTGGAAGCACGGCAGCACCTTTTCGCTCCGTGACGGGCACCCAACTTGCTTCCCAGCGACGAAGGCCGTTCCGGTCTTTGAGGTTATCGAGCGGACTGGCGACGTCTTCCTGGAGGCACCCGAAGACAGCAAAATCAACACGAAGAGAAGTTGAGGAAAACATGGCGTTCTTAGCAATCGATGACCTTCATGTCGCAATCGGTTCCAAGCAGGTACTCCAAGGTGTTGACTTGTCGGTCGACAAGGGTGAAGTCGTCGCGGTGATGGGTCCGAATGGATCGGGGAAAAGTACCCTCGTCTCGACGGTCATGGGTCGCCCCAACTACCAAGTCGTTGGGGGCTCGGTCACGATCGATGGGGAGGAGATTGCTGGTTGGGCCACCGATGAGCGAGCTCGTCAAGGCATCGCTTTGATCTCTCAGAGCCAACCAGAGATCCCCGGTGTTCGGGTCGACGAACTGGTGACAGCGATGTACCGCTTCCGTGGCCTTGATCCACAGGGCGTCTCCGAACGCATCGTTGCTGAGGCTGTCGAGCTCTCGCTCGATCAGGCACTGCTCAACCGTTGGGTGAACGTTGACCTCTCGGGTGGGGAGAAGAAAAAGCTCGAGACGCTGCTGGTGAGTGCGGTACCGCAGTCATTGGTTATTGGAGATGAAATCGACTCTGGCCTCGACATCGATGCATTGCGGGATGTCGCTCGTCGACTTCGACGGCTGAATGAGGAGCAAGGAACTTCGCTGCTCCTGATCACCCATTACCCTCGTCTCTTGCGTGAGATCAAAGCTGACCGAGTCGTTGTCCTCGTGCGAGGTAAGATTGTCGCCGAAGGCGGTATGGACTTGGCGGTCGAACTAGAGCGTTCGGGCTATCAACAGTTTGGTGCTGAACCAGCTGAGCACGCCGCGTTCGACTGAACCAAGCGAGGCTTGACGACTCTTCAAGCAGCCTTGCCCTGGGAGCTGCGAGCCATCACTGGCTTCCCAGTGAGGCAGTGATCCTATCTCGCAACTTGGTGAGCTCCTCTGGCGCGTTCATGAGTACGGCACCCTCGAGGCGGTCGTCACGCCGGTAGAGGAAGATCTTGCCGCCCTCGACCTCCTCGACCTCCTCGGTGAGATCGGGACCTGGTACTCCAATCACTTGGAGTAAGAGATCGCCTTGATCACTCCATCCAAAGGGGAGTTCCCCATAGGCAACGCGTCTGTTGGCCACGAGCGCCTGGGCCGTGTGGAGGGCGTGGTTGGTAGCTACCTCAAAGTGCTCAAAGCGCACCGAACGACCATAGAGAGGGTGATCCCAACTGGCGACGTCACCAGCGGCTCCTACTTGCTCAAAACCCTCGACGAGCCCCATTTCGTTCACATGGATTCCCTCGTCCTCGGCCAATGGGAGCGCTCCGCCGAGCCACGCAGTGCAGGGCACGACTCCCACCCCTACCACCACAAGGTCGGTGGGCCAGGACTGTGTTCCGTTACTGACGAGCCGATGGTCTCTCATGGTCTCAAGGTTTGCTGTGCTATTGAGTAGCAGTTCGATATTGCGTTCATGGAGATTGTGTTCGACGATGCTGCTGACACGCTGGCCCACGGCACGCGAGAGGAGGTGCGAACTCTGTTCGACGACGGTGACGTTGACGCCCAGACTGCGTGCTGTGACCGCAACCTCGGCACCGATGAAACCACCACCGATGATGGTGAGGTGACCGATCCGCGTCAGTGCTTCCTTGAGGCGCGTTGCATCTGTCAAGGTTCTTAGGTAGATGATCGCTTCATCGGGGGCGAACCCTCTGAGTTGGCGAGGCTCGGCGCCGGTTGCCACCACCAGGAGATCAAACGGATAGGCGTTGTCTGCGGTGAACACCAGTGACTTCGCAAGATCAACACCTACCGCAGGGCTGCCAGAGAGAAACCGGTAGCCTTCGCCACCTCCTCGCAGTCGTACCCGCTGGGCGGAGACGGTTCCGGCTAAGTAACCCTTGGAAAGGGGCGGACGTTGATAGGGTAGCTCGTCTTCACCGGCGAGCACCGTGATATCAAGCTCCGCATCGAGGCGACGAGCTTGGATCGCTGCCCGATGACCGGCGAGTGCCCCTCCGACAACGACGAGGCGACGCATGTCGTTAATCGCTCACGCTGATGGCCTGTGTGGGGCATTGCGCTTGAGCGGCAAGGACAGCGGCATGGAGATCTTCGGGAGGATTTTCGTTGATGACATAGAGGAACCCATCATCTCGAACCTCGAAAACGGAGGGTGCAAGCCCCTCACAGACGGCGTTGGACTGACACTTGTCGTAGTCGACTTCAATACGCATCGTTCACCCCACTTTTTGGCACAAGTTCGGAGTTGAGTCTATCAGGTAGGACTTTCGCACAGTCCTCGCTTGGTCCTCAATTGCACTATTGGGATAGGGTTAATTGCTACTAGACTGGCGTTGTGACTGTTCCATCATTGTTTGAAGCCCGGGATCTATGGGTATCGGCCGCTGGTACTACGATTTTGAAGGGTTTTTCGATCGCTGTTGCTCCGGGTGAGTTGCATGTGATCATGGGTCCCAACGGATCTGGTAAGTCAAGCTTTGCGAACGCGATCATGGGGAGTGCTGATTACCACATCGATAGCGGGCAGGTCGTCTTCAAAGGGGTCGATATTAGCGCCCTCCCGGTTGATGAACGAGCAAAAGAGGGTATCTTTTTGGCTTTTCAGTATCCCGAGGAGATTCCTGGCGTCTCGGTGATTCAGTTCCTTCGTCAGGCTCTGCAGGCGCGACGCGGGGCTGATGTATCAGCGATCGAGGTACGTTTTGACCTTCTTGAGTGGTTAGAGCGTCTAGGACTTGACCCCTCCTTTGCGTCACGCTACTTGAATGAGGGGTTCTCTGGAGGCGAGAAGAAGCGGAACGAGATTATCCAGATGGCGATGATGCAACCCGAGCTAGCCATTCTGGACGAGACCGATTCAGGGCTTGACATCGATGCCTTGCGCACGGTGGCTCGTGGTATCGAGACGGTTCGAGAGGCGAAGCAGGAGATGGGTGTCATTCTGATCACCCATTATCAGCGCATTTTGGATTGGCTCACCCCCACGACCGTTCATGTCGCGGTCGATGGCCGAATCGTTGGATCCGGTGGCATGGAGTTGGTGGAGGATCTAGAACGAGAGGGATATCAAAAGTGGCGAGTGTCAAAGTAACGGATCAGTTCAGCGAGCTCCGGAAGGATTTCCCTATTTTTGCCGATATCCAGGCGAGTCGGCCGTTTTACTATCTTGATTCTGCGGCATCGTCGCAGCGACCAGCGGTGGTGATCGATACCATGAGTCAGTACTATCGCCACTCGCATGCCAATGTGCACCGAGGAGTCTACGGCTTGGCTGAAGAGGCCACCGGGATCTATGAGGCCGCTCGGAGGCACCTTGGCAGATTCATCGGTGCAAGCGATCCTGAGCGAGAGATCGTCTTTACCAAGAATGCCACCGAGGCGCTCAACTTGGTCGCGCAGGGTCTTGGGCGTGTCTTGCTGACACCGGATAGCCACGTGCTCCTCACGGAGATGGAGCACCATGCCAATCTGGTGCCGTGGATGATCCTGCAAGAGCAGCTCGGTTTTACCATCGAGTATCTTCCCTTTGATGCCGAGGGGTTGCTGGTGCTTGACAACTTGGATGCACTCCTGGAGCGTGCGAGCATCCTTGGTGTTACCCTGATGTCGAATGTGCTTGGAACGTTGAATCCGATTGCCGCGTTGAGCGAGCGAGCACATGAACACGGTGTACTGGTGGTTGGCGACGGTGCACAGTTCGTACCCCACTTTGCTACGGATGTCCGTCAGCTTGGCGTCGATTGTCTAGCCATTACTGGTCATAAAATGCTCGCTCCCACTGGGATCGGCGCACTTTGGGCAAAAGCGGAGATCCTTGAACGTATGCAACCATTCCTTGGTGGTGGTGAGATGATCGCTGATGTGCGACTCGATGGTTTCAGTGCTGGTGAGATCCCGCATAAATTCGAGGCTGGCACTCCCCCGATCGCAGAGGCTGCGGGCTGGGATGTCGCTTTGGACTATCTTGAGATGGTTGGGATGGACGCCATCACCAACCACGATCGCCGGCTCACGAGCTACGCGATGACGCAGATGCGCGAGAGGCTCGACGATCGTATCAGAATCTTTGGCCCGCAAGACGTGACCAAACGAGGGGGTGTTCTCTCCTTTGAGCTCACTGACGTTCACCCTCACGACGTCGCCCAGGTCCTCGATCAACATGGGGTTTGTGTGCGCGCTGGACATCACTGTGCGAAGCCGCTCATGCGTGAGTTGGGGGTAGGGGCTACGGCTAGGGCCTCGTTCTACCTCTACAACGACGAGCGAGATGTTGATGCATTGATCGATGCATTGATCGACGCCTATGAGCTGTTTCACGGTTAGGAGTGACGATGAACGATTTAGACGATCTGTATCGCGAAATTATCCTTGATCACTATAAGAATCCCCGTAATCAGGGAGTGCTTGAGGGACCGACGGTCCATGCTGAAGAGGGCTTCAATCCACTGTGTGGCGACGAGGTGAAAATCTATGTGCAAGTTGAGGATGGTGTCGTTCAGGACATCAAGATCACTGGCCAAGGTTGTTCTATCTCCCGATCATCGGCTTCACTGATGTCACAGGCGGTCAAGGGGCAGTCCATTGCTGAGGTAAAGGCGACGGTGAGCCGTTTCAAGCGAATGATTACTGTCGAGGAGACCGATGGCGAGCCAGAGCCAGTTGACCTGAGGGTCGTTGGTGAATTGGCTGCGCTGCAAGGGGTCGTGAAGTTCCCGGTTCGGATCAAGTGCGCGACGTTGCCGTGGAACACCCTGATGCTCGCGTTGGAAGCGGCACAACTCGGTTAAGGCCTAGGGCGAGCCGCTCTCTATCGGAGGAAGGCGCGGCTCCCTTTGTGTCGAAGGGGATCCTTACCTTAGAGCGGGTTCTTACGGGCGACGACGGCGACAAAGTCCCTTGCTGTTCCCTCAAAGTACCGTTGTGGCGGTCGTTCCATGTTGTAGACCAACCGATAACCATTCGTTGGGCTTGCGGGTGCACCGAGCGTGTGGTTGAAATAGAAGAAGTTCGTCCATGCGGAGTTGATATCAAGCTCCATAGCGTTTACGGCACCGGCTCGTTGGAGCAGGCGAGCAAGGGATGGGACGGAGAGTCCTGGCCCACTGACGTAGACGATGGCACCATTGGAGGTGACGCCCACTCCTGATCGCCAGACGAGCACTTGATTGCCCACGGTGGTGCCCCAGACCTGGTAGTTTGAGGAGTAGACCACGGGATTGATCTTTCCCGACTCCACGAGTGGAACGAGGTTCTGTCGCACGACCTTGATCGATGAGGGAACATTCTGGCCATGGGTCCATTGCTCGACGGTCGCCGTACCTTGGGCGTTGACGACGAAGGAGGCAGCTCCATTTCGTAGCGGGACTGCCATGCGACCATAGGCGTAGTATCCACCCTGTGCATCGCTCATACGAAACCCTGAGTTGAAGGCTGCGACAAGGTTGTTTGCCTGCGATCCTTGGATCGGCGCCATGTAGGGCCAGGCCCCTCCGCCCGGGGGTTCTTGGGCGCCGGCGTACTGGAGGAAGCTCACCAGATGGGGGTCCATCCAGGCAACACCCGCCACGAGCGAGGTGTGCACCTTGTCAGGTCGCATCAGGGTGACATAGAGGGCCGGGGAGCCATCGATCAGTGGGCCCTCTGGGGTCCACTGTCCCTCATGGGGCAACGGTGGACTTGCGATAGGGGTGATGGCTTTTGGCGCGGGGAGGATCTTCGAGGTAGCCGTCACCTGACTCTGCCGTACACTGGCCACTGGTCGTAGTGAACCTTTCGGTGGTTCCCCACCGACTGCTGGCTGATGGGTTGTGTACCAGATATTCTCAGCGGTTTGGACGATGCTCGCACCACCGTTTCCGCGAACCCACTCCACAAACTTGACGCCCAGGCTGGCAGATCCGGGCGCACCTAGTGCGCTGATCATGCCGACACCTCCGTAGCCCCCAGCGACGACCACTCCGGCTACGGCAATGGCTCGAACGCGACGATAGGCGAGTGAGTGTCGCTTGGGTTGTTGCTTCACAGTTGGTGTTTGCAAAAGTTGTGTCAAACCTTTTCCTTTAATGGTGTTGCTGATGGTAGAACGTTAGCCGCCTCCGATGGTACCTGGTCTTGCGCGAGGATCGGCAACTGCACCCGAAAGTACGCTCCGCCAAGATCAGAACTCCCGACCATGACAGTGCCTTCGAGCAGTTCGACCAAACTACGCACGATTGGCAGACCGAGACCTGATCCACCTTGGAGGCGGCTTCTTGCGGGATCCAGACGAGTGAAGCGCTCGAAGATGGCGTCCCTTCGTTCCAGGGGGATGCCTGGACCGTCGTCGCCGACCGTAAAGATGGCGGATGGTCCAGTCGTCGAGGCGGTCACCGCCACGGTTGTTCGCGCGTAACGGACGGCGTTTTCGATGAGGTTGCGCACAATGCTGCGGATCTGTTCGGGATCGCCCAGTAGTCGCACTGCGCTGACGCGAGACATATCGATATTGACTCCAGGATGGGTCCGGCGAATACGATGAACCTCGTCTCGGCAGAGTTCATCAAGGTCGACCGTGACCCGAACTGCCTGCACCCTGGCCTCTGCTTTTGCGAGCGTGAGTAGGTCTTCGATCAGACGTTGCATGCGTTCGCTCTCCCTAAGGGCGATGCCCGCGGTCTGTTGCCAATCGGTTAACTCGCTGTGGAGGAGCCCGACCTCAAGAGAGGCACGTAGGGCTGAGAGCGGGCTTTTGAGCTCGTGAGATGCATCCGCGATAAACTGTTTTTGCTGCTCGGCGGCGGCATCGAGTCGTCCCAACATGGAGTTCATGGTTGCGGCGAGTCGTGCTATCTCATCGTCGCCTTCGGGTTGGAAGACTCGGTTGGATAAGTTCAGAGCGGTGATCTCCTCTACATCGCGTCGTATCTGGTCGACTGGAGCAAGGGCTCGGCGACTCAGAATCCAGGTGGAGATGGCGACGACTGCCAAGATGATGGGGTATACGATGAAAAACTCACGTTTTAAGGCCGCCACCGAAGCGTCTACGGAGGAGAGGGATGCGATGGTGTAGACGTAGAAGGTCGTCGGTTTGCCGTTTGACCCCGCCATCAGATGGCTGTCGCTGGCCGGCTTGGATCTTGAAATTACGCCGACGAGGAAGGTCGGCACCTGCACCTGATCAGCAACAAAAACTGTGTGGCGATCTACGTTACCGTTGATTGCCAGACGGTTGGCGCGAGCGGAGTCTTCGGTCCGTACGATACCTCGGGTTGGTACCGCTTGGGGGGGGCGCAGGGCTTTCGCCCCTTTTAAGTTTGGTGAGTACGCAATGACCGTACCGTGGCTGGACACGACCTGGGCGGCAAGGTCACCCCGTGGGATGGGCAATGGGTTGGGCAGGTGCCCATCGCGAACGAGGAGGACGATGTCGTCAGCTTCGTTTTTTGCCGTGTTCACTACGTTACGCGTCAACGCAGCCCGCAAGGTAAGCGCCACCGCGATGAAGGCCGCCAGGAGTACTAAGCCGACGACGACAGTAGCGGCGATGGTGGTGCGCTTCCGCACCGATGCGAGCTGACGTCCGACCCAACGAAGCGGAGGGAACTGCGTTCTCGAGACGTGATTGAGTTTCTCCATCGAGGCCAGTTTCAAGGGTGCTGACCCCCGGTGTGAAGTTTAGACAGGCGCGGAAACCTCATCGCAGGTGACAACCGCCGCCGATCCACCATCCTCCTCAAGGAGGTAACCGACCCCACGCACCGTACGGATCGATTTTGTCCCAAAGGGGGCATCGATTTTCTTGCGCAGGTAGCCAATGTACACCTCGACGATATTGGAGTCTCCCTCAAAATCGTAGTCCCAAACGTGTTCAATGATCTCACGTTTGTTCAGCACTTTACCCTTGGATCGCATCAGCAACTCAAGAAAGGAAAACTCACGGGTGGTGAGGTCGATAATGGTATCCCCGCGGGAGACTGAGTGACTCGATGGATCGAGTTTGAGATCACCGGCGGCGAGCACGGGTGGTCGACTGTCGACGTTACGACGGAGCAGTGCCCGGATTCGAGCGACGAGCACGGTGAACGAGAAGGGTTTCTTGAGAAAGTCATCAGCGCCGGTATCGAGAGCCTCAGCTTCATCGAGCTCTCCATCCTTGGCGGTCAGCATCAGGATCGGTGTCCAGATCTCCTCGCTTCTTAAGGTAGCGGTGAATTTAAAGCCGTTCATGCCCGGCAGCATGATATCGAGAACGATGCAGTCATAGGGCGCACTCCTCGCCAGATTGATACCATCTATTCCGTTGAGACAGGTGTCGACTGCAAAACCCTCCGCGACGAGCCCACGTTTCAGGGTGTCCACCAATGTTTCTTCATCATCCACTACTAGGATTCGCATGCGATTCTCCTTTCGCTGTCTTTAGGATACGCAGACTTCTCAAAGGAAGGCTAGGAGTAACCCGAAGAATTGCTGAGAGAGGCGCTCCAGAGGCTGTCATGTGAGCGTTGTAGTGTGAGGCCAGAGCTCTCGCTCCAGCCAGCCAAGAATGAGAGCGTAGGGCCGTGGGTCGTTGTGGAGCCTCGTCGATGTCGCGTAGACCCGATGGAGCTCGGGGTGAAACGTTGCAACGAGATGCTCAAGCATAGAGTTGTCGGGTCGAGGACGGTCGCCAGGGACGATCATCATCCAGCGCCTGGAGAGATCGGTTAAGGCCCGCATATAACCGGAGACCGGGAAGACTCCTGCTGGATCGAGTCGGGCCCCGGTGGCTGTCAGCTCCTCACGCGAGAGCTGATCGACCAGAGGATCGACGGTGACGACCCCGACGACCGAGCTGCTGTCTTTGGTGGCGAGCATGGCATAGCCAACCAGCCCAAAGCCGATGATGACGAGCGGCTGCGGTGCGAGGAAGTCGATGACCGCCTCAAGGTCGGCAACCAGTGCTGTCGCTTCAAGGGTCCCGTCAGACTCACCAATGCCATGGGGGTTCACGCCAACCACTTGGGTTCGACAGTAGAAGCTTAGGCGTTCGGCGGCCTCTTGGAGAACCCGATCGCTGCTGCCGCCGATGTCGGTATCGGCGATGCCCGGGGAATATAGCACCGTCGGTCGTCCAGGAGTGGAGCTCTCCTTCACCGTCGCCACAAAGAGTGAGAGCCCAGCGGGTTCGCACCATAACTGATCTACTGGCATCACACCTCCCTCTCTAGACTGTAGCCGTGCAAGGAATTTCATCAGGATGGAGATGCGCTCTGGATCGGGTGACCGATTGAGTCAATCACCTATGCGCACCGAGGATCGAGAGGTGGTTGTTGTAGCCAACCTTGGCCTCGGGGAGAAGTTTTTCGATCACGGCATCCTCTATCAACGTGGACTCAGTAAGACCTTTGAACATGTCGAGCTAGTGAGCACCGAGTATCTCCTCAGCCGAGTGACACATGTTGATCGACGACACGAGCTCATTCTCTTTCTTGACAAAGATGTTGCAGTTGCAGAGGTACTTGAGCTCCAAGGTGCGACGGTGATCAACAGCTCGTTGTCGATCGCGATCTGTGATGACAAGCGCCGCACCTATGCCCACCTAGCGGCAGCGGGCTTGCGTATTCCAAAGACAGTGATGATGCCGCCGCTCTATCCAAAGCAGAAAATCGCCACCCACTTGGTGCTATCGGCGGTTGCGGAGGTTGGGCTCCCCCTGGTGATCAAAGAGGCGAATGGATCCTTTGGAGCTCAGGTGTACCTGGCCCAAACTGTCGATGATGTTTTTGCGATAGTCGACGCATTGGCCGATCGACAGCTGCTCGTACAGGAGTTTATCGCGAGTTCACGAGGACGTGATCTACGGCTACAGGTCGTCAATGGGCGCTGCATTGCCGCCATTGCTCGTCAGCATCCTGATGACTTTCGCGCAAATCTTTCGGCTGGGGGCGTTGGCGCCCCCTACAAGCCCTCGGCAGCGGAGTGCGCGTTAGCCGAGGCGAGCGCGGCGGCGGTTGGGGGCTTCAATGTCGGTGTCGATCTCCTCTTTGACGATGCGAATGAGGGTTCTATCGTCTGTGAAGTGAACTCCAATGCGCACATCTGGAGGTTGTCGGCGATCTCCGGGGTGGATGTGCCCTATCACGTGGGCCTGGCGCTTCGACAATGGCTCTGCGCGTAGCAATCTACTACGATCGCCAGCAGCTCCAGCCGAACGGCTTCTTCTTGAGGGCACTC
This sequence comes from Ferrimicrobium sp., assembly GCF_027364955.1. Taxonomy (NCBI): domain Bacteria; kingdom Bacillati; phylum Actinomycetota; class Acidimicrobiia; order Acidimicrobiales; family Acidimicrobiaceae; genus Ferrimicrobium; species Ferrimicrobium sp. The sequence continues at coordinate 258,738 of NZ_DAHXOI010000001.1, forward strand.
GTGGCGGCTGGTCGATCGTTTGGAGCTCAGGTCATTGCGTTGGTTGGTCCAGAGGAGCTCCAGTCGCGCGAACTGGCTCATGTCGATGTCGTCTTCGTGCGCTCGCGGTCACTTCGCCAGCGCCTTTGGTTGGCCCGTCGTATTCCTCGTGTGGTGAACAGCCCGCTGCTGGCGCTGGTCGGCAACGACAAGCTCGCCCAATACCTCTGGTGCCAGCAGCATGGATTTGCTACGCCAGCGGTGTTTTCCACTCATGCGGTCCCAACTCCCTGGGTGAGCAAGCCCAGATTTGGCCATGGAGGTCGGGGGGTACGGTTGGTCGAAACATCGGGCTGGCGAGGTGGTCTTGATGTACTACTTGCTCAGGAGTATCATCCAGTCGGCACCGTGGATCGACGTCACTATATCCTGGGCACGACGATCGCGGTGACGGTTGAGCGGAGGGCGAATGGGGATTTCCGATCGAACCTCTCACGAGGAGCCTCACCCCGGCTTGTGACGGCGAGTGGTGAAGAGCGCGATTTTGTGCAAACGATCGCGGTCCGATTGGGGCCGGGTTACTACGGTATCGATATCGTGACTGGACCTCAAGGTCCGATGGTCATGGAGATCGAGGATTTGGTGGGCGCTCGATCGCTCTACCAGCTGGGGTTCTCCGATCATGCGACCCAGGTTATGCAATGGGTGTGCCAGGTCCCATGACGGACGGGTCAGCGAGCGTACTAGCTATCGCTCGGGTGGTAATCGCGTTCGTACTCATCGAATGCCTCAAGCGCTCTGGGTCCGTACACCGTGCCGGGCCCACCGGTGAGCAAAATGGTCACCCCGAGCGTCTCGGCGATGGCCTGGCGACTTACTCCGGCTCGGGCTGCCCCACGTGCGTGAGACGTGATACAACCGTCGCACTTAAGCGCTACGGCGACCGCTAACGCGATAAGCTCCTTCGTCCCGGTGCTGATCTCGCCACTGGCCATTGCACTATGGTGGAGACTGCCATACGACTTGAGTACATCAGGGATCATCGCTCGAAGTTCCTTCGCAGGTTGGCGAAGATCCTCCTGGACCTGGTGCCATGGCTGATGCTGATCGTCGTTCATGGTTCCAGGTTAGACGGGATGATTGCTCTTTGCAAGGCTTCGTTTGATCGGACGGTAGCGCAGCCACTGCACTCCGTACCCTAGGTTCGTCAGCAGGAATGCAACGATGACGATCGCCAAGACGGGGAAAATCCAACCCATGAAGAAGCTGAGCGCTGCCAGCGCCACGACTGGGATCAGACCAAACGAGTCAAGACGACGAATTCGGCGATCCCAACGAGGACCCACGAAGGGTGCGCGTGTCTTCTCAAACGTTGCTTCATAGATCTGGGAAACCTTGCGGGCCTTGGCAAGCAACATGAGACGAACTTCGTACTCGTCAAAGTCAAGATCTCCGGACCTGAAGCGTTCAAGCAGCAGGGCGCGAGCCCGCTCTCGATCTTCGGCGGATGCCTGCAGCTCGCTGCTCTTGTCTGGGGTACTCTCTCGATCCATATTCATTCCACCACTCAGGTAACCATCTACCTACTAATATTCTACTCGCTCGGATTCGATAGCGCGATACTCGTCGGAGAAGTGCTTGCCACTAGATGATACCGAGGAGCTGTGCGAGTTTACGTCGTTGGGCAGGCCCGTTCCCAAACAAGATTTGGTCGGCTTTGGCCCGCTTGAAGTACAGATGGGCATCGTGTTCCCAGGTGAAGCCGATACCGCCATGCACCTGAATCGAGGATGCTGCGATGCGATAGTAGGCATCCCCACAGGTTGCCTTTGCGGTCGTGGCTGCAATCGCCTGATCATCTGCCTGATCTGCGAGTGTGAAAGCAGCGTAGAGCGCTACCGACTTCGCGGATTCCAAGTCAACAAGCATGTCCGCGAGACGGTGTTTGACGGCTTGGAAACTACCGATTGGACGGCCGAACTGATGGCGGTCCTTTGCGTAGGCAACTGACATCTCGAGTACACGTTCGGCTCCACCAACCATGTCTTGAGCCATGCTTGCGTTCGCCAGTGCCTCGAAGGCAGGCGTTGCTGCCTCCAACGCTGGACCATCGAGCACCATCGTTCCTGGTGAAGCGTTGAACGAGACCTGGGCCATTGGCCGGGTGAGGTCAAGTGTGGTCTGTTGGGTGAGCACAACCCCCGGGGCGTCGGCTCGCACGAGTGCGAGTACCCGCTCGCCCTCTCTCTCAAGGGTGATGAGCAGATGGGTGGCCTGGGTGCCGTCGAGCACGAATCGGCTTTCGGCGTCGATGCCGGTGTCATGCCAGGTGCCACTTGGATGGAGTGGATGCTCGGCGGTCCCGCTGACCAGCCCGAGCACCACTGCGCCACTGCTGATCCCCGCGATCGTCTCTGCGATGACAGGATCATCATTGGTCGCTTGGTTGAGGAGGCTAGCACCAAGGACTGACGTCACCAGGAACGGGAGAGGAGCCACCGCGCGGCCAATCTCTTGGAGGACGCAGGCTGCCTCGACGAAGCCAAGCCCGAGTCCCCCTTGGGACTCAGGGATGAGCAGGCCGGCAATCCCCAGTTCGTTGACCATCGCCTGCCAAAGATCGATGGGGATGGGGGTCGTGGACTCCATCGTGGTGCGTACGAGACTTGTTGGCAAGCGTTGGGTAAGAAATCGACGGGTGGTAGCCTTGAGCTCTTCCTGTTCCGACGTAAACGCAAAGTTCAACGTAGCCCTCACTTTCTTTGGCTCGCTATTTCGCTGGCGTCCTATCGTTTGGCGCTATCGCCAAGATCGTACGCACTGACTAGCCTACTGCTAGAACAGCTTCAAGAGAGGGCAGAGCGTCGTGCAAACCACGTATACCGTTGGGGATCTTACGATTGAGCAGTTTGTGGTAGGGCCGCTTGAGAATAATCTTTACGTCCTGACCACCCCGAGTTCACCAGAGGCACTCCTCATCGATGCCACCGCCGGCGATGATGTTCTTGTCGATGCGTTGGTCCAGCGGAACGTCACCAAGGTCATCATTACGCATGGTCATCACGACCATATCGGTGCTGTGGCGGCACTGCGACAACAGGGAATGAGGGTGATGGTGGGAGAGCCTGATGCTTCGTTGCTCGATGGGTTTGATACGACCTTGGTCGATAACGAATTGATCAGGTTTGGTGCTCTCAATCTACGTATTTTGGCGACGCCGGGACACACCCCTGGATCTGTTTGCATCGCTCCTGAGGGTTATGAACTGCTCTTTACTGGAGATACGCTGTTCCCAGGCGGACCTGGGGCGACCAAGTTCCCTGGTGGCGATTTCCCTACCATTATCGAGTCGATCCGCCGCATCTTTGCCACTTTCCCCGCCGAAACAGTCCTACTGCCGGGTCATGGTGCTTCGACTACGATTGGAACACAGGTCGGCAGCTTGGACGAATGGATCGCAAGAGGCTGGTGAGCTGTACTCTTCTGAGAGACGCCTGGCCTGCATCGGGTTGGTCGTCCGCATGCATTCGATAGGAGGCGAGATGTACGCGGGGATAGTCGGTAACGGTCCACGACGCTCTCGCGTGAACCCAGTCTTCGCTGCTGGAGTGCTGCGGCGTGCAAGGGCCTTGAGCCACGACGAGACCGTAACGACCGCGCCCCGTTGGTTCCAGCGAGTTGCTTGTGTGGTAGTACGCCTGCGTTTCGTTGTGGAAGACCGCTCAGTGCTGTGAGCGCCCGAGAATCCCACAACCTGCAGCATTGAGCTAGCCTGGCAAGGCTTCGACGACGATAGGCCACCAACATCAGGACCGTAACAGTAAAGCACTGCTTGTTCCTCTTGGGCAGGTAGTCAGTTTTGCGTGTGGACGGGTTTATGTGCTGAGGCGGTGATGAGGCCGTGACGAACGCGAGTTGCCGAGAGGATGGCTGCAACCACTAAAAAGATCATTGATGCGTAAAAGGCCGAATGTAGCCCGTTAACGAATACCTGTGCGATCTCCCCATGGAGTTTAGCGGTACCGACGAAGATCGCAAAGGCTACTTGCCGAGGGATCGAACGCGATGCGATCAGAATCGCCATCGAGAAAGAAAAGACCATACCGGTATTTTGAAAGGTCCTCAACATGCCTGACGCGATCCCGAAGACCTGGCGTGGGGCCGCCTTCATTACTGCTGAGTTGTTAGCGGGGAAGAAACTGCTTGAGCCGATGCCATTGACCACGCTTGCGACTACGACTAGCCATAGCCCGGTGGTCATGCCCAACTGAGCGTAGAGCAGCAGACCAATAATCTGCGTCGCGAGACCGAAGGTGGCAGGGAGTACAGGTCCGATTTTGTCCGCCATTCTCCCCGAGAAGGGGCCGATCGCACCACCGACTAAGTAACCGGGAACCAAGAGGAGTGAGGCGTCGAGGGGCGAGAGGCCACGCGGCCCCTGGAGGTACATCAGAACCAGAAAGAGCACGGCGTAGTTTGCGAGTCCTTGGCAGAGTGAGGCAAGTAGCGATGGAGTCATGGTCGGTACCTTGAAAAGAGAGAGATGGACCATGGGGTCGGTTTGCCGATGCTCGATAAAGACAAAAACGATGAGGACGACGATGCCGCCGATGAGAAAGAGGAGTAGCGACAGGTCGAGTGTGTGCGTGGCGAGGTTCGTCACCGCCCACAGGATACCAAAAAGGCCGAGACCCGCAGTCAGCATTCCCCACAGGTCGATCTTCCTGCGTTCACGAGTTCCGCCATCGTGGAGGACGCGAAGGGCGAGGATGACGGCCACGAGACCGATCGGTACGTTGATCCAGAAGATCCATCTCCATGAGATAAAAGTGACGATGATTCCTCCGAGGACGATTCCGAGTACGGCACCGAGGCTGTAGCCAATGCCGTTGAAGCCATAGGCACGCCCCCGTTTCTCCGGTGGGAAAAGATCGGCGATGACCGCGCCGCTGTTGGCGGTCACAAGCGCTCCGCCGATTCCCTGAAGAATCCGGAACGCAATGATTGCTGGTTCATCCCACGAGATGGCACAGAGCGCTGAGCCGATGATGAAGACGACAAAACCGGTCTCATACATTTTGACTCGTCCGTACATGTCGCCGAGCCGGCCGACTTGCGAAGCAAGGAGTGTCACCACCAGTAGATATCCGATAATTATCCAGATGACCGAGGCGAGTGCAACGTGGAGGCCCCGTTCGATTTCAGGTAGCGCAAGCACAACGATCGTGGTATCCACCGCTGTGATGAGCACCCCGGTCATGACCACTGCGAGGGCCAACCCGGTTCTGGTCGTCGATGGTCTGGTTGCTGTTACCTTGGGGTTATCTGCACTCAAAGGATCACCTCCTCCGCAATGCCACGCAGCCTAATGAGCTTCTCTAGCCCTAGTGTCGCCAGATCGCGAAGCTTTGTTGACGCGATGGGACTGGCATGGTGACTTCTGGTACAAGCCTAGTCGTCGAGCCGCGATTGGGTCAAGAGGCGTTTTGCGAAGCTAGACCTTACCTGGCGGGTTGGAGCATCTGGCATAGATTCTCCCAGTTCATTGGGCCGGGCCTTGTGAGGTCTATCGCTGCCACGAGTCGATCAGGTCGCCATGATCGCCGTAGACACCGATCCAATCGATAGCGTTTGGGGCATACGGAAGTGCAGCGTCGAGCGCAATCTTGGATCGGTTCGTGCCACGCCACGTGGTGGTAACTCGCCCCGAGTGGGTGGCAACAACCATTTGGATTTTACCCGTGGTGGGGAGGTTCGCAAAGGTTGCGTGCACCTGAGTCCCCCAGGGTTTGCGATACAGAGCAAGCGACCCATTGACCCCAGTTTGATTCGATGACATCGCGATGACGTCGGTCGGTTTGGCGGTAGTTGCTGGAGTGTGAGCAATGGACACTCCGACGAGGAGGCCAGCAGCGATACCGGCAATGAGAATGCCAGCTCGTGCGAGCCAAACGGTCGGTAGCTTCGTGACCTTGGTAGGTTGAGGCGGTGCTGGTGGCCCGGGACTGGTTTGCGGGTACTGGCTCTCAAGCGTAAGAACCAACATGGTAGTACGGTCAACCGCATCGCGACATTCGTCGCAGGTGATCAGGTGCTCCTCAAAGGCGCGCTGCTTGGTGGGGCCCAAGGCTCCAAGCGTGTACTCAACCAAGAGGTCGTGTGATGAACTATCGGGTGTCATGAACGTGATCCAATTTTGTGCGAAGGATTTTGACAGCGTAGTGGAGCCGCGATCGCAGGGTTCCCTCGGGAACACCAGTTTTTGCGGCTAGATGCACCAGTGGAGTGCCGTTCACCAGTACCTCTTGGACGACCTGCCGATGGTCGCTGGAGAGTGTGTCGATGGCCGACTCGATCACGAGGCGGTCGAGGACGCTATTGTTCTCCTCGTGGCTGTAGTCCAAGGTGCCAATATCGATTTGTGAAAGTCGACTTGATCGGCGCAAATGGTCAATAGCACGGTTGCGTGCAACGATCAACAACCAACCTTTTAACAGCTCTTTATCGATCAGAAGAGAGTCCTTGTGGTCAAGGGCGGCGAGGAATGTTGCTTGCACCAGATCGTCGCTGACCGAGGTATCCCCGACGATGGCGAACACTTGAGCACGAATGAGAGGGGAGAATGACTCGAAGAGATCTTGCAGTATCACTTCGAGCATCGTGCCCCCTCCCATCGTCATCAAAGTCCCAGCGCTAGAGCAGCGGGTTCGCTGCAGCAGTGAAGGTCATTCCCTTGCCAGCGCCTGATCCAGAGAATCCAGCGTCACCGAAGTTGAAGACTCCTCCGTCCTTAGCTACTAACCAATAACCAGCACCATCTGGTGTGCTGATTATTCCCAACACGGGCATATCTAAGGGATGCATGCCACTCAATCCGGTCAGTCCATCGCTATAGGTGTTGCCATAGTAACCAGCGTCACCGAAGTTGAAGACTCCTCCATCTGCTCCCACGAGCCAGTAGCCCTTCCCGTCCGGGGTCGAAGCGATGCCGACGATGGGGGCGTTCAGTCGAAGGTTGTTGACCCCACCGTAGTTTTTGGCGTTTCCGGCCGCGTAGACCGCGCCATTTGCGGTCACTTCCCAGTAACCAGTACCGCCGTTACCAGCCGCGTAGGCCATCCCGACGACCTTGCCAGTGACTTTGGGGGCTGTCGGTGCTGGTGCTGTGGTGGTGCCAAAGGCGGAGACGGAACCGTCACTTTGGGCCAATTGGTAACCGCTATAGCCGACGGTGGGAGCGCTGAGCTCGTCAAGTGTGGAGGTATTGGAGTCGTCAAAGTAAATTCCGAGATGTCCCGCATTCATTGAGGTGGTTGCAAGGCCAAAGAGCGCCCCGGCGGAACCTCCATCAAGTGTCCTGGTGGCCACGACTTCTCCCGTCGTGGTGACTTCGACAAGGTTATTGTTGCCGGCACCGTTGACGACGAACAGATCGTGATTCACAGGGTTGATGGCGATCCCCTGTGGAGAGTTGAGGGCCCCACCTTGGGCAATCATCACTGGAGTCACCGGCCCCGTAGCGGTCAACGCATTGGGCAGCGCGTAGATCGCATTGTTGTAGTCGTCGGTCACATAGAGCGTACCGTTGGTAGCGTCATAGACCATACCCTGGGGACCGGCCACGGTACTTGGGCTGAGCGAGGTACCTGCCATATCAGAGGTCGGTAGGTTCGTCGCCAAGGGAGCGTACGTCGCACTGATCGGCTGACCGTTCGCGGTGGCCCCTGGGTGGGGATTGAGTCGCCAGACCTGCCCCGTCGTTCCTTGTGCATTAGGAGTCGCTGCCCCTGCGTTGGACCAGAAGAAGGCCCCCGGAGCAAAGGCTGCTCCCCAAGCACCCTCGAAGAGGTTCTTCTGACCTTTATAGGAGCTCGTGGTGTTGGTGTAGTTGTCGAGCAGTGTACCCTCATTCGAGATCACTGCGTAGCCTGAACCTGACCCATTGGCAGCTGTTCCGTAGTAGGTGACCCAGACGATATCAGCCGATGGGTTGATAGCGATCCCGACAGGTCCCGTGATGTCGGCGTTCTGGTAGAACACCTTCGATGCACCAGTAGATGGATTGACCTCGACCAACGAGGTTCCCCCACCCATAGCCGATGAACTGTTAAAGTCGGTGACCAGCACATCACCAGCGGTAAGGTTGCCTAGTGTCTTTGGAATGACGGCGATCCCGTAAGGATTGGTGTCGCCGTTGGTTGCATTGGTCGATCCAACCTGGTGGATTGACATCTCCGGGAACAGGTGTGACGATGGCATCACCTGTGCAAAGGCGGTCTGCGGAAGAAGTACAAGGCTCATGGCCCCGGCTCCAATCCCCAGGGTGACAACTCTCATGGCTTTTCTGGAAGCACGTATCTTCATTGTGGTTTCCTTTCTTGTGAAACAACTATGAACAAGTACGCACCACTTTGGTGTTTCGTTCAATGCAAAGTGAAGTTTTCTTTGCATCGTGCGATGGCGAGGTTGGTAGAGTGCTCGGGGGTGCGTGTTGCATGCAGTGGATGGAGTGCTAGGAGATGTAGGAGTGGTTCAGCAAGGGGAATCGCCTCGTCACGTGAGGACTCGGATAGGCACCAATGGCACCCCCCTAGGTCTCAATATCAGTGTGTGCGCTGGTATTAATAGTCAGTGCGCCATCCTGTTACGGAAGCAGGAACAACCAATTGTCGGTATGTTGCACCGGTAGAAGTGGCAACAACAGACTATGCCTTGGCAGCAGCTTTCATACTGGCCTTAAAGTTCCGTATCTGTTCGAGCGCCTCGGGAGAGCTGGCATCGGCAACTGAACGGACCTCATTGGTTCGTCCAAAGGGATCTGAAGCCTGTTCCCAGCCGGCTGGAGCTGCTTTGAAGCGCTTGCCAAGCAGCGCCATGAAAATCTTCGCCTTGTCGGCTCCAAAGCCGTTCAACGCCTGCAATCGGGATAGAAGTTCCTCCCCTGATGGTGCCTCTTCCCAGATGGCGGTGGTCTCACTGTGGTAGTCCGTGACGATACGGTCAGCGAGAAGGTGGCATTTTGTTGCCATCGCCTTCGGAAAGCGATGTAAGGCGGGCTTCTCTGAAAAGAGTGCGATCAACTGTTCCTCATCGAGTGCCACAATGGTCGCCGGTTCGAGGGTCTTGCCATAGTGTTGCTGCAGTCTCGTATGTAAGAGATACGGGGCGCCGAAGGCTCGTTCCATGGGTATCTGCTGGTCCAGCAACATGCCAACCAGGAGCCCAAAGGGGTTCTCTTTGAGGTAGTTGTTCGCATCCGGATCAGGCGTGAGATAAATATCTCCGTTCATCGTGCGCTCGTACCTCTCAATCAGACGGTCGGATCGTGGTGGTCGTAGACAACACTGTAATGCGTCATTGCATCCGCGACCTCTTCTGGCTTGGCCTCACCCTGCTTGGATAGCGCTGAGAGCGTAGCAACGACGATCGATCCCTCATCGGTTTCGAAGAATCGGCGGAGGGCTTCGCGCGTGTCTGAACGGCCGAAGCCATCGGTTCCGAGGGAGACGAAGGGTTGGTGCACAAACGGCCGAATCTGATCAGGGACCAGTTTGACAAAGTCGGTAGTAGCCACGATCGGTCCTTCTGCACCGGCAAGAAGTTGGGAGACCCAGGGAGACTCCGTCTTTTCACCGGGATGGAGCCGTTCGAAGCGTTCTACGGCTTCGGCATCCTCTCGAAGGCGCTTGTATGAGGTGATCGAGTAGACATCGCAGACAACATTCCAGTGCTCCCGGAGTGCATCGGCAGCCGCACGCACCGAGGATTGCGCGGTGCCCGAGAATAACAAGGTGGCGTGGCGCGCACGGTCCCTTGGTGTCGCAGATGAGATGGGTGAGAGCTTCTCTGGGTTGTGGCCGGTGGCGAAGAGATATCCGCCGCGCACAATGGAGTCCATAAGCTCTTCGAGGTTTCTCTCCGCGTCTACGGGGGGCATCACGTAGTTTTCGTTGTAGGTGGTGAGATAGTAGATGACATCCCTACCATGTGGACCAAACATGTCAGCGATGCCGTGTTTTACAATCGCGGCGATCTCATACGCAAAGGCCGGATCGTACGCTTGAATATTTGGATAGACCGCTGCCAGTATCTGGGAGTGGCCATCGGTGTGCTGGAGCCCCTCGCCAATCAGCGTGGTCCTGCCTGCCGTTGCTCCGATGAGAAAGCCCTTCGCGCGAGCATCGGATGCCGCCCACAGGAGATCTCCTGAACGCTGGAAACCAAACATCGAATAGAAGAGGTAGACGGGAATCATGGGCACCCCAAGCGTTGCATAGGAGGTGCCAGCGGCGGTAAACATCGCGGTCGACCCATCTTCGGTGATACCCATCTCGAGGATCTGACCGTCTTGGGCTTCGGTGTAGGAGAGGAGCAGTCCCGCATCAACGGGTGTGTAGCGTTGGCCAATCGTAGAGTAGATTTTTGCCTCGCGGAACAGGGCCTCAAGGCCGAAGGTTCTCGCCTCATCAGGCACGATTGGAACTACGCGGGTCCCGACTTGGGGATCTTTCATGAGGTTACGGAGGAGTTTGGAGAAGACCATTGTGGTCGAAACCTGTTGTTTGGCAGACCCAAGGTAGAACTCCTTAAAGACATCATCGCTTGGTGCTGGCAATTCCGCACTTCTATTCATGCGGCGCGGCAACGAGCCTCCGAGTTGCTTGCGGCGTGAGCTCAGGTAGGCAGCCTCGATGGATCCCTCGGGCAATCGTATGTATGGAGGCTCTGGAGCTTCCAACATCTCATCGGTAATAATGTCGTTGAGATGGAGGCGGTCTCGAAACTGACGCAGCTGCTCATCCGTCATCTTTTTGATCTGGTGCGTCGAGTTGCGCGCCTCGATGTCAGGCCCTAATGTCCAGCCCTTGACGGTGTGAGCGAGGATCGCGGTTGGCGAACCGTGGTGATTGACAGCGGCATGATAGGCCGCATAGAGTTTACGGTAATCATGCCCCCCTCGTGGCAGCTGCTGGAGGTCCTCATCGCTTAAGTGGTCCACCAGGGCACGCAACCGTGGGTCTGGCCCGAAGAAATGTTCCCGAATGTAGGCGCCGGATTCCGTGGCAAGTTTTTGAAAGTCTCCGTCAGGGGTGGTGTTCATCTTGTTGAGGAGGACTCCATCAGTGTCTCTGGCCAACAGCTCATCCCACTTCGAACCCCAGACCACCTTGATCACATTCCATCCGGCTCCCCGGAAGGTGGCCTCGAGCTCCTGGATGATCTTGCCATTGCCACGCACAGGACCATCGAGGCGCTGCAGGTTACAGTTGACGACCCAAATCAGATTATCCAGATGCTCGCGTCCCGCTAGCGACAATGCCCCGCTGGTCTCTGGCTCGTCGAATTCACCATCGCCGACAAACCCCCATATCCGACTCTCGGTCGTACTGGCGAGATGTCGATCATTCATGTAGCGATTAAAGAGGGCATGGTAGATCGATTGGATCGGACCCAGTCCCATCGAAACAGTTGGGAACTCCCAAAACTCGGGCATAAGGCGAGGATGGGGATAGGAGGGGATTCCAAGGCCATCTACCTCCATGCGAAAATGGTCGAGTTGGTCTTCGCTAAGACGGCCCTCCAAGAAGGCCCGTGAGTAGATACCCGGTGAGCCGTGTCCTTGGAAGTAGACAAAATCACCTGGAGACCCGTTGTCCTTGCCACGGAAGAAATGATTGAAGCCCACTTCGTAGAGTGAAGCCGAACTCGCATAAGTCGATAGATGGCCACCGATGCCATCCGCGAGGTGATTAGCCCGTGTCACCATAGCCGCGGCGTTCCAGCGGATAAAGGCTCGAATCCGTCGTTCAACCTGTTCGTCTCCCGGAAACCAGGGTTCGTTTTCGGGCGCGATCGTGTTGATATAGGGGGTAGAGACCGTCGCAGGGAAGCCTACTTGTCTTTCCCTGGCGGCTTCTAGCAGCTTCATCAGGAGGAAAGTGGCGCGCTGCTTACCGCGTCCATCCACGAGCGAGCCGAATGACTCTACCCACTCTGCTGTCTCTTCTGGGTCTATGTCTGGAATCTGATGTGCAAAGCCGTCGATAATCACATCTACTATTCTTGCAGCTTTTGGCGAAGACTTCCACCTGGTACACTGACGTCCGGAAAAGAGCAACCTTAGGGAGAGTAATTCGCATGACGTTGTTGGTGTACACGGACGGTGCGTGCAAAGGCAATCCAGGTCCAGGGGGCTGGGCCTGGTTTGAACCGGCTTCGCTGGCCTACGATTCAGGTGGAGAGTCTCTGACCACCAATCAACGGATGGAGCTCGCGGCGGTCTTGCATGCACTTGAGTCCCACACCGGTGATCTTACGATCCGATCAGACTCCACGTACGTGGTCAATTGCTTCCGTCAGGCATGGTGGAAGAAGTGGGAAGCGAATGGCTTCAAAACCAGCAAGGGTGATGCGGTGGCCAATAGTGATCTCTGGCGACCGCTGCTCGTTGCGGCGTTGCACGCTGGTCGAAGCGTCACTTTTGAGTGGGTGAAAGGTCACAGCAGGGATCCGCACAACAACAGAGTGGACGCACTTGCCCAGGAAGCAGCGAATCGCTTCCGATAAGTCTGCTGTCCGCATTCCTGTCGAGTTGACTGATTTGAGGCAGCCGTTACGCCTCGACTAGGGTGGCGGTATGGATATTCGAGGAGAAGTCGCGGTCATAAGCGGCGGAGCATCAGGCTTGGGATTCGCAGCGGCAGCTGCGCTGGCTGAGGCCGGGGCACATGTGGTGTTGGCGGATCGCAATGAAGAGGCGGGACGAGAGGCGGCAGGGAAGATCGGCGATCTGGCAACGTTTGTGCCGACTGATGTCGTTGAGGAGACCTCGGTTGGCGAACTGATGGTAGAGGCCGCTAAAGTCGGCGTGGTTCGCATGGTGGTCAGCTGCGCGGGCATTGGGATCGCGGAACGCACAATTGATCGCAACGGCAACCCGCATGATTTTGCGAGCTTCGAGCGAGTGATCCGGGTGAACCTGATGGGAACCTTCAACATGCTGCGTTTTGGCGCGCAATATTTATCACGCAATGACCCTCGCGATGGCCAACGAGGCGTAATCGTCAATACCGCCTCTATCGCTGCCTATGATGGCCAGATTGGCCAACTCGCATACGCGGCTTCAAAAGGCGGTATCGTAGGACTGACGCTACCTGCAGCACGTGATCTTTCGAGTGTTGGCATCCGGGTTGCTACTATTGCCCCTGGCATCATGGATACGCCGCTCTTAGGCATGTTGCCTGAGGAGGTGCGATCAGCGTTGGGAGCTTCTATTCCTTTCCCGAAGCGACTTGGATTCCCGGCTGATTTTGCCAAGCTCGTTCTCGCCATCCTCGACAATGACTATCTCAATGGCGAGGTCATTCGTCTCGATGGCGCGCTCCGTATGCCACCTCGTTGATTGGCTGTCGGACAATGGGGACGCTGCCGGCGCGGGCAACTATGGAGAGTATCGGTCTACCTTCGGTCAGGAGATAGGTGTCTGAGTTCGTTTTGCGAAGCACGCCCGATCGGTGTTTTGGATGTGACACCTAGGCTGAAGAGGTGAGATATCGAGAGCTCAATGGCATTCAGTTCAGTGTGATCGGGCTGGGAACATGGCAATTCGGATCGCCTGAATGGGGTTATGGTCGTGAGTATTCGGAGCGGGTCGCTTACGAACTTGTTGAGGAGGCCCTGAGTCTGGGCATCAACTTATTTGATACCGCCGAACTGTACGGGTTCGGTCGCTCCGAGACCATCCTCGGCCAGGCGCTTGGCTCACATCGCCGGCAGGCATTGATCGCTTCGAAGTATGCCCCGATCCTTCCCCTGCCCGGTGTCGGAAGAAAGCATGCACGACGTTCAGCGGCTCGGTTGGGGGTGGAGGAGATCGATCTTTATCAACTCCATTTTCCTAATCCATTGTTTTCGCTACGCGCAGAAGTTGCAGAGTTCGAGCCAATGCTCCATGCGGGTGATATTCGGATGCTGGGGTTGTCCAACTACTCACTGGGAGCATGGCGGCGCACACAGGATTCAGTCAGCTTTCCGCTGTGGACGAATCAGGTCCATCTGTCACTTTTCGCGCGTAGACCAGTGCGCGAGATGGTCCCTTGGGCGATAGCAAATGATCGACTGATTATCGCGTACTCACCGCTTGAACAAGGTCTATTGTCTGGGCGATATGATATTGACAATAAGCCGACGAACCTTCGACGGTTGAAACGGGAGTTCGGTGACCGTACGCTGTTGGCGTTTAGGCCGGTACGAGAAGTGATGGAACGCGTCGCGCGAAGTTATGACGCGACAATCGCTCAGGTTGCGTTAGCCTGGGTGTTGTCTCACGAGTCTGTGGTAGCGATTCCTGGTGCGTCCTCCGTTGAACAGCTGAGGTCGAATGCTCAAGCCGCTGACTTGATTCTTTCGGAGGATGACTATCTTGACCTGGCTGAAGTTGCACAACGAATGTGGCCATGAGGAATCCAGGCAGTGCTCCTCCAATTTATTAACCAGGCGTAATTTCTACTAAAACTAGTAGGGGGGCGGTGCAAGGAAGGAACGGTGTTGAGCGAAGAGCAAGTTTTTGATGTGGTGATTCTGGGTGCAGGGCCAGCTGGTTATGCGGCAGCGCTTTACGGTGCGTCGGCAGGCCTCAAGATCGGTATCGTGGAGCGCGATCGAGTTGGTGGTACATGCCTGCAGCGTGGTTGCGTGCCTGCCAAGGAGTATCTAGAGACGGCTGCGGTCTACCGCTCTATTCGTGGATCGGCTGAGTTCGGGATTGCTGTTAGCGACCCGGTTGTGGATTTTGCCGTCTCGCAAAAACGCAAGCAAGCGGTAGTGGATAAGTTAACGGGTGGGTTGGCTGGTATCATGAAGAGCCGCGGGATCGTGACGTATGCGGGTGACGGTGCCTATGAAGGTGATGGGCGTATCTCGGTGTCGACAGGAGAGAGGCTCGTTGGCGACAAAGTCATCATCTCAACCGGGTCGCGTCCGCGTGTCATTCCTGGTTTTGAGGTCGATGGTCGTTACGTCCTGACCTCCGACGAAGTCTTGTTGTTGGAAGAACTACCTAAGTCGGTAGCCATCGTCGGTGGCGGGGTTATTGGTTGTGAGTTCGCCTCTTTGATGGCGGATCTTGGTAGCAAGGTTACGATCGTTGAGGCACTTCCACGGTTGCTGCCAGGTGTCGATCAGGATCTTGTCGACGTGATGATACGCTCGTTCAAGAAGCGTGGAATTGCGATTCGTACTGGTGTTGGAGTCACCGGGCACAGCCCTGATGGTAAAGAAACCACCCTGACGTTGGCAGATGGCAGCTCATTGGTGGTCAACCAAATTGTTGTTGCGGTTGGTAGGCGTCCCAATTCTGAGGGTATTTTTCAGGGTGGAGCCGCGGTTTCGGTGTCCGAGAGAGGCTTTGTAGAGGTCGACGAAAACTATGAAACCTCGGAACCAGGCGTCTATGCAATTGGCGATTTGATTGACACCGCTCAGCTTGCACATGTGGGCTTTGCAGAAGGGGTTGCGGTAATCAAGACAATACTTGGCGAGAGGTCTACTCCGGTTGATTATTCCAGAGTTCCCTGGTGTATCTATACCCATCCCGAGATCGCCTTCGCTGGGCTGACGGAGGAGCAGGCCAAAGAACGGGGGTATGACCCGATCGTGAAGAAGGATCCACTCGGTGGAAACTCGCGCGCGCGCATCATCGGCGAGGTGGATGGCTTCGTAAAAGTGGTTGCAGATCGAGCAACCCATCAAATTTTAGGTGTCCATATTGTTGGTCCTTGGGCAACAGAACTGCTTTCACCGGGCTACCTAGCGGTGAACTGGGAAGCAAGTGCCGAAGAGCTGGCGCATTTTATTCAACCACATCCGACCCTTTCGGAGGCGTTCGGAGAGACAGTTTTTGCACTTACCGGAAGGAGTTTGCACGTTGGCTGATGTAATTATGCCACAGTTGGGAGAGACCGTTACCGAGGGCACGATCACGAAGTGGTTGGTGCAGGTTGGTGATACCGTTGAGATCGACCAACCCCTCTTTGAGGTCTCTACGGACAAGGTGGATTCTGAGGTTCCAGCCACCGCATCAGGAGTGGTGAGTGAGCTTGTAGTGCCAGAAGGGGAAACCGTTGCTGTAGGTACTGTGGTTGCGAGGGTGGGCGATGCAGCCCCAGCCCCACAGCCGGCCCCAGCCCCACAGCCAGCCCCGGCCCCACAGCCAGCCCCCGCCCCACAGCCAGCCCCGGCCCCACAGCCATCTTCGGCGACTCCTGTTCGCAGGGAAGATTCGCCAGTGGCGTACTCCGGTCCGGATATTGAGCCGGGCTCACGGGATTATGTCGTTCCGTTTACCAATATTCGTCGTCGGACTGCTGAACACATGATTCATTCGAAGGCGGTCTCAGCGCATACGCTCATGTCGATCGAAGTTGACTTTGAACGTGTCGAGCGTGTCCGCCGAGCTGCTGGTGCGGACTTTAAGGCCGAGGAAGGCTTCAGCCTCACGTACCTTCCGTTTATTGCTCGAGCAGTAGTTGAGTCGGTTAGGGCCTACCCCAATGTCAATGCATCTGTGTTGGGCGAGTCGCTAGTGGTCCACCGAGATATTAACCTCTCTATCGCGGTCGATCTCAACTTGGAGGGGTTAATTGCCCCGGTAGTTCATGGCGCTGATGGGAAGCGATTGACCGGAATCGCTCGGGAGATTCATGATCTTGCTTCCCGTGCCCGTACCCGCCGCTTAGCTGCCGACGACATCGCTGGCGGTACCTTTACGATTACCAATCCGGGTCCGTTTGGTACCTTCATGACAGGCGCAATTATCAACCAACCGCAGGTCGTTATTCTGGCGACTGACGGCATCGCTCGCAAGCCGGTCGTGATTGTCGACGGTGAAGGTAATGAGTCGATTGGGATCCACTCGGTTGGCATGTTGACACTGAACTTCGATCATCGAGCAGTCGACGGAGCTTACGCGGCAGCGTTCCTTGCGAAACTCAAGCAGGTGATCGAGACATGGAATTGGGAGCAGGAGCTTTGATGGTAGAGAGCCGACCAGAATTAGGGGCTCGTTGGTTGGGACGCGTTGGTTACGAGGATGCGTTGGTATTCCAACAGAGACTCCGCGAGGGGACGAGCTCGCATCTCTTGCTGCTCGAACATCCCCATGTGTATACGATGGGCGTCCGGACGGATCCTGCCCATCTGTTGGTTGACCCTGCTTCGGTGAACGCAACTTCTTGTTGGACAGACCGTGGTGGTGACATCACGTATCACGGGCCAGGGCAGCTGGTAGGTTATCCCATCATCGACGTCCCGTTCGGTCCAGATTCCACCCCGCAGTATGTTCACACGCTTGAGGCATCGATCATTGCACTGCTTGCCTCGTACGGGATCGAGGCCTTTACACTCAAGGAGTTCCCGGGGGTGTGGGTTGGTCCGGCTGACGCTCCTCGCAAGATCGCTGCCATTGGGGTGAAGTTAAGTCGCGGACGATCAATGCACGGTTTTGCCTTGAACGTACATACTGATTTGTCTATGTTCGAACATATTGTTCCATGCGGTATCTCTGATAAGGCGGTCACCTCAATGGAGGCTGAAGGTGTCCATGCATCGTTGCGTGAAATAGCTCGCGCTTACGCGAAGGAGTTTGCTGCCCATTTTGCGTTCGATCAGCTTGACTATCAGGGTGTGGATGATGCCTCTCAAGTAGCCGTTGCACAAGAAGGAGCACGGACGCAGAGCGCGCTCGCCTCTCGGTTGAATAAGCGTTTGGCGAAGGCGGGCTTCTCCTTTGAGTCTGCTGTTCCCTATGTCTCACGAAAGCCGGAATGGGTGCGTAGTGAGGTAAACCTTGGTACGGAGTATCGGTCGTTGCAGCATCTTGTGCGGGATTTGAATCTTGTAACGGTCTGTGAAGAAGCGGGTTGCCCAAACATCTATGAGTGTTGGAAGGATGGTACGGCGACATTCATGATTAACGGTGAACGTTGCACGCGCGCCTGCGGCTTCTGTCTCGTAGATACCTCGAAGCCGCTACCACTCGATTCGACAGAGCCCAGTCGGGTAGCGCAAGCGGTCGCGGCCCTGAAGCTCTCCTTTGCGGTCGTTACTGCAGTGGCCCGTGATGATCTGCAAGATGGAGGTTCTGGTGCCTTTGCGGAGACGATTCATGCGATTCGCGAGCTCAATCCTGCCTGCTCGGTTGAGGTCCTCATCCCTGACTTTAAGGGCGACCATGCATCGCTGGAGACGGTGTTGGAGGCTAGGCCCGATGTTTTGAATCACAATTTAGAGACAGCATTGCGATTGCACCGTGCCGTCCGTCCCTCTGCGAACTATGTGCGTTCTTTGACAGTACTGGCACGCGCGAAGGAGTTTGGCTTGACGACAAAGTCGGGTCTCATCGTTGGAATGGGCGAGTCGATTCCAGAACTCAAGTCAGTGATGCGTGATATACGGTCGGTAGGTGTTGATATTTTGACGGTAGGACAGTACCTTCGGCCGACGCGAGATCACTTGCCGGTCTCTCGCTACTACCACCCTGAGGAGTTTGTCGAGTTGCGTGAGTATGCGATGAGTCTGGGCTTCCGTTATGTGGAGGCGTCGCCGCTAGCGAGGTCCTCCTATCACGCACGTCAAGGGTCCGATGCTGCTATTGAGGCGATGGCATGATTGAACCTTCTCAGTTTGAGGCCGCTTATCAGGGACGCCAGGAGCGGACCCGACAGCTACTTGCGGCGAACGAAGTCGATGCATTGCTGATCACATTGGGTAGGGAGTTACCCTGGCTTATCGGCTATCAAGCGATGCCACTAGAGCGAATTACCTGTCTCTACATGGATGCCAGCGGGTCGACTCGTTTGGTGATTCCAAAGTTGGAGGCGCCGAGAGTTCGGGCATTGCCTGGACTGGAACTCGTGCCATGGGTAGATGGCGAGGATCCCTTTGGGCTCCTTGGATCCATGATTCGTGATGCAAAGGTTGTCGCAGTGGATGATCGTTTTATCTCTGGATGGCTGCTGCCACTGATGGAGCGAGCTCCAAGGGCTAGCCTGCGATCAGCGACCTCATTGCTAAATCCGCTTCGGCGACAGAAAGATGCAATCGAGATCGAGTTGCTCGAGCTTGCGGCTCATGCAGCGGACCGGGTGACGGAGCGGCTGATTCGGGGCGAGATCAAGGTAGCGAATCGCCGAGAGAGCGAGGTGGCGAAGGACATCGGCGAGGCTCTGCTAGAAGAAGGTCACACCAGCGTCAACTTTACCATTGTCGGAAGTGGGCCAAATTCTGCTTCGCCACACCATGACCCTACCCACCGGGTTATCATGCCAGGAGATGCGTTAGTCCTAGACTTTGGCGGGACATACTCGATTGATGGCGAGCCTGGTTATTGTTCCGATACCACACGTACCTTTGCGGTCGGTGAAATTCCCGAAGGTTTCGGCGAACTCTACGACGTGCTGTACCATGCGCAAGCAGCGGCTCGTGAGAGTATCCGGGTGGGTATGTCCGGTCGGGAAGCCGATCTCGTCGCTCGTCATGTGATTGCAGATGGCGGCTATGGAGAGTATTTCGTTCATCGCCTCGGGCACGGAATTGGCCTCGATGAACATGAGGATCCCTACCTGTCGAGCGAAAACGTGTTGCCACTGGAAGCGGGCACCGCTTTCTCAATTGAACCAGGCATCTATCTTCCAGGTCGTTATGGTGCTCGGATCGAGGACATCGTCATCTTGGAGGAAAAGGGTGTCCGTCCGTTGAACGAGTCGCCTCGGGAATTGGCCGTGCTTTAGACAACTCTGCTCCGTTGTCTTTCTGGGGCCGCCGTGAGGCCCGGTACTCGGGTTGATGTGAGCAAGGGGCGACCCGATGCAAGAATGGATGCTGTTGTCCTGTCGTGTGATCCCTTATGCGATGAAGTATTTAGCCATGGGGTGATGGGCGATGATGGCGGTGGTTGTCTGTTCGGGATCGAGTTGGAAGTTCTCGGACACCGTCACCCCGATCCGTGAGGCTTCTAAGAGCTGCACCAACTTCTCGTTGTCTTCGAGATTGGGGCACGCCGGGTAGCCCCAGGAGTAGCGCCCACCACGGTAGGCCTGTTTGAAGAGACCGGTTAGTGTTGGTCCGTCTTCGCTGCTGAATCCCCATTCGCGTCGCGCCCGTGCATGCCACAACTCCGCGAGAGCTTCGGTCATTTCAACGCCGAGCCCATGGAGATGCAGGTAATCTTGGTAGCGATTGTCGCGGAAGTATTCTTGGGCCACCTCGCTGACACGTTTACCCATGGTCACTACGTGAAAGGCGACGTAGTCAACTTCTTGCGTTGTACGGGGTCGGTAGAAATCGGCGATGCATAGATGTGGTGCATTTGGCTGCCGCGGGAATTGGAAACGGGTCAATTCGCGATCATGCGCCAAAGGGTCCCATATGATCAGGTCATTGCCCTCAGAGTTGCAGGGGAAGTATCCATAGACGAGCTGGGGAATCAAGATCTGGTCCGTTTTTGCGTGATCGAGTTCTAGCGCGAGTTGCTGGCGAATCCGTTCTTTAAACTCGGCGTCAGATTCTCCCTTTTGGGGTCGATAGCCCCACTGATGACGAAAGAGCGCTGTTTCATTGAGATAGGCGGCGATCTCCTCGAGAGGGACGCCTTTGACCACCCTTGTGCCGAGAAACGGAGGAGCATAGACCGGATTATCCAATGGCACCTCTTCGGAACGAATAGTGCGCTCCACGGAGCGGACGTTCGCCTCGACTCGCATGCGCTTGACGGAAGAAGCTTTGATCTGGCGACCGAATTGGTCGTCAGTGAGTTCACCATGGGAGATTTTGACGAGCTTGTCGAGCACGTCAAGTCCTTCGAAGGCATCTTTACCGTAGAAGACTCTTCCCTGGTAGATCTCGCGTAGATCGCGCTCCACAAATGAACGTGTTAGGGCGGCTCCTCCAAGAATGACGGGGATATGCGCAAGACCCCGTTCATTGAGTTCGAGTAGATTATCTCGCATGACGAGGGTTGATTTGACCAGTAGTCCACTCATGCCTATCGCATCTGCATTCGTCTCAACGGCTTTTTCGATGAGTTCATTGACCGCAACTTTGATACCGAGATTGTGAACACGGAAACCATTGTTTGTCAGGATGATATCCACGAGATTCTTTCCGATATCGTGCACGTCGCCTTTGACGGTAGCAAGTACAATGGTCCCTCGATTAGTGGAGTCCGCGCGATCCATAAAGGGCTCAAGATAGGCGACAGCTTGTTTCATGGTCTCAGCCGAAGCGAGCACAAAAGGTAGCTGCATCTGACCTGAGCCGAAGAGGTCGCCGACCTCGGCCATGGCCGCGAGAAGGATGTCGTTGACGATGGCAAGTGGCGCCAATCCGCCGTCGAGTGCTTGCCGGAGGTCGGTTTCAAGACCGACTCGATTCCCGTCAACGATGCGGCGGTAGAGACGTTCATCGACGGGGAGGGACTCGAGTGGAGGTCCAGTGTCCTTGAGACTTTCTGCGGATTCGAATAAGTCAATCAGGCGCGACAACGGATCATAGTCATCCCGGCGGCGGTCATAGATGAGGTCAAGGCAGACGGTGGTGATCTCTTCGGGAATCTTCGCCAGAGGGATGATTTTTGAAGGGTGTAAAATTGCCATGCTGAGTCCATTGAGCCGACACTCTTCGAGAAAGACGGAGTTCAATACTTCACGGGCCGCGGGCTTCAGGCCAAACGATATATTGGATAAGCCGATGATGGTATGCGATTCAGGAAAGGCCTCAGTGATGAGCCGGATGCCTTCGATGGTGGCTTTGGCATCTTGGCGAGACTCTTCCATCCCGGTCGTAATGGGGAGCACGAGCGGGTCGAAGATGAGATCAGCGGGTTGGAGCCCATACCGATTTATCGCGATAGTGGCGATAGCGGTGGCGGCTTTGAGTTTCCATTCAGGTGTTCGTGCTTGTCCCTCCTCGTCGATGCAGGTCGCCACTACTGCGGCTCCGAAGCGCTGCGCGAGGGTGAGAAATTTGTCGAGACGCGATCCAGGGGCATCGCCCTCTTCGAGGTTCACGGAGTTAAGAATCGTTCTTCCACCGAGATGGGTCAACGCGACTTCGATCACCTCTGCCTCGGTAGAGTCAAGCATGATAGGTAGGGTTGCTGCAGTGGCGAGGCGTGCGCTCAGTTCGCCCATGTTGTGCACACCGTCTTCACCGGTATAGTCAACGCAGAGGTCGATAAGGTGGGCGCCGTCACGAACCTGTTCTTGGGCCATCGCTACACAGGTGTCGTAATCACCTGCAAGGAGAGCCTGGCGAAAGCGTTTCGAACCGTTGGCATTTGTCCGTTCGCCGACGTTCAGAAGGGAGGTGTCCTGACGGAGGGAGACGGGGGAGTACAACGACGCAACCTCGGGTTCTAGGCTTGGGTGGCGTGGTTGTGGTGTGAGATCTCGGCAGGCCTCCACCACCGCCTTAAGGTGGTCAGGCGTGGTGCCACAGCACCCGCCGATAACGTTAACGCCAAAATCGTGCACAAAGCGACGCAGAGAGGTGGCCAGCTGGTCCGGCGTGAGATCGTAGTGCATCTTGCCGTCTTTGACCGATGGGAGTCCAGCGTTGGGTAGACACGAGATTGGTAGCGGGCTGCGCTCTGCCAAATAACGGAGATGCTCACTCATCTCAGTAGGACCGGTGGCGCAGTTGATACCAAAGACGGTCGGTTGCATGGCGCTGAGCGAAGACAGGGCAGCACCGATCTCAGTTCCAGGGAGCATGCGTCCGGTTAGCTCGATCGTCACTTGGAGCTGTAGAGGCAGCGTACGACCCTCACTCTGCATTGCCCGGCGAGCACCGATCATTGCAGCCTTTGCTGAGAGTATGTCATAGACGGTTTCAATCAGCAAGAGGTCAACGCCGCCGGCGATCAAACCTGACGCTTGGGTATGATAGGCCTTCACGAGTGTCTCGAACCCGATCTGTCCGAGCGTCGGGAGTTTGGTCCCTGGACCCATGCTACCAGCAACATAGCGTGGATGGTTGGGCGTTGAGAAGTCGCTGGCCACCTCGACGGCTAAGCGAGCTGCGGTTTCATTGAGCTCGCGCGCCTCCGATGCGAGCCCGTATTCAGCCAAGACTGGCGACAGGGATCCAAAGCTGTCAGTCTCAATTATGTCCACGCCGACCTCCAAGAAGGAAGCATGAAGCTGCTGGATGACCTCTGGCTTTGTGCGCACGAGCACCTCATTACAACCCTCAAGATGTTCGCCACCGAAGTCGTCGGCAGTGAGGTCGCGGAGCTGTAGATTGGTGCCGGTCGCGCCGTCAAAGATGACGATCTGTTCTTGAACCAGCCGGGCGTAGTCGAGCATGTCTAATAGGCTAGTAGGTGCTGAGCTGCGTTTTTCGAAGGGAATGATGTGAAGATCTACACCAAGACAGGGGATAAAGGAACCACTGGATTGCTCTATGGCGGGAGGGTCCCAAAGAATTCACCCCAGGTCGAGCTCAATGGTGCAGTTGATGAAGCGCAGGCCCATCTCGGTCTGGTTCGGGCTCACGCCACCGGGGAACTCGCGTCAATCTGCCGGGACCTCGAACTCGATCTCTGGATACTGATGGCGGAGGTCGCGACGCAAGCTAGTAAACGCGATCATCTCAAACCGGGTACGACGCTGGTGACTCGTGAGATGGTAGCGCACTTAGAGGGACTCATTGACGAGATTTCTCTGCGTTTTCAAGCACCAAAGGAGTTTGTCGTCCCAGGTGAGGGGGTGACCGCAGCGTTTCTGGATGTTGCGCGCACGGTTGTTCGTCGAGCAGAACGACATAGTGTCGCCTTCGTTGAGGAGGCTCCGGACTCACTGGTGCAGATGTACCTGAACAGGCTCTCTGATCTGGTCTGGACGTTGGCGCGATGGAGTGAGGGCGTGTCGCTGACCGCACGAGGAGCTCAGAACGCCTAGGGTGCAAGGGGACAGACTTGTTCGAAAACGTGGACCCCAAGGAGGATGGAGTGAGTTTAAAGACATCGGTTTCGATTGCGCAAAACGCAAGTGTTGGCGCTGTCGATGTTCGTATTGTCGAGGGTGAGCACATAACTCGGATGCAGCCAGCCGTTGTAGACGGTGCACTGCAGTATCACCTCGGCGTCGCCGCTGAGGCAACAGCCGAACAGCTTCGCACTCTGGGGGCGGCGGTGGTCGATGAGGCGTCACGTGCTCATTTTGCTGAGGTAGCGCTGACCCTACCCGCTTTGAACGAGACCCAAATCGAGGAACTTGCCATCGGTATGTTGCTGGCTGGGTATCGTTTCGATACCTATCGAACCCGTGAGGATACCGAATCTTCTGTCTGTACTCAGGTTGTCGTGCTTGGCCACGAAAATGAGGGCGCTGCAGTGGAGCGGGCGTTAGTGATCGCTGAGGCGGTGGCGTTGGCTCGCGATCTCGTGAACGAACCACCATCACGCTTGACCCCGATAGCTTTTGCACGCATGGCGAGCGATGTCGCGGCTCGTTCTGGCCTTGAGATTCGCGTGTGGGATGAGCAGACTTGTGAGGAGGAGCGATTGGGCGGTCTCCTTGGGGTGGCTCGTGGGTCGGTGGAGCCTCCACGTGCCATCAAACTGACCTATCGCCCTCAGCAGACGGGTGGAAAGAAGGTCGGACTCGTAGGGAAGGGCATCACCTTTGACTCGGGCGGCCTCTCACTCAAATCTGGTGAGGGGATGATGACCATGAAAACGGACATGGGTGGCGCCGCCGCAGTGCTCGCCGCGATGTCGACTTTGGGTGCGCTCGGTGTGTCCCATGAGGTCAATGGTTATCTCATGATGACTGAGAATATGCCCTCCGGCAGTGCCCAAAAGCCCGGTGATGTGTTGGTTACGCGTTCGGGACGTACGATTGAAGTCTTGAACACCGATGCCGAGGGACGCCTCGTCTTGGCTGATGGCCTGACGCTTGCCCTGGAGGACGGCAACGATGAGATCGTCGATATCGCGACACTCACCGGCGCTTGTGTCGTCGCATTAGGTGAAGAGGTCGCAGGATTGATGGGCAACGACGAGTCGCTTCTCGATGCACTTCATGCCGCTGGAGCAGCAGCTGTGGAGCCAAACTGGCGACTTCCTCTCCCGTCGAGCTACGAGAAGTTGATCGCCTCGGAGGTGGCGGATATGAAGAACATTGGCAAGCGCGGTGGTGGTGCCATCGCTGCGGCTCTTCTTCTCCAGCGTTTCGTCCCAGACGCGCGGTGGGCACACCTCGATATTGCCGGACCCTCGCGAGCCGAGGCCGATCACGGCTGGATACGGGCAGGAGCGACAGGATTTGGTGTAGTGACCTTCATCCGCTGGTTACAGGGTGTGCACGACTAGAGGTCGTGGAACGTTCAGGTGGGTAGCCGAGTCGAAGGAGTTGGTCGCTGATCTCGTCGTCCGTTGCACCTAGGTTGGCGAGTGTGGCGGTGAGTTGGTGTAGTCGACCTCTCCGTTCGGTCTCGTTGCGATAACGTTGGAGCTCAGGCTGCGCATGAGCGACCACTTGGAGGCTCTCTGGCAGTCGTTTCAGCTGTCGGCTGCTCAGAGGAGGTAGTTCACGTGGCACCTCGATGAGCCCTGGAATGAGTTCACGGAGCACGCGGAAATCGCAGCAACGATCGATACTGCGGTCCAGCAGCGAACCTCGGTGTGGGGTATAGCCAAGTCCGAGCGATCGAGCGAGCTCCTCGGTGGAGGTTCTGACCTGTCTTGCCTCTCCGATCAGCAGGTCGAGGCGCTGCAAGAGGACAATGCAGGATGGACCAAGTATCGGCAGCCAGAGCAGCTGCACATACTCTGATGTGATCGGCCACCACTGCTCTTGGCGGTGTGGGACCTCCCAACGGCACACAGTGAGGAATGCTGGACGTGGACCATCCTGACCCATAACGACCCTCCTTAGTCTTCTCGTAACTCAGTTTAGCATAGAATACATCAAAATCAAATAGGAGAAAAAGTTCCAAATATCTCGCGCAACGTATCGGCGACCTCGCCCAGGGTGGCCCGCGCCGCTAAGGCACGCTTCATCGGGTAACAGACGTTGTCGGTGCCGAGAGCGGCCACTCTGAGTTCGGCGAGTGCCCGATCGACCGCCCCTTGATCACGGCGGCGTCGCAACTCGCGGATCTCCTGTATCTGCTGTCTCTGTAGCGCTGGATCAATCGGGAAGACCTCTGGACTCATCTCCTGCTCATCGACGAAGCGGTTTACCCCAACGATCACTTTTTCGCCAGCATCAACGGCCTTTGTGTAGGCATAGGCGGCACGCTCGATCTCCTGTTGGATATATCCACTTTCGATGGCGGCGACCGCGCCACCACGTCCATCGATCTCCTCGAGGTAATCGCGAGCCTTTGCTTCGAGCGAACTGGTGAGCGACTCGACGTAGTAGGAGCCCGCGAGTGGATCGACCGTGTCAGTGACCCCGGTCTCATAGGCGATCACTTGCTGCGTCCTGAGCGCGAGTTTGGCGGCCTTTTCGGTTGGCAATCCCAGGGCCTCGTCGTAGCCATTGGTGTGCAGCGACTGCGTGCCTCCGAGGGCGGCTGCTAACGCTTGGACTGAGACTCGCACGAGGTTCACCTCTGGCTGCTGTGCTGTCAGGGTTGAGCCGCCGGTCTGGGTGTGGAAACGCATGAGCAAGGATCGTGGATCTTGAGCATGGAAGCGTTCTTGCATGATATGGGCCCAGAGCCGTCGGGCAGCCCGAAACTTGGCAACCTCCTCGAAGAGATTGTTATGGGCATTCCAGAAGAAGCTGAGTCGTGGCGCAAAATCATCGACTGCCAATCCAGCGGCCAGGGCGGCTTCGACATAGGCGATGCCGTTGGCAATGGTGAAGGCAAGCTCTTGTGCTGCCGTGGAGCCCGCTTCACGGATGTGATAGCCCGAGATGGAGATGGTATTAAAGTGGGGAAGTTCCCGTTGGCAGTAAGCGAAGATGTCCGTGATGATGCGCATGCTTGGACGGGGAGGGTAGATGTAGGTGCCGCGAGCGGCATATTCTTTCAGAATATCATTTTGGATCGTCCCCCCAATGGCAGAGGGATCGACGTTGTTCTCCTCGGCGACTAGCTGGTAGAGCAGCAGCAGGGTGGAAGCGGTGGCGTTGATGGTCATGGAGGTGGTGACTTTGTCGAGTGGAATTCCCTGCAAAAGTCGATGCATGTCCTCGATGGAGGAGATTGCCACGCCGACTCGACCTACCTCTCCATCGGCTCGTGGGTGATCGGCGTCATAACCCATCTGTGTCGGCAGATCGAAGGCACAAGAAAGCCCGGTTTGGCCGTTGGCGAGCAGGAATCGAAAGCGTTCGTTAGTGGCCTCAGCTGTCCCAAAACCGGCATACTGTCGCATGGTCCAGTTGCGTTGGCGATACATCTCGGGATATATCCCACGGGTGAACGGGAAGGTGCCTGGATCACCGAGATCCCTCGCATAGTTCACCGTGGTGTTCTCGGGAGAATAGAAGGGTTCGATGGGTATCTCAGAGTCGGTCTGTCTTGTGGTCACCCTTGCCATCCTACTTGTATCATCTGTGATCGAGTTTGGTTGATGAAGAGTTTGATGGTCGGGCGTCTGGAGGCTATACCACCTTCATGTTCGGGTGATTGACCAGGCCGGATGGTCGGCCTCCGCAGCTTGGACAATTGGGATTACGCTCAAGACGGTAGGTGTGTAACGATTGGGTCAACGCGTCGTAGGTGAGTAGGCGCCCAACGAGTGTCTCACCGATCCCGAGTAGGAGCTTGAGCGTCTCTGCGGCCTGGAGAGAACCGATGATGCCCGGAAGTACGCCCAAGACGCCCGCTTCAGAACAGGAAGGTGCGAGTTCGCTCGGAGGGGGGGTCGGTTGGAAGCATCGATAGCAAGGTCCTTGTGGTGGCGCAAAGATGGTGACCTGACCCTCGAAGCGATAGATGGAGCCGTGCACCACTGGAAGGTGTGCAGCGATCGCTGCATCGTTGATCAGGTAGCGTGTCGCAAAGTTATCGGTACCATCGACGACCAGATCGTAGTCAGCGATGATAGAGGCGATATTCGTTGCATCGAGACGACAGTCATAGGTGATGACGTCGATATCAGGGTTCAGGGCACGGACAGCCGCACTCGCGGAGTCGACCTTACGTTTGCCAATCGAATCTGTGGTATGAATGATCTGACGCTGGAGGTTCGACAGATCGACCTCGTCCATGTCGAGAATGCCAAGGGTTCCCACCCCCGCTGCAGCGAGGTATAGGATGATCGGCGACCCGAGGCCCCCGGCTCCTAACAGCAGGACCTTGGAGTTGAGCAACTTCTTTTGGCCCTCTTCACCGACCTCCGGTAGTAGGAGGTGGCGATGGTAACGACGGCGCTGCGCATCACCGAGCCGTTGCGGCACCTGCCAGAGCCCCCCCTGGTTCTTCCATGCTTCAAAACCCCCAGAGAGTGACGAGACGTTCGTGTAACCGAGTTGCCCCAATGAATGCGCAGCGAGGATACTGCGCACGCCTGCGGCGCAGTACACCACGATTGGGGTCCTCTTGTCCGGAATAACCGTCTCGATCTGCAATTCTAGGTTACCACGGGGTAGCAGAATACTTCCGGGGATGGTGCCCTGGCTGAACTCCTCGGGCTCGCGTACATCGAGAAGAACCCAACCATCACCGAGCCTCGTCTGCAGCGTTACGGCCTCGACTTCGCTGATCTGCGCTCGTGCATTCGCCAGTAGCTCGCGAAAGTTAGACATAGAGCGTATATTGCCTCCCTCGATCATGCTACCACTGCTCGAAATGCATCAGCGTCTCCGTTGACCGGCGCTGGCGACGACTCGGTGAGCCCGTGAGACGAGGGTTGCTGGGGTGTCCAATGCAAAGAATGCCAAGCGGATGGAGCCCGTCAGGTAGCGCTAACAGTTTGCGCAGCTCCTCAGCGCCGTAGTAGATGCCCATGAAGCTTGCACCGAGACCAAGATCCACGACCTTTAGCAACAGTTGCATGGTGGCAAAACTTGCATCAACTAGCCAATAAGGCTGGGGCCAACCGTCCTCGGTCGCCATGCCAGATTGCGCTTTGTCGGGTTCCGCGTATCGTGCGAGATAGGCCTGCTGGTTGATGATTGGGAAGATCAGGACTTGGCTGTGACGCAGTCCTTGGTGGCTGGCAGCGTTCGTCAACCAGTCTTGCGTGGTGATCAGTTCCAGGATGGTACGAATGCGTTGAGGGTCTCGTACGATTACCAACTCGGTACCCTGGGTGAAGCCAGCCGAAGGCGCACGAAGCGCCGCCTCGCAAAGGGCGTTGACCTCCTCGATAGGGACGGGTTCGTCAGTGAAGGAGCGGTGCATCCGCCGCCGTCGCAGTACCGCGTCGAACTCCATTCTTAGAGGCCTCGTGAAGAGCACACTTGGCGTCGCCTATCGGCAAGGGTGAGAGAGGAGTCGTTCTCTGGTGTCGTGAGTGAGCGCGGCGGTCATCGCTGTCATAGCCAGCGCCATGCCTCCTTCAAACATTGCTCTGTCTGCCTCCGGCGACTTCGCCGCCTCAGTGAACTCGGGTTGGTGGTTGACGGCTGGCCATGAGTTGATGTTGATCAGAGGATGAATGGTAGCGACTTCGAGTGAGATGTTACCCATATCGGTGGAGGCCGATAGTGGTTGTTGGTCGGTCTGAAAGGTACGGCCAACTTGGGTGGCTTCCTCCACATAGATCGTGGCTAACTCCTCATCGGTTACCAGATGCGAGTAGGTGGGTCCGCGGTCGGTGATGGTGCAGGTGGCACCAGTGGCCAAGGCTCCAGCCTCAAAGCAGCGGTCGACACGAGGGGCGAGATGTGCAAGCTCCTCAAGCGTTGCAGAGCGGGTCAGAAATTCCCCCTCAACGAGAGACGGAATGATGTTTGGTGCATCTCCCCCCTTTGTGATGATACCGTGGATGCGGTCATCGGCCAGGATGTGTTGACGGAGAAGCCCGATGGAGGTCTGGGCGATCGTCATCGCGTCGAGTGCGTTAATACCAAGCTGAGGTGCGGCCGCAGCGTGGGAGTCTCGCCCCTGGTAGGTGACGAGGAAGTGACGCGCTGCTTGTACATGCATTCGGTCAGCCTCCATTGGCGCCGGATGCAGCATCATGGCTAGGTGCGTACCGGTGAAGATCCCCTGTTCGAGGAGGATGATCTTGCCACCACCGCCCTCCTCGGCAGGAGTTCCAATGACGCGCAGCGTGATTCCGAGATCATCGACGAGGTCCACGAGTGAGGTGGCAGCGAGGAAGGCACTGGCTGCGATGATATTGTGACCACAGGCGTGTCCGATCTGGGGAAGTGCATCGTATTCGGCGCAGATAGTTACGATAAGGTCACCACTGCCGGCCTCAGCGATGACGGCGGTGTCGAGACCACCGACACCTTTCGTGGCTGTGAACCCAGATGTGCTGAGCTCATTGGTGAGCCAGGTGGCGGCCTTCTCTTCGTGAAATGCCAATTCAGGGTTTGCGTGAATACGATGTGAGAGGTCGTAAGCTCGACCATAGTTGCGTTCCGCTGCCGATCGAATTGCCTTGCGTTCGTTGTCTCCGTGTGACATAGTGTTCCTTCCGCAACTGGAGTGGTGATTAGGCGATGGTGGCGACCACGTCGCCAGTACCTACGGTGTCGCCAGGCTTCACTCTGATCTCGCTGACGGTTCCTGCGCGCTCAGCGAGGATTGAGTTCTCCATCTTCATCGCCTCGAGCACGATTACTGTGTCCCCAACATTGACCTCTTGGCCTACTTGCACCGCTATCTTCACGACGGTGCCTTGCATGGGCACAGTGACGGCTCCAGATCCACCTCCTACCTTCGACGCAGCTCCCTGTGTGCGGGCTGCTCGTGGGGAAGGGGTGTCACGGCGCGGAGATGGCGTGTTCGTTGGGACCGGTGCGACCAGTTCGGACAGGAAGAGCTTGACTGCAACCCGTTTGCCATTGACCTCGGCTACGACCTCGGTCGGCGTGGTGGTCTCCTCGGTGGCGGTGGTACTGGGTGGAGCTGTCAGCCCACTTAAGTCCAACCGATCCTCAACCCACTTGGTGGAATGTTGCGCCGCGTGGAAGTCTGGGTGCTCGAGAATGGCCAGATCAGCAGGGATGGTAGTCGTGACTCCCTCTAGCTTGGTCTCACGGAGGGCGCGGATGGCCTTAGCGATCGCCCGTTCACGATCAGGTGCCCAGACCACCAATTTCGCGATGAGATTGTCGTAGTATTGGCTCACTGCGTCTCCCGCTTCATAGCCGGCGTCGGTGCGAACGCCAGGGCCGTCGGCGCGCTCGAAGCGCGTGATGGGGCCCGGAGAGGGGACGAAACGACCCCCCGCCGGGTCTTCAGCGTTCAAACGGATCTCGATGGCATGGCCGTTATGGCTGATCTGGTCTTGGGAGAGCGGGAGACGCTCTCCTGCAGCGATACGAAGCTGGAGCTCCACTAGGTCGAGACCGGTTACCGCTTCGGTGATGGGGTGCTCAACCTGGAGACGAGTATTCATCTCGAGAAAGTAAAATGCGCCATCTTGGTAAAGAAACTCGACCGTTCCGGCGTTGCGGTAGCCGCATGCGCGAGCGACCTTGACGGCAGCCTCGCCCATCTTGGATCGAATGTCATCAGGAAAATCTGGAGCAGGCGACTCCTCGATCAGCTTCTGATGCCGCCGTTGGCACGAACAATCGCGCTCGCCGAGCCACAGGATCGTATCATGGGCATCCCCAATGATCTGCATCTCCACATGGCGGGGCCAAGTGAGGTACCGTTCGACGTAACACTCGTCACGCCCAAAAGCACCAAGTGCTTCTCGTTGAGCCGAGGCTAAAGCCTCGGCCGCCTCGGCGGCAGAGTGAACGACTCGCATGCCTCGACCACCTCCGCCATAGGCTGCCTTGATCGCTAAGGGCCAACCGTGGTTCTCGCCAAAGGCGACGATCTCATCGGCGCTTGTGAGGACCTCCGTGGTGCCAGGTACACCGGCGACGCCGGCTGCTGTCGCGGCAATACGAGAAGAGATCTTGTCTCCCATGATCTCGATGGCCTCTGGCGGTGGACCAACGAACACAACACCGGTGCTTTCGATGGCCCTAGCGAAGTCGGTGTTTTCACTGAAGAAGCCATAGCCAGGATGCACGGCTTGGGCGCCTGAACGTTGAATAATCTCCAAGATGCGTTCGGTGTTTAGGTAGCTATCTCGAACGGTCGTGCCGGGCAGATTGTAGGCTTCGTCGGCGTAACGGACGTGCATGGCGTCGCGATCGGCATCGGAATAGACAGCGATCGTCTTGATGCCCATCTCCTTGGCTGTCCGGATTACGCGAACCGCGATCTCTCCTCGGTTCGCTATTAGTAACCGCTCAAACACCTGCGTCACCTTTCTTGCTTGCTTCGATGTCGCCGTCACCGGCGCCGCTCTCCGAGGCTATGCCCGTCGAGGAAGCTTGGCTCGACCCTGTCCTCTAAGGTGCTGAGTCATGATCAGCACTGCCCCATGGCGCATAATCCTACTTGATGAGACCGACTCTACGAATCGCACCCTTTCAAACCTCTTTGCACGGGTCAGTACCCAGCGTCTGGTCGTCGTGGCAGATCATCAACGGGCCGGCCGCGGCAGACGAGGTCGTGCTTTTCATGATCTTCCGAGAAGTGCCCTTGCCTGCTCGGTATTGATAGAGTTGCCTCGGCGTGCTGAGGTCAATCTCCTTCCGATGGCCGTCGGTAATGCGATCGTCTTTGCGATTCGGGGCCTCGGGGTCGTGGGGGTGACCTTGAAGTGGCCCAATGATCTGATGGTAGGGGAAGCCAAGCTCGGAGGGATGTTGATCGATGGCATCTTCGATGGCTCGTCCCATCAGGTGGTCATTGGTCTTGGCGTGAACCTCACGGCCACCCCAACGCTAGAGGATGCTCGCAACCTTTGCTGTCTCAACGAGCTGATTGAAGGCACACCGGCGAAGGATTTCTTCTCGCTGCGCGATTCCCTCCTCATGCGGTTCCTGGAGGAACTCGATGACCAACTGTCACAGCTCCTTCATGGCCACACCGAGCTCCTTCTCCAAACCTACCGGTGCTGCTTGTCAACGCTGGGCCGTCAGGTACAAATTCAGTACCCAGACGAGATGGTGGTAGGATTAGCCGAAGATGTCGATCAGGAGGGTTGTTTGCTTGTCAGAACTGCGACCGGTCGGGTTGCTGTTCATGTTGGTGATATCGAACATCTTGGAGTGGTGAATGATCGATAGCGTCTCGTCGGGGTTGTGCTCGCGTAGTAGATCCACATCTAAGTTGGCATGGCTTGATGTATGGGGGACCGTGGCATTGGGTCATTTGGGTACCAGAACGCATCGGGATAGCCCTAGCAGTGGCTGTGGATGCAGCAATGATGGCAGATAGCGCGTGTTTGGAGGGGGCCCCCACGGCACCCCGGTCGAGGTGGTCACGATGATCGACCTGGACGGAGGAGTTGTCGCTTGGCGTAGTGTCTTGGCGAGGGACGCGAGAGCGCTCTTGTGCGTTGGCACGGTTACCTGGTAGAAATGTGGCGTTGAGATTGGTGAGGATTGGACGAGGAGGTCGATATGTCAGTCGAGTTCGGTGAGGAACACGAAGCACTTCGTAAGGTGGTAGCTGATTTTGTGGATGCTGAGGTGCTGCCAAATGCTCTCGGCTGGGACGAACGTAGTGAGTTCCCTCTTGCACAGGTGCTCCAGCTTGGGGAGCTTGGACTGTTCGGGATGATCTTTCCCGAGAGCTACGGAGGGGGAGGAGGCGACTTCACCTCACTATGCATCGCGGTCGAAGAGCTCGCCAAAGGCGACTCCTCCCTGGCTATCACCCTCTCTGCTGGTGTTGGACTCGGTGCGAATCCGATCTACGAGTTTGGCAATGAGGAACAAAAGCAGCGATGGTTGCCCGATCTTTGCGCTGGGAAAACGCTCGGTGGTTTTGGCCTGACAGAGCCCGACGGGGGATCCGATGCGGGAGCCACCCGCACAAGGGTCGAGCGCCAGGGCGAGCGATTCCTACTCAATGGGGCCAAAGCCTATATCACCAACTCAGGGACCCCGATCACGTCATTGGTGACCGTGACAGCCCGAGGAGAGGACGGGGTCTCGGCGTTCATCATTCCTACAGGGACACCGGGCTTTACGGTTGAACCTGCCTACAGGAAGCTCGGTTGGCACGCATCAGATACGCATCCGTTGAGTTTGGTCGATGTGGAGGTTGGTCCCGAGTCCTTACTCGGTGAGGTAGGTCGTGGGTTTGCGCAGTTTCTTGCCATTCTCGATGATGGGCGGATCTCCATCGCGGCACTCGCACTGGGACTAGCTGAGGCCTGTCTTCGAGAGTCGCTTGCCTATGCAGCGAATCGCAACGCTTTTGGAGGGCCAATCTCGCGGTATCAGGCGATCTCCTTTAAGTGCGCCGACATGGAGGTCGCTGTCGAAGCCTCGAGGCTGTTGGTCTACCGCGCGGCGTGGCTCAAGGATCACGGGCGGCCCTTCAAGAGAGAGGCGGCGATTGCGAAGCTCTATGCTACCGAGGCTGCGGTGTCGGTGGCCAGAGAGGCGACCCAAATCTTTGGAGGGGCAGGGTTCATCGAGGAGTCTCCTGTGGCACGCTACTATCGTGACGCCAAGATACTCGAGATTGGCGAAGGAACATCTGAGGTGCAGCGTCTTGTGATCGCCCGTTCGCTCGGTCTACCAACCTCTTAGGGGACCAGATGAAGGCGCTCATCCTTGCCGGAGGATCCGGGACTCGACTCCGCCCGCTGACACATACCGCCTCCAAGCAGCTGGTACCGATCGCGAACAAACCCATCCTCTTCTACGGCCTCGAAGCGATCGCTGCGTGCGGCATTACCGATGTAGGGATTGTCGTGGGACACACGGCCAGCGAGGTCAAGGCCGCCGTTGGAGACGGCTCGGCTTTTGGTTTGAAGGCGACCTATCTTCCACAGGATGCGCCGCGCGGGCTTGCTCACGCTGTTCTCATAGCCAAGGATTTCCTCGGCGATGAGGATTTTGTCATGTACCTTGGCGACAATTTTCTTGTCGGTGGCATCACCGACATTGTGCACGGGTTCACCATTCGAGACGCCGCAACAGCGGCGAGGATCTTGCTGGCGCGCGTTCCAGATCCTCGAAAGTTTGGCGTAGCCGAGGTCGCCAAGGACGGTTCGGTGCTGCGTCTCGTGGAGAAACCTGATCATCCCCCCTCCGATCTTGCCCTGGTTGGGGTCTACCTCTTCGATGCTCGTATTCATGAGGCAGTTGCTCAGATCGCGCCCTCCGCGAGGGGGGAACTTGAGATCACTGACGCCATCAGCTGGCTGATCGATCATGATCTCGGGGTGAACTCATCGATGGTGGAGGGGTACTGGAAGGACTTGGGGGATCCTGAGGCGCTGCTCGACGGCAACAGGATTGCGCTGATGGCGATTCGACCGTCAATCGCGGGTGAGGTGATCGACTCTAAGATCGAGGGCCCGGTGGTCGTCGAGGCAGGAGCGAAGGTCGTCGACTCGATCGTTCGTGGCCCCGCCATCATTGGGCGCGATGTTGTTCTGCAGTCCAGTTACGTTGGTCCCTTCTCGTCCATTGGGGATCGATGTGCGATACTCTCATCCGAAGTGATGAACTCCATTATTCTCAGCGACTCTACGGTTGACACTGTCGGCGCAATCGAAGGTTCGGTGATCGGGAAGTTTGCCAAGATTTGTCACCGCAGTGAACGGCCCAGCGCTACCAAGCTCATCGTAGGCGATCACGCTCGGGTGGAGTTGCTATAGTCTGTGCTCGCAACGTTTCCCTACCATGAAAGGCGAGGGCAGTGAAACTACTGGTCACCGGAGGCGCAGGATTTATCGGCTCGAATTTCACGCGGTACTGGTCAACGGCCTATCCAGACGATGATATTGTCGTACTCGATGCGCTCACCTATGCGGGCTGTCGCGAGTCACTAACAGATCTGGGCGATCGCATCAGCTTTGTTCATGGCGATATCGGTAACACCGACCACGTGGTGGAGGTGCTTGATCGCTACACCGTCGATGTGGTGGTGAACTTTGCCGCCGAATCTCATAACTCGCTGGCCATCATCGATCCCGAGCGCTTCTTTCGCACGAATGTCACCGGGACGGTTGGTCTCCTTGAGGCTGCTCGGGCCTACGGGGGGCTGACACGGTTTCATCATGTTTCGACCTGCGAGGTGTATGGGGATCTTGATCTTGATGCCCAGGATGCATTTACGGAGGAGTCGCCCTATCGTCCGCGCACCCCGTATAACGCATCCAAGGCCGCGGCAGATCACGCGGTTCGGGCCTATGCGCTGACGTATGGCTTGCCGATCAGCATCACCAACTGCGCCAATAACTATGGACCCTACCAATTCCCGGAAAAATTGATCCCCCTCTTTACTGCGCTAGCCTTGCAGGATCAACCACTGCCCCTCTATGCTTCGAAGGATAACCGACGAGAGTGGATCCACGTGCTCGATCACGCGAGAGCCATCGATTTGGTGATTCACACGGGGCAACCAGGGGAGACCTATCATGTTGGTACAGGTGACGAATATTCGATCGAGGAGATCGCTGATCGGATTCTTGTTGAACTAGGCAAACCCGATACACTCAAGACGACGGTTCCTGATCGCCCCTCGCATGACCGCCGTTATCTGTTAGACTCCTCCAAGATTCGCAATGAGCTTGGTTTCACACCGTCCATCCGCTTCGACCAAGGGATCAGCGAAACGATCCAATGGTACCGTGGCAATGAGGCCTGGTGGCGTCCATTGATGGGTCGTGCCCCGGTCCAGGAGTCGGCAGCCTGGCAGTCTCGATCGTGAGTCAGCTGCGCTTTGTGGTTTTCGGAAGTAATGGACAACTGGGTCAGCGACTCGCGAGAAGGCTTCGCGAACTCGATCTCCCCGTTGAGGTCTTCGCCTTTACCTCTGCTGACATCGATGTACGTCAGCGCGCTACCGTTAATGAGGTCATCCGGTCACTTCGACCTGATTGGGTGGTGAATGCTGCCGCTTTCACTGCCGTCGATCGATGTGAACGAGAGCCCGAGCTCGCGTTTGGTGTCAACGCGCTGGCGCTTCGCTGGCAGGTAGAGGCTGCCGACGCCGTGGGTGCTCGGGTTTGTAACTTCTCAACCGATTATGTCTTCAATGGCCAGTCGGTTGAACCCTACCGCGAATGGGATCGTGTCGACCCCCTTGGTGTCTATGGCCGTAGCAAGCTCGGAGGTGAGTGCGAGCTGCGTGTTGGGACTGATCTCAATATTCGAACCGCCTGGCTGATGAGCGCATCGGCCGGCAATATTGCATCTACCGTTGTCCGACTTGCCAAGGAGGGCTCAGTCCTCCGATTTGTCGGTGATCAAGTCGGTTCCCCGACTGTCGCAGACGATTTAAGCGAGGCAAGCATTCAATTGATGCTGAGTGCGTGCACCGGCAACTTTCATGTCGTCAATGGCGGTACCGCATCGTGGTATGAAGTGGTGCGCTGGATCCTCACCTCGCTCGGACGGGATCTTGACCAGGTGGTGGAGATCACCGCTGCCTCTGTTGCTGACCGATATCCAGCCCCCCGTCCTGCTTACTCAGTGCTTGCAACGGCAACCTACAGTGCTGCGCTTGGGCGTGCAACCGATGATTGGCATGATGCGATAGAACGAGTCGTTCGAGAGCTTGATCTTCAGTGAAGACCACCGTTGCCGCCATCATCGTTCTCTATCGTTCAGGCTCGACTGATCGCCTTGTCGAGGAGCTTGCAGCCCAAGGTGTTGGCACCATTGTCCTGATCGATAACGGCGCAACGGAACCTGGTGAATGGACATTCACCTTTGCTAGCTGTGTTGTTCGTAGGGTCGCATTTGGTCAGAACCTTGGTTATGGATTGGCTGTTAATCGAGGTCTCGCGATGATCGAGGAATCGATGGTGTTGGTTATGAATCCAGATGTGACCGTACACGCCGGAGCGGTCGATGCGCTTGTCGCCACTGCGGCATCGAGTGCCGCTGTGGGCGCTGTAGGGCCGAAGGTTCTGGATCGTGATGGTGGCCGTTATCCTTCATTTCGACGCTTTCCATCACTCTGGCAATCGATCCGCCATGGTGCGATTGGCTGGCTCGTCCCAGAGAGTGCTGCTACACGCTCGTATCGTATGAGCGATCTCGATCCAAGTACGGCCGTGACCGTGCCCTGGATCTCAGGAGCTTGCCTGTTATGTCCCACTGACGTGGTCCGCGGGATTGGTGGCTTCGATCCGAAATACCATCTGTACTTGGAAGATGTCGACCTCTGTCGCCGAATGGCACTCGCTGGCTACCAGATTGTCTACGAACCTCTCGCAGTGGTGACCCACGTGGGCGGTGCATCGAGTAGTCAGCGGCGGTTAGGAGCTGTCGTTGAGCATCATCGGTCAATGGCGACGTATGCCTCTTTGGAGCAGCGCTCAACCCTGGCATTGTTCGCGGTGGAGATGGGGATTGGACTACGTTGCGTTCTGAGCGTGATGCGGACGATCATCACGGGTACGGTGCGCAACTGAGGGATGCAAACGGGTTAGCCATGCGTCGTGCAACCCGTGCAGCGCCATGTTTGACTTTGGCCTAGCGTTTGCGATGAACTCGAGCTGTGGGTGGTTCACGGGTTTCTCGGGCAAGTCTCGCCATCTTCGGTCCTGGACGGGCCACAAAGACGGTAGCCTTAACCTGTTATGGCAAGCAAAGAGAGCGCTCGAAGAGTTGCAAGAGCACAAGCTTCAGGCCGTGGAGCAAAAGTTCGACGGCAGATTCCAGTGGGGTTCTATTCCGCGCTGACAGTTATTGTGGTCGCTGGTGTCGCAGTGGTCGGCTATTCAAAGTACGAGATCGATCACCCGACGTCAGCGACAACCGCGGCCGATCAGCCGGTGATTGGGACGACATGGCACACGGCTATCGGATTTGATGCCTGCGGCAAGTATTTGCCGGTACTGGCTAAGACGACTGATGTGAAAAGTGGCATCACGTCACTAGGAGATGGTGTCCTGACGGTTGCACCAAAGTCGAAGTCCGAAGAGGGGGCCAATGCCACGTTGGCGTTACTTCCCAAGGCGATTCGTGGGTTGAGTGTAGCAAAGGATGGATTCACGCTACCCGGAGGCAAATCGGTGAGCGCCACCGCGGGTTGCAGTGGCAAGTCTGCTACTTTTGGTATTTACGTCTGGTCTTCGCTCCTGGCCACGAAGCCCGTGGTTTATCGAAGTCTTGCGCAGGTGCGTCTCGCAAACGATGAAGTGATCACTCTTGGCGTGCTACCCAAGGGCACGACTCCTCCTCAACCTCCGACAGCAGCGAATCTTGCATCGGTTGGGTCGAGTACG
The DNA here is from genome assembly GCF_027364955.1 of Ferrimicrobium sp. Taxonomy (NCBI): domain Bacteria; kingdom Bacillati; phylum Actinomycetota; class Acidimicrobiia; order Acidimicrobiales; family Acidimicrobiaceae; genus Ferrimicrobium; species Ferrimicrobium sp. The sequence goes on from NZ_DAHXOI010000001.1 coordinate 298,126, forward strand.
ACCACATCGAATTCCACGACCACATCGAAGTCCACGAGCACGTCGAAGTCCACGAGCACGTCGAAGTCCACGACCACATCGAAGTCCACGAGCACGTCGAAGTCCAAGACCACATCGAAGTCCACGAGCAGTACTAAGTAGCAGGAGGGGAGATGCGAGCAGTCGTTCTCGTCGGTGGGGAGGGCACTCGCCTTCGACCACTGACGTTTCATACTCCTAAGCAGATGCTTCGAGTGATTGGTTTCCCGATGTTGGAGCGGGTCCTGCATCGCCTTCGAGGTTTCGGTGTCGACGAGGTGGTGTTGTCGCTTGGATATCAACCAGACGCCTTCCGCTTGGCCTATCCGACTGGGGAAGCGGCAGGGGTCCGCTTAACCTATGCCATCGAAGAGGAGCCACTTGATACGGCAGGGGCGATCCGGTTTGCTGCAGAGAGTGCTGGCATTGATGAAACATTTCTGGTGGTCAACGGCGATATCTTGACCGACTTGGACGTAAAAGATTTGATAGATTTCCATCTCGATCGGCGAAGCCGTGCGACAATTGGACTGGTGCGAGTGGACAACCCTAGCCAGTTTGGCGTGGTGGTGAAGGATGAGCATGGGCGCGCCCTTCGTTTTGTGGAGAAGCCCTCGATCGAATCCGCTCCCTCGCATGATATCAATGCGGGGATCTACATTTTGGAGCCGAGTGCCCTTGAGCTTATCCCTCAAGGTGGCAAGATGTCGATCGAGAGAGAGTTATTCCCGCAACTGGTAGAACAGGGCAGCCTCTTTGCCCGCGCGTATGAGTGTTACTGGCTTGATGCGGGTACGCCAAAAAACTATTATCGGGCGATTCGAGATATTCTCTTTGGTGCTCGGATGGGTGAGCTTGTTCCCCCGCGAGCCTGGTATCCCGCTCCGAATCAACCGGAAGACGCTATCGGGCATTGCTACTTTGGTTCGTCGGTCCAACTGAGTTCGGTTTCACGAGTCGTTGGATCGGTGATTGAGGACGGGGTCGAGATTGCCGATGGGGCCACGATTGTCGACTCAGTTGTCCTTGAGGGCGCCCGCGTGGGTCCGGGTTCAGTCATCCGGGGATCGATTGTCGGTGCGCACACGGTGGTTCCTGAGGATGTCCACCTCGATGAACTAGCTATTGTCGCTGAGAGTACGGATCTCCATCCAGGCGACAGCTTGGTAGGCGTGGGACAATCGTAGATGACGTCGTCTCCTGTCTTGGTCACCGGCGGAGCCGGTTTTATCGGTTCTCATCTAGTGGAGCGGCTGATCGATGCTGGCTACGCAGTCGATGTGGTCGATAATCTTTCGACGGGCTCCCTCGCCAATCTTCGCACGGCGCGAGGTAAGGGTGATCGTGGCTTACATTTTCATAAGCTAGATATCGTCGATGGTGATCTTGAGTCGCTGATGATGCGGCGCCAACCTGGGGCGGTGATCCATCTTGCTGCGCAGGTCAACGTGCGTGAATCCATGTTGGACCCTGTCGGGGATTTGACGACTAACGTTGTCGGTTCTCTTCGTGTCCTCGAAGCTGCACGACATGCCGGCGTCGCAAAGGTGATCTTTGCCACGAGTGCCGGTATCTATGGTGCGATAGCACCAAAAGATCTGCCCGTGCGCGAGGATATGCCTCATAATCCGGACTCCTTCTATGGTCTGTCCAAGGATGCGGTTCTCGCCTATCTGCGGCTCTTTCGGGCGAGCTTCGACCTCGAATACACCGCTCTCGTGTTGGCGAACGTCTATGGGCCAAGACAAGGCATGTTGGCTGAGGGAGGGGTGGTGGCGAAGTTCGCTCAGGCCATCATCGCAGGCGAGCAGGCCAGTATCCTTGGAGATGGAAGCCAGACTCGTGATTTCGTCTACG